>CAIVLE010000087.1 GCA_903906635.1 uncultured Burkholderiales bacterium | reverse complement strand
TTCTGCCCGTAGCTCAGTTGGATAGAGCAACAGCCTTCTAAGCTGTGGGTCGGGGGTTCGATCCCCTCCGGGCAGGCCAGATGGCGTGATTCAGTTGAATAGCCAATCAGGATTCAACGCGACGTAGCAGTTTTTTTCGGCCAGCAATTGTCCTTGCGGGCTGACACAAAATGACCCGCGTTGGAACTTACGTTCGTCTGTCAACACATATGAACGGTAAATCTCCTTGCTATGTTTGCCCGTTTTATCTTTGGGAAACAACATCATCAAACGCGTGCTACCGCATTCTCCCAATTTCATGCATTCAACGGCGGCTTTGTCGTTGACATAGAACTCTAGAAAAACTGCGCCTGGAAATTTGGTGTTAGCTTTTGCTATTTTCACCATGCACGGCAAGTCCAGTGCTCTTTTCAAACCCATGCGATCAGCGAAAGTATTCATCTCGCCCAGCACTGTGTTGCGATATTTCGTGCTCACAACATCACGGCATAAAAAGTAGTCGGCTGTTTTGGTCGATCTGAAGACGGGTTTGAGGGGGCGGTTGTTGCCATCGAGCTTGATGATCGTGGCTTCGTACAAGGCGCTTGAGGTAGGCTCTTCTTTCTTGTCTTCTTTGCCATGTCCGCCTCCATGGCCACCACCGTGGCCATCGTCTTTCTTTTTATCGTCCTTTTTCTTTTCTTCTTTTTTAGGTTCTTTGTGGTCACCCCCGCCATGACCGTCATCTTTTTTCTTTTCTGCCGGCTTGCCATGGTCATCGGCTTTGCCATGCTCATCGGGCTTAGCGTGAGCATCGGGCTTGGCGTGTGCATCGGGCTTGGCATGTGGGTCTTTTGACTCTGCTTTAGGCGCCGGTTTGGGCTCCTCCTTGGGCACAGGCTTGGGCTCGTCATAAGCCTCTTTTGCAACCCTTTTGTAGGTGTAGCCTCGTCCTTCTTCTCCGGGTTCGTCGACGTACTTGATTTTCTTTTCTTCTTTCACGGGCTCAGCCTTTTTGGGCTCATTGCCCCAAGCGGGCGCACAAAAGCCTCCCAGCCAAATGAGAAGGCTAGAGAAAACAACAGCAGAAGAGAAAACAGGTGAGAACTTCATGGCAACCAAAGCTTGTGCCTAGAGCATCGACACCGAGCGTGTTCGCTTTAGTTGAATTGCGGAAATAGGCGCGTCAATCGACGGTGTAGCAGGTGGTGTCGCTGTGCCACTTACCCTTGTCGGTGACGCAGTGCTGGGCAATCAACTTGCGAGACATGTCCGATAAGAAATAAGAACGGTACAGGACTTCACCTTTTGGAATGAGGCTGATGCTTCGAAAGACCGGACATTGCTCATTGCGTACACATGCCGTGAGGCGTTGATTGTTGGTGTACAGGTGAATGCTGATTCGCCCGGGTGTGAGACTTTTCCCTGTTCCTATGCTGACCACACAGGCGTCACCCTTGACGAAGGGGATCTCGTTGAGTTCGGCAAAGTAATTCATCTCTGCGACCAAAAGTTCGCGAAACCATGGCGCGACGATGCCGTCACACTCAAAGTATTCAAGCTTGAGGGTGTTTGCAATGGCTTGTGTGTAAGGTCGATTTTTGGGCCCCAATAACAACATCGGCTCTTTGCCTGACTGAGGCGGCCTTGCCAAGATGGCGCGCGAAGCAGTCGCTGGCGTAGGTTTGTTGAAATTAGGCTCAGCGTTGTTGCTTGGCGTGTCGCCTTTGGTCAAAGGATAAGGTTTGTAATTTGGTTCGGGCTTGTCTTGCGCGAATACGCCCGTGCCTAAGCTCAGCAAGAGGCAGATCAAAAGACAATACTTTTTGAACATAGAGGGTGATATCGATTGAAACAGGGGTAACTTTATCAGCAACCACGAGGCACGCTGTGCTCAACTCAAGTAAAGTGACAAGAAGTCGATGGAATGAACATGAAAATTAAAACAATCCTGGCTGCTTTGCTTGTTCAAGCTATCTTGAATGGGTGTGGTGGTGGTGGCGGTGGGGCGAGCGCTGTGGCCGGGGGAACTCCCTTGGTCGTGGCGGCAAGTTCTTATGACAACAAAAACAGCACTGACCCCGCACTCAATATCCCCCAAATTCCTGAAATTACAACCCTCACACCCTCAGGTCACTCCATAGCAGACTCTTTGGCCTTTGGTGATTTTTTCCAGACCGGCAGCTACAGCGCTTTTGTGGCCGTGAGTCAATCAGGAGCTATGGCAAAAGCTTATTTTTTGAAAAAAAATCCAGCTGGGGGATGGACCGACAACACCTCCACATTGCTGTCAGACAGTGATCGTTCCGTTTGCAGCAATGTCGTACAAGCGTTGACCGCAGATTTCAACAAAGATGGCAAGCCAGATGTCTATGTGGTGTGCGGAGGCAACACAGCGGCCACACAAATTCTGTTTTTGAGTCAAGCCGTCCAATCCACCTACACACGCCAAGAAACAACGGGAATCAATTTGCAAGCCTGGGGTGCAGCAGCAGCCGACATCGATGGTGATGGTGACGTGGACGTGGTGTCCACAGATGGCAACAGCATTGTTCAGCTCACCAATAACTTGTCTGCTGGGGCGGTTTCATGGAGCAAAAAAACTCAATCAGAGATGGGAATCACCAGTCTGATTGACTTTCCGACGATGCCGCGCAAGGTATTTCTTCTTCCTAATGTGGGGGGGCTTGCGGACTTGGTGGTGACCGGCAATGGAAACCAAGTCAACAACACCATGGTTTGGTTGAAAAACCAATCAGGGCACTTTAACTTCAACGGCAATTCGGCTGTGTCGAGCATTGCGGACAATTATTCAATGACCGGGATCGACAACCAGCCCATCCATGCAAGCGTGTTTGACTTGGTGGTCAACAGCAGCAACTTGTTTGTCTTGGTAAAAAACACGTCCGTCGAAAATGGCTCTAACGCCACCAGCATGGTGGTGCTGCGCTACGAGTTGCCCAGTGCAAGTCCAGGCACGCAATTGAACCTCATCTCTTCTTTGGCCCTGCCCACCACGCCTTACCAGCCGGTCGGGGGACTGGTGAGTCAATTCAAGCCCAACAGCAGCGGCAAATTCGTGGCGTTTGACGCAGACTGCGTCAGCACACAGCAGCGCTGCGATTTTGTTGTGACGCCTTGATCAACGCGATTTGTATTGCGTCTTACCAAACAGCACTTCGCGAGATTTGTCGTCGGTGATGGGTTTGCGTAAGTCGGCCAGCACCTGAACGCCGCGTTGAACCGCTGGGCGCTCGGAGATGCGGTCAAACCAGATTTTGAGTTGGGGGTAATCTGCCCAGTCAATGCCTTGGTTTTGCCAGCTTCGCAGCCAAGGAAAAATGGCAATATCCGCAATGCTGTAGCTGTTGCCAGCGATGAATTTGCTTTGCTCCAACTGTTTGTTCATCACACCATACAAACGCTTAGCCTCATTGGTGTAGCGGTTGACTGCGTAGTCAATCGTCTCAGGCGCATAAATTCGAAAGTGATGTGCTTGCCCCAGCATGGGACCGACGCCCCCCATTTGAAACATCAGCCATTGCAGCACGTCATATTTGGCACGATCGCTTTTGGGTAAAAATTTCCCGGTTTTAGCCGCCAAATACAACAAAATGGCGCCCGATTCAAACAAGCTGATCGGCTTGCCGTCTGGACCATGTGGGTCGAGCAGTGCAGGGATCTTGTTGTTGGGACTGATCTTTAAGAATTCGGGCTTGAATTGGTCGCCTTGTCCAATGTTGACGGCATGCGCCTGCCAATCACGCCCGAGCTTGAAGCCGCACTCTTCGAGCATGATGTGGACCTTGTGTCCATTGGGGGTGGGCCATGTGTAAACGTCGATCATGGGTATTCCTTAGCAGCCTCGGGTGATGGGCATTTCGATTTCTTGGGGGGCCGCGACGATATGCCGTGCAAGCTCTAGTTTAGCTATGGCGTTGCGGTGAACTTCGTCAGGGCCATCGGCTAAGCGCAAGGTGCGTTGGTGAGCGTAAGAATAGGCGAGGGGGAAGTCGTCAGAAACGCCAGCCGCACCATGAGCTTGAATGGCCCAATCAATGATTTGAGTCGCCATCGTGGGGGCGATGACTTTGATCATGGCAATTTCAGCGCGAGCCACTTTGTTGCCCACCGTGTCCATCATGTAAGCTGCTTTGAGGGTCAGCAAGCGTGCTTGTTCAATCATGATGCGTGCCTCTGCGATTCGCTCATGCCACACGCCTTGGGCTGAAACCGGTTTGCCAAATGCCACACGAGAGTTGAGACGTCGGCACATCAACTCCAGAGCACGTTCCGCCGCTCCGATGGTTCGCATGCAGTGGTGAATGCGCCCAGGGCCTAAGCGGCCTTGCGCAATTTCAAAACCACGACCTTCACCCAGGAGCAAGTTGCCCAGCGGAACGCGCACGTTGTGCAAAACAACTTCCATGTGGCCGTGTGGGGCGTCGTCGTAACCAAATACGGTCAAGGGGCGCTCAACGGTCACGCCGGGGCTGTTGCTGGGCACGATGATCATGCTTTGCTGGGAGTGACGGGGCGCATCTGGGTCGGTTTTTCCCATCACAATGTAGACGGCGCAACGCGGGTCGCCTGCACCTGAACTCCACCATTTGCGACCATTGATGACATAGTGATCACCATCTCGTTCGATGCGGCACTGAACGTTGGTGGCATCCGATGAAGCCACTTCGGGTTCGGTCATCAAAAAGGCCGAACGAATCTCGCCTCGCAGCAAAGGCTCTAGCCATTGATCTTTCAAAGATTCGCTGGCGTACCGCTCAAAAGTCTCCATGTTGCCTGTGTCCGGGGCGGCGCAATTGAAAACTTCGGCCGCAAAAGGAACTCGACCCATGATTTCGCACAACGGGGCGTACTCGAGGTTGGATAAACCTTCGGGTGCACGTGGGCTGTGAGGCAAAAATAAATTCCACAGACCCGCCGCCTTCGCTTTGGGTTTGAGTTCCTCCACAATCTTTGTCGGGATCCAGGCGTTGCCTTGGGCACGGTTTTGAGCAATCTCTGCATAAAAGCGTTTTTCATTGGGATAGATGTACTCATCCATGAATGAAAGCAAGCGCGTTTGCATGACTTTGACTTTGTCTGTGTAGTCGAAATTCATGGTGATTTCCTTAGAGTTATGGTTGTGGTTTGATCATGCGAGTTGTGCATATTTCCAAGCCAACTCAGCCATAGGTCGAGCGCCAGCGCCAGAGGTTTTGGCTTGTTCGCTGGATGCGGTTCCTGCCTCGACGCGTTTGGCAATGCCTTGCAAAATGGCGGCTATGCGAAACATGTTGTAGGCAAGGTAGAAGTTCCAATCGGCTTTGAGGTCTTGCGCGCGGGCTAAACCCGTGCGATCGCAATAGCGATGGATGTACTCCGCCTCGCTTGGGATCCCCAAGGAGGCCAAGTCAACACCCCCGATGCCTCGAAATGTTCCTTGTGGAATATGCCAAGCCATACAGTGGTAACTGAAGTCCGCCAAAGGGTGACCAATGGTCGATAGTTCCCAATCCAAGACGGCCGTTACTTTGGGCTCGCTTGGATGGAACATCAAATTGTCCAAGCGAAAGTCACCGTGCACGATGCTGACTTTGGAGGCGTCCAGCGCACTGGCGGGCATGTGCGCAGGCAGCCACGCCATGAGTTGATCCATTTCTTCAATCGGTTGCGTGACGGAGGCTACGTATTGTTTGCTCCAGCGACCGATTTGCCGTTCAAAGTAATTGCCAGGTTTACCAAAGTTACCTAGGCCTCTTTGGGCAAAAGGAACCGTGTGCAAGGCCGCAATGACGCGATTCATTTCGTCATAAGTGGCAGCGCGTTCGTTGCGATCCATGTTGGGCAGGGTTTGATCCCACAGCACACGTCCTTGGACAAACTCCATGATGTAGAAAGCCCGTCCAATGATGGACTCGTCCTCGCACAACACATGCATTTGAGCCACAGGCACAGGGGTTCCGTACAGACCTCCCATGACCTTGAACTCTCGCTCAATCGCATGGGCAGAGGGCAGCAATTTCGCCACCGGTCCGGGCTTGGCCCGCATCACGTAACTTTGGCTGGGTGTGATGAGCTTGTAAGTCGGATTTGACTGCCCGCCTTTGAACATTTCTACGCTCAATGGACCGACAAAACCCGGCAAGTTGTCTTCTAACCAGGCCTGGAGTGCTGCAATATCAAACTGGTGGGATTGACTGACAGCGCGGGTGCCCACAAATGTGTCATCCCGACTCATGAGCGTATACCGTTCAGAGATCGGCTTCGCTGATATGAAGCAAGGCCTCCCGGTTGCGAATCACCAAACCACCCGCCTCGATGCGAATGGCTTGTTCGCGCTCCATCGCTTTGAGTTCTTGGTTGACGCGTTGTCGAGATGCACCCAGCAACTGTGCCAACTCCTCTTGGGCCAAATGCAAACCAATCCGTGTTTCTTGAGCGTTGGTCAAACAAGGTACGCCATAGCTGCGCGCCAAGTGCAACAACTGTTTGGCCAAGCGCGAACGCAAGGGCAGGGTGTTGAGGTCTTCTACCAAGCCAAAGAGTTGACGAATGCGACGCGCCTGCAAGCGCAACATGGCTTCGTAGAACTCGACGTGTTGGGAAAGAATCTTTTGGAAATCGGCTTTGGCCACGCACAAGATGGTGGTGTCCCCATGCGCGTACACGTCGTGCGTGCGGCGATCGCCGTCCAAGATGGCCACATCGCCAAACCAGATGCCTGGCTCCACATACGTGAAGGTGATTTGTTTGCCCGATAGCGAGGTCGAGCTCACACGCACGGCGCCTTTGGCGCACGCCATCCATTCTTCGGGCGCATCGCCGCGCGCTGCGATCAAGTCGCCGTCTTTGCATCGTTTGACATAAGCGCATCGAAGAATGTCGTGTCTGAGTGAGGGTGAGAGTGATGAGAACCAGCGACCAGCGTTGATTGACTCGCGTTCTTCGATATTAAGAATGGGATCGTCCATAAACTGTCTTTTGTGTGACCTGTGGTTGATAAATTGTCGCCCGTGCGACCTCTTCAAGTTTTGTAGATGGGTTTTTCTTTGCCTAAAAAGGCTGTGATTCCAATTCCAGCGTTGGCATGGTGCAAGTTCCTCACAAAGTGATCTCGTTCTTGTTGCAAGTGCCGCGTCAAGTTGTGTGTGGGGGCTTCATGAATCAATTCCTTGATGCTGCTCATCGCATTGGGGGCACGTTCGTTGATACGCTCAGACAGCTTGAGCGCCTGCACGAGTGCTTGTCCACTGTCAACCACTTGGTTGACCACTCCCAACTCATGCAAACGTGGTGCACCAATGCGCTCTCCAAGCAGCAGCAACTCGCTCGCCAATTGACGAGGTAATGCTTGAGCCAAGTTCCAGCTGCCGCCCCCATCTGGGGACAAGGCAATGCTGCTGTAGGCCATGACAAAAACGCTGTCCCGAGCAGCCACCAACAAATCGCACATCAACGCCAAAGAAAAACCTGCGCCTGCCGCAGCGCCTTCGACAGCGGCAATCACGGGCTTGGGGAACGTACGAATGGCTTCGATCCAGCTGTGCAAACCTTCGATACTTTGCGCTTGGACCTCGGGTGCTTTGTCGCGGTTGGCTTGCAAGCGGCGCAAGTTTCCACCTGCGCAAAAATTAGCGCCTTCACCCGTGATGATGACGCTGCGAATCTCCTGACTGGACTCGGCCACGTTGAGTGCTTCGATACCTGCCGCGTACATTTCAGGCCCCAAGGCATTGCGCAGCGTGGGATCGGACAATGTCAGGATGAGCGTTTGACCTTGGGTGGTACTTTTGAGTTGGGCTGTCATCGCACAGTCTTGTTCAAGCTTCGACGTGGCTCAGGCTAAGTCCAATCGCTCCACGACGACGCAACCAGGGGCTGGGGCGATAACGTGGGTCGCCGTACACGGTCTGCACATTGAACAGTATTTCTAAAATCTCCGTTGGGCCAAATTTGTCGCCCATCATCAAGGGCCCCATGGGGTAACCGAGTCCCAAGGTCACAGCTGTTTCAAGGTCATGCGGGGTGCAGACGCTTTGCTGGCAAATGTCACAGGCGATATTGACGATGGTGGCCACAACTCGTTGCGTGACAAAGCCACCGCTGTCGCGGATCACGCTCACAGGTTTGCCGTCTCTGGCAAACAAGGCATGTGCCGCATCCCGCATGTCTGCTCGGGTGGCCGGATTGGTGGCCAGCACACGTCGCTTGGTGAGCTTGTCGTCAATGAAGAAATCAATGCCAATGGTTCGCGCCGGATCAAGTCTTTCGACAATGGCCACCGTGGTGACGTCAAAACCCAAGGGGGCCACAATGGACAAGGCTTGTGAAGAAGGGGAGGCGCCCGTCTCAATCTTGGCGCCCAAGTCTTTGAGCAATTGCAACAACTCAGCACGGCGCACTGCCCGTGTAGAGACCCAAACCGGTGGCATGTTGTCGACCACAGGCACGGACGGTTCTGGTGTGACTTGTGCCACGCCATCGGTGTATTTGTAAAACCCTTCTCCGACTTTTTTGCCGACGATTCCCCCCGCCAAACGTTGGGCCGTGATGACGCTAGGGCGGTATCGCGGCTCTTCGTAGTACTGCTGGTAGATCGACTCCATCACGGGGTGTGATACGTCGAGTGCTGTCAAATCCATCAATTCGAATGGGCCGAGTTTGAAGCCCACTTGATCTTTCAAGATGCGGTCAATGGTGGCAAAGTCAGCGATCCCTTCTGAGACGATGCGTAACGCTTCGGTCCCATAGCCGCGTCCTGCGTGGTTCACGATGAAACCAGGCGTGTCCTGCGCTTGTACGGCTTGGTGGCCCATTTGAGTGGCATAGCGCGAAAGCGCTTGGCAAATTTCGGGGTCGGTTTTGATCCCTGCAATCACTTCGACCACCTTCATCAAGGGCACGGGGTTGAAGAAGTGATAACCCGCAAATTGCTCAGGACGCTTCAACGCTGAAGCGATGGCAGTCACAGACAGAGACGATGTGTTGGTCACCAACACGGTCGTTGGCTGAACCAAGGCTTCGAGTTCTGCAAAAAAGGACTTTTTGATGTCCAAGCGCTCCACGATCGCTTCAATGACCAAATCGCAATCGGCCAAGTCGCTGATTTGAGATGCGACTACAAGGGATTGCTTGTACTGGCCGACTTGTTCGGCGCTCAAGCGTTGCTTGTCAGCCAATTTGTCCCATTGCGCGCCAACTGCGGTGATCGCTGCGTTGACAGCTTGCGGCTGCATGTCAAAGAGTTTGACGAGGCTTCCTGCCTGAGTCGCTATTTGAGCAATGCCTCGCCCCATGGCGCCAGCGCCGACGACGCCTACTTTTTTATAAATCGGATTCATGGTCCTCATTATCGCCGAGCAAGGCGAGCTGTCAGCGGGCCTGTTTTGAACGTGATCGCTGGGGACCGACCCATCGCGGAATGTGCCTGTGACAGAATATTCTTTTTTTAAATGCCCAAAAGAGGATTCGCTATGACGCTCAAACTCTGTGGTTTTTCTGTCAGCAATTACTACAACAAGCTGAAAATTCAATTGCTTGAAAAACAGGTGGAGTTTGAAGAAGAGCTGGTCTGGGTCAATCCCGTCGATCCATCGGTTTATGTCCGCTCTCCAATGGGTAAAGTTCCTTTTTTAGAAACTCCCCTGGGGTGTTTGAGCGAATCCGCAGTCTGTGCTGAGTTCATCGAACAAACCTACTCGCGAGTTCCGTTGTTGCCCAGTGACGCATTTGCCGCTGCCAAAGTTCGTGAATTGATCGTCTATTTGGAGACGCACATCGAGTTGGTTGCACGCGAGTTGTACGGGCAAGCTTTTTTTGGAGGTCAAACCTCTGACGCCACAAAAGCTCGTGTGCGCAAAAAACTCGCCCAAGGCGTGGAGGGATTTTCTAAGCTGGCGAAATTCTCACCCTACGTCGCAGGGGATCATTTCACGTTGGCCGACTGCGCAGCCATTGTGCATCTGCCGGTCGTGTCAATGGCCACCAAACTGGTGTTGGGAGAGGATATGCTGGCAGAGCTGCCGGCGCGAGCCTATGGCAAGCAAATGGCCGAGCGCGAATCCGTGCAAAGGGTCAATGCAGATCGCAAGGTCAACGCCCAGCAGATGGCGCAGCGATATGCCAAGCCCGCGCTTTGAATTCGACTCGGTCAATCCAATCGAGGCTTCATGCGCGCGGCTTTCAGACTCAATCCCAGGGCCAGCAAAACACCTAGCCATCCAAACCAATGAAGTTCGTTCATCGCCCCACGGCTGATGAGCCACCCCCCAGCGGCTGAACCAATGGCTTGACCTAAATAAATGGCCGATGTGTTGAGCGCGGCAGACCCCGATGCCAAGGCCGGGGCGAGTTGAATCAGGCGTGCTTGTTGTGCGGAGTTGCAAGCGAAAATGCCCAAACCCCACGGAATCAAGATCAAGGTGGCCAGCCACATATTGCTGCCTTGAGACCACAGCAGCAAACTCACCGACATGAGAATCAGGCAAAGATTCACCGCCTTAGCCGCTCCCCATCGGTCGATATGGCGTGACATCAACATGTTGCCTATCAGGCCAAAAGCGCCAAACACGGCAAAGAGCAGGCTGAGTTCGTGCGGGGTGGTGTCAAGCGCCTGCTTGAAATAAGGTGCAAAGTAAGCGGTCAGAACAAACTGACCTGAGGCACTGAGCACGGTGACGCCGACAGTCATCATCAACACAGATGACCCCACGGTTTTACGCCAAGCCTCCCATGACATCACGGGAGGGGATAAGCCTTTGGGCAGAACCAACCACACCCATGCGGCACTTAGGCAGGCCAAGACAGATAACATGCTGAAGACAACGCGCCATCCATAGACCTCCCCAATCCAGGCCGCTGCGGGCATGCCTAACACGGAGGCCGTGGACCAACCTAAAAACACCAAGGTGATGGCCCGACCTCTCTGTGCAGGGCTGGTTAACTGGCCGATGCAAGCCGCGGCTTGGGGGGTGAAGATGGCTGGGGCAATCATGGCCATCACACGAGTCCACAAGACCGCTTCAAAATTTGGCATCAATACGCACAACGCATGGGCAAGGCCATACCAAAGCATGACCCAAGCGAGCAATTGCCGACGGTCGTATCTCCCCAGAATGGACGCAAAAAGGGGAGCGCTCAGGCAGATCAAAACGGATCCCGCAGTGATCAGCCCACCGGCTTGCGCCACAGAAATTTGTAAATCATGGCGAATGTCGTTCAAAGCACCGGGCACCATGAGGACGCCAAATCCTATGACAAAGTTGCCAAATAGGAAGCACCCCAAAACAGCCGGCGTGGCCCGGTTCATTTTTAGCGCCGAACTTGAAGAGCGCCTGGGTTGACGATGTTGGTGGGCGTGCCTTTGATGAAATTCACGACATTGTCAAAGGCCGTGCCGAAGTACAACTCATAGCTGTCTTGTTCCACATAGCCGATGTGTGGCGTGCAAATACAGTTTTCCAATCGCAGCAACGCATGCCCTTGCAAAATGGGTTCGCTTTCGAACACATCGATTGCCGCCATGCCTGGACGGCCCCGGTTCAGGCCCCCCAGCAGCGCATCGGGTTCAATCAACTCAGCCCTTGATGTATTGACCAGCAAGGCTGTGGTCTTCATTCGTTGAAGATCAGCGGCTGTCACGATGCCACGTGTGGCGTCATTGAGGCGCAGGTGCAGGCTGACAATATCGGATTCGGAAAAAAATTCTTCGCGTGATGCCGCCACGTTCAGACCATCTTTGAGTCCGCGTTCACGTGAGGCCTCGCTGCCCCAAAGCAACACCCGCATGCCAAAAGCTTTGCCGTACCCAGCCAATAGTTGGCCGATCTTTCCGTATCCCCAAATCCCGAGTGTTTTTCCGCGCAGCACTTGTCCCAAACCAAAATTGGTCGGCATCGAGCCTGACTTCAGGCCAGACTGCTGCCAAGCGCCATGTTTCAAATGGCTCATGTATTGAGGAATGCGGCGCATTGCCGCCATGATCAAGGCCCAAGTCAGCTCAGCGGGAGCGATCGGGGACCCAAAGCCTTCGGCCACCACGATACCGCGCTCGGTACAAGCCGCCACATCCACATGGCTACCGACCTTGCCGGTTTGGGAGATGAGTTTGAGATTGGGCAGTTTTTCAATCAACTGTCGTGTGATTTGGGTTCGCTCCCGAATCAAAACTAAAATTTCAGCATCTTTGAGTCGCACCGACAACTGGCCAATGCCTTTGATGGTGTTGGTGTATACCTTGGCTTGGTAGGCTTCCAGTTTGGAGGCGCAATGGAGTTTTCTGACGACATCTTGGTAGTCGTCTAGGATCACGATGTTCATATTGCAATTGTGCCTTGTCATTCGATGAGGTAATTGTCGCTTGGAGTACCCCATGTCTATTTCTATGTCTTCGGCATCTTTGCCAATTTTTCAGACCATGTTGACCAACTTGAGTCATTTGCTTGCCAAAGCGCAAACCCATGCCGAGGCTAAAAAGTTTGATCCATCGGTGTTGACCCAATACCGGTTGGCACCTGATATGTTGCCGTTCACCCGTCAAGTCTTGATTGCCTGTGATGCGGCCAAATTGTGTGTGGCCCGGTTGTCTGACTTGGAGGCACCCAAGTTTGACGACACAGAGACGACCTTGGTGGAGTTGATGTCTCGCATCCAGAAAACCCTCGATTGGCTCAAGTCAGTGCCAGCCTCTGCGTTGGATGGCACCGAGCTCAAAAGCATCACATTTCCAGTTGGCAAAGACAAGACCCGCACGATGAATGGCGAGGACTATCTCAAACACTGGGCGCTTCCCAACGTGTTTTTCCACGTGACCACTGCCTATGCCATCTTGCGCCACAACGGTGTGGAAATTGGCAAAGCAGATTACTTGCTAGGCGCCAACCCTTGATGTTGCACTTCTGAAGTCACAACACAGATGGCACATCTGTGCCATCTTGTAGTGCTTAAGAATTGTTTTCCATTCCCGCAAGGCGATCAAGCTCAGCGCACACATCGGCCATGCGTCCTGAGATGACCATGCGTCCTGCTTGATGCCTGCTTTGTTGGGCTTCCATCACACGCGCCACGCGAAGTGGCCGGTTGTGTTTGGTCAAGGAAGGTGCACTTTGCAGTGCCTGGGCGGGCAAAAATCCTCGAAGGGTGTTTTGCAGTGGGTTGAGGAGGCGGTATGCGCCAAAAAGTGCAATGTTCATAGGAGTCTTTCTTCACATCAACATGGTGTTACGAATCAGGCCTACCGCGAGACCTTCAATTTCAAAGGGTTCGCCGGGCTCGACCACAATTGTTTGGTAGTCGGGGTTTTCGGCTTCTAGCTCAATGCGGGTGGATGTGCGACGAAATCTTTTGACTGTGACTTCATCTCCCAGGCGGGCCACCACAATCTGTCCGTTTCTGGCATCCCGCGTTGACTGCACTGCCAATAAATCGCCATCCATGATCCCAGCATCACGCATAGACATGCCTCTGACACGCAGGAGATAGTCTGGTTTGTGCTGGAAGAGGCTGCTTTCGACGTAATAGGTTTGGTCAACGTGTTCTTGTGCCAGGATCGGCGAGCCAGCAGCAACGCGTCCAACCAAAGGTAACGCCAATTGAGCCAAGCTCTGCAAGGGCAGGGTGAACTGCTGGGCGATGGAGGTTTGCATGGCGCGAAGGTTCTGTCCCTTGAGTCGAATACCTCTGGATGTGCCACTGACCAATTCGATCACGCCTTTTCGGGCCAGCGCTTGTAGATGCTCTTCGGCTGCATTGGCTGACTTGAACCCCAACTCATTGGCGATCTCGGCGCGTGTCGGGGGTGAGCCCGTATTGGCAATCGCCGATTGAATCAGCTCCAATATCTGTTGTTGGCGTGGCGTGAGTTTCGGCATGTCGTTCATTGTTTTGACTCCTGCACAATGTGGATTGTATGAATGAGACTGTTTGCGCATCCAGTAACTGTATTTTTAACCAGCTTTTTGAGTTTGGCAAGTGATGAATGAAAAAAATAGTCAAAAAATCGTGATTTTGGCGACAGGTGGCACCATCGCAGGCTTGGCTCAAGACACGCGTGCACCAGAAAACTACCAGTCTGGGCAGTTGGGGGTGGTTGAATTGATGAACTCCGTTGATACCGCCACATACGAAGTTGTCACTGAACAACTGTCACAAATCGACAGTAAAGACATGGACGACCATCTGTGGCGGACATTGGCCAAACGATGTGCGCATTGGTTAGCGCAAGACTGTGTGCAAGGATTGGTGGTGACGCATGGCACGGACACGCTAGAGGAAACGGCTTTCTTTTTGAATGTCGTCTTGCCAGATGACAAGCCCGTGGTGCTGACTTGTGCCATGCGGGCAGCAAATCACCCTGAGAGCGATGGCGCTCAAAATCTACAAGACGCTTTTGACGTCGTGGCCAGTGGAAGTGCCGCAGGTGTGCTGGTCGTGTGTGCAGGCCAAGTCCATTCTGGCCACGAAGTGCAAAAGACACATAGCCAGCGCTTGAATCCTTTCACTTCAGGCGAGACAGGACCCATTGGATGGGTGAGGGATGGCATCTTTGAGCGGTTGCGCGAACCGTCTAAACCTGGCGTTCGTGACAGGTTGCCTTCGCTAGACAAGGTCTTGGCATGTGAGCCATGGCCTCAAGTGGAGCTATTGATGAGCCACGCGGGTACCCGTGGGAGCTTGGTCGATGCCATGTTGACAAACAATCCGCCAGATGGATGGGTCGTAGCCGGGACCGGAAACGGCACCTTGCATCACAGCTTGCAACTGGCGCTTGAGCGTGCTCAAGCCTCAGGTGCAGTGGTCGTGCGGACTTCACGCTGCGCCCAGGGCGGTGTGCAGTCTCGCGCAGATGATGTTTTCCGCCATGCCGGCTTGATGACAGCCGTACAAGCCAGGGTGAGCTTGATGTTGGAACTGATTGAGACAAAAAAAGGCCGCTGAGCGGCCTTTTCTGACTTGCGGGCCGACTTAGCTCGCTAAAGCGGTGAATGCACGGTCTTTGATTTCATCCACCGAGCCCAAGCCCACAATGGCTCGGTAATGGGGCGCGGCAGCATCACCTGTTTTGGCCCAATTGGCGTAGTAGTCAACCAGCGGGCGGGTTTGGGCACTGTAGACGTCGAGTCGTTTTTTGACGGTTTCTTCTTTGTCATCATCACGTTGGATCAAGGGCTCGCCGGTGATGTCGTCATGGCCCTCAACTTTGGGCGGATTGAACTTGACGTGATAGGTGCGACCACTGGACACATGTGCCCGGCGGCCACTCATGCGTTCGATGATGGCATCAAAAGGGACATCAATTTCAAGCACGTAATCCAATTTCACCCCAGCAGCCTTCATCGCGTCTGCTTGAGGAATGGTGCGAGGAAAACCGTCAAATAAGAAACCTTTGGCGCAATCTTCTTGTGCGATGCGTTCTTTCACCAAGCCGATGATGATGTCATCACTCACCAAACCACCAGCATCCATGACTTTCTTAGCCTCTAAACCAAGAGGGGTTCCGGCTTTGACGGCTGCGCGCAACATATCGCCGGTCGAAATTTGGGGAATTCCATATTTTTGGCAAATGAAGGTGGCTTGGGTTCCCTTACCGGCGCCTGGCGCGCCTAACAAAATCAGTCTCATGCTTATTGTTCCTCGAATGTGATGACCTGGCTATTTTGTGGACGAGGATAGCATGCGGTCCCCTTTCAAAGCCTTACGCCATGTGACCAAAGATGGCACGCACTCGGGCCAGATCTTCAGGGGTGTCAACCCCCGGCCCTGGCGAAGAGCTTGTGACGTGCACAGC
>CAIVLE010000086.1 GCA_903906635.1 uncultured Burkholderiales bacterium | reverse complement strand
GGAGCCTTGGCCAGTGACGCCATCTTGGCGCAAGGTGTGGTCAGCCTGCCCACCAGCGCCACGCGTGACAACACGGATTTGCTGGGTCTGGTGGCTGACTTGCAAGCTGCCTTGGCCAATTTGGGCATTGCCGACACAGTGGTCAAGGTGCGCTTGGTCGATGGTCGCTTGCAACTGACCAGCAGTGGTTATCTGTTTGACATCTACGACGCCAACGGCAACGCCGAGCGCTTGGGTTTCAACCAGATTGCCACGGCCAGCGCTGCGCGCACGAGCGGCGCCAAAGTCTCGGCTCGCATGGCGGCCCTGGAGGCAAGTGCCCGGGGATCCTCGGTCACCATTGGCGACCCTTCCAAAGAAAGTGGCTCCATCACCTTGATGGGCTACGTGAAGGCCTACGACGCCATCAACCTCAACACCTTGGTGCGCTCCACCGGCGCTCAAAGCGTGTTGTTGTCCTCCACGAGTTTGATGGAAACCCTGAGCGGGGGCATGCTCTTGACCCCAGCGGGAGATGCCGTGCTCGAGGGCGACTTGATCGCACGGGGCCGCTATGCTGACATCGTGGTGCAAGCTAAGCAGACCTTGGTCATCAAAGGCAGCTTGACCGCACAGCGCGATATCTTGGTCAGCGCGGGCACCCAAGCCGCTGTGCGTGCAGGCGAGGTGAGCTTGCGCACGGTGGGCACCAGCCAATTGTTGACGCTTGACCCGGGCGGGCGCATTGTGCTCACGGGCCTCAACGACGTGGTGATCGACAGCTCCATTGGCAAAGGTAACCCCAACTTGGGCCGCTTGGACATCACCTCGCAGCAAGGCACGTTGACCATCGCACGCACCAGCGGTTGGCTAGAGACCGGGGCTGTGATGACCCTCAACGGCAAGAACGTGGTGGTCAATGGCGTGCTCAAGAGCAGCTTGGCCACGCCAGCGGCCTACGACGACGAGGTGACCATCCGCGCCAGCGACGACGTCACCTTGTCGGGCACCTTCACCCTCAAGGGGTCTTTGCGCGTTGATGCCGGCGCCAACTTATATGCCTATGACACCCGCATCTTGAGCGATGCGGTGGGCCAGCACCTGTTGCTGAGCGCGGGCGCCAACCTGGGCTTGGGTTCGGCTTACGGCAAGGCCGGTGGTGCGGTGATCGAGGCAAATACCGATTTGAAGGTGCAAGCCAAGGGCAGCATCGTGATGGGGGCAGACAGCCAGATCTCCACCATGGCCGACAACAGCACCGCCTTGATCTCGGGTGCCAATGTGCAAATTTTGGGCGCGGTGATGGCCGGCGCTACCTTCAACCCCACGGCCGCTACCTTCAGCTGGAGCGGTAAGTTGGCCAGCTTGGATATCCAAGCCTCGGCTGGCCTGGTTTTGGGCAACACCAACGTGGGCGGCTCGTTGCGCGCTACGGGGCGCATCAACATACAAGCTGCTGGAGACAACCGCGGTGTGGGCGTGGACATGTCTCGCGCAAGCGCTATCGTGTCTGACCCAACAGGGAAATTTGACAGCTCCAGCGCGGTGTGGACCGAATCTCAAGCGGGTGGTGATGGCAACATCGTGCTCAACAGCGATGGCAGCATTTGGTTGCGCGGCAATGTGTCGGCCCCTGATGTGGGGGGGGACATCACCGTCACCTCACGCAGCCAGGTTTTGATCGATGGCTTGGTCTCGGCCAACGACCGACTGACCATCACCGCGGGCACCCACAGCAGTAAAGTGGCGGTCTTGGTCAGCACCTTGGTGCTCGACCAGCAGGGTAACTACGTCTCGGGCGGTACTTTGGACACGGCCGCGGGCGGCACCATCAACGTGTTGGCCACCGACAGTGTGGTGATCAACGGCGTCGTGGGTCAGCGCGATTTGGGTCAAGCCAAAGTGGGCTTGTTGCACATCGAGTCCACCGCGCAAGATGTGAGCGTTTACCGAAACATCGACGTGCGCGATCATGTGGAGTTGCTCGGCGGCACCATCAGTGTCTTGGCCGGCAGTTATGTCTACGCCACAGGGGTGGACTCGGATGTCTACATTCGAGCTCGCACGCAATTGTTTGTCTCGGGCAGTACCAACACCTCAGCGCCCTACAACGACGCGCTGATCAAGGCCGACAGGCTGGTGCACTTGGTCGCACCCAACATGGCGGTCAATGGCATTGTGCAATCGGGCATTCCCACCCTCCATGTCAATCCTGCGCTCCATCATGGGTTGGTCCTCTTCAATGCCAGCCAGTCGATCACCATCGATGGGGGCTTGATTTCTTCAGACGGTGACATCCAGCTCAACGCCGGTGTTGACATGTCGTGGAGCCGCGCACGGCTGGAGCAAGCCATCACGCAAGACCAGCTGATCGGGGGCAACATCGTGGTCAAGAGCGACGCTGTGCTGTCGACCGCCACGGGCAAGGTGCAGGTGTTTGCCGGGGGTGACGTCACGCTCGATGCTGCGGCCTCGGTCTCGGGCACCCGCACCGTGAATGTGCAGTCTTACCGCACGGTGGCAGAAACCATCCAAACCGTCACGGGTTACCAGCAAGTGGCAGTGGGCCAGGTGCAAGTGCCTGAGATCACTTGGACGCAAACGCCCATCACCGAGATCACGAGCTACAACGAATTCAAGGTGGGCAGCCAGTACACGACGATGGACGTGACGCTCACGCAAATTGGCTACTACAACCCCAACGCATCGGCTGATCGCCGTTTTGTCGAATACTTGGTCGAGGGACTTGATTACAGCAACGCCAACGTCAACTGGGCCAACGCAGCCAGCGAGGCCTTGCCCACCCAAACCGCGACGGCACCGGGCAGCGACTACCACGTGGTGGCCACTTACAAGGATTTCTCGCAACTCTCTGATGCACAACGCCAAGCGGTGTTGAACTTCACCGGCTACAAGCCCATCTTCCAATTCGACTACACCAACGCAGTCATCAAGAAAACTGTCAACGGTGTTGCAGTGGCGGACCAGCCCTACACACCCACCTGGGATGGTGCCACGCAGGTCGTGTACTACATCGATGTAGCCGGCTGGAAAGACCGCTACATCCGCATGCCCAAGGGCGCCAACGTCGACATCTTGCGGGTGGAGAGTCAAGGCCAAACCCAGTACCTGTCCAATGACACCGTCATTTCGGCAGCAGCCACCTGGGCGTCTGCGACGGCCACCGATGCCGATCTCAAAGCCGATGACACCACCCAAACCAGTGGTGTTTGGGTGACCGATGCCACCAATGCGCAGGGCGAGTATGTGGGCCGGTAG
>CAIVLE010000085.1 GCA_903906635.1 uncultured Burkholderiales bacterium | reverse complement strand
TTTCATGATGCAAAGAGAAAAGGTTTACTTCTTATCACCAGGCACTTTGCCTTCCACACCTTTGACAAAGAAGTTGATACCACTCATGAACTTGTCGTCAGCCACTTCATCTTTCTTCAAGACTTCTTTGCCGCTGTTGTCCAACAAGGGCCCTTTCCAAATAGCAAAGGTACCTTCTTTCAGCCCCTTCTTGACGTCTTCGACTTTGGCTTTCGTGTCAGCAGGCACGTCCTCGGCAATCGACACGATGTCAATGGCGCCTTCTTTCACGCCCCACCAAGTGGCAGTACCGCCAGCCCATTTGCCATCCAGCGCTGCGCGGGTTGCAGCCACGTAATAAGGCGTCCAGTTGATGATGCTCGAAGCCAAGTGGGCCTTGGGACCATAGGCCGTCATGTCAGAGTCCCAACCAAAAGCGCGCTTGCCTTTGTCTTGTGCGGTTTTGAGCACAGCGGGCGAATCGGTGTTTTGGAACAACACATCGGCGCCGCTGTTGATCAAACTCGTGGCGGCTTCGGTTTCTTTAGGTGGGTTGAACCACTCGTTGACCCACACCACTTTGGTTTTGATCTTGGGGTTGCTCGACTGTGCGCCTAAAGTGAAGCTGTTGATGTTGCGAATCACCTCAGGAATTGGGATCGAAGCGACCACGCCCAAAGTGTTGCTTTTGGTCATCTTGCCCGCGATCACACCTGCCAGGTAAGCGCCTTCGTAGGTGCGGCTGTCGTAGGTGTTCATGTTGGGAGCTTGCTTGTACCCGGTGGCGTGCTCAAACTTCACGTCTGGCGTGTCAGATGCCACTTTAAGCATAGGATCCATGTAGCCAAAGGTGGTGCCAAAGATCAGCTTGTTGCCTTGGCCCACCATGTCGCGGATCACGCGCTCGGCATCGGCCGACTCGGGGACATTCTCGACAAACGAGGTTTGGATCTTGTCGCCAAATTCTTGCTCGAGCGCTTTGCGTGCGTTGTCGTGAGCAAAGGTCCAGCCACCGTCGCCCACGGGGCCGACATAGGCAAATGCAATTTTGAGAGGCTCAGCCTTGACTTCGGCCTTGGGGGCCTCAGCCGGCTTGGCCTCTTCTTTTTTACCGCAGCCCACCAAGGCAGCGGCGGCCACGGCGGTCAAAGCCACGGCGTGAATCCAGCGACGTGTGTACATATCTGTCATGCAAGTTCCTTCAGTCAAGGGTGAGAAAAAAATAAATCAAGAGCCAGGGAAAAAAGGCTTACCAATCGAAGCCGGCATGTTCACGCGCAACCACGTGGGGTTGCGCGAAATCAAGGCCAGCACGGCAATGGTGGCAAGGTAAGGCAGCATACTCAAAAATTGGCTGGGGATGTCCACCCCCGTGGCCTGCAAATGAAATTGCAGCATGGTGACACCACCAAACAAATAAGCACCTAGCAGAACGCGTGCCGGACGCCAGGTGGCAAAAGTGGTCAAGGCCAGTGCAATCCAGCCCTTGCCCGCGATCATTCCCTCCACCCACAGCGGGGTGTAAATGATGGAGATGTAGGCACCAGCGAGTCCGCACAGCGCACCCCCACACACCACGGCCAAGAGCCGAATGCGACGAACTGGGTAGCCCAAAGCATGGGCCGACTCGGGCGACTCACCCACGGCACGCAACACCAAACCGGCGCGGGTGCGGTACAAAAAATAAATCAGCCACAGGGTCAAGGCAATCGCTGCGTACACCAACGGGTGATGGCGAAACATCGCGGGCCCCACCCACGGCAAGTCTCCCAGCACAGGCAGGGAGAACTGTGTGCGCTCTGGCAATTTCGCCTGCACATAACTCACGCCCACAAAGGCTGAAAAGCCAGCCCCAAACAAGCTCAGCGCCAAGCCCGTGGCGTATTGGTTGGTCCCCAGCCAAATCACCAACACACCAAAGGCTGCGGCCAACACAGCACCCGCACCCATGCCGGCTGCAAAGCCCAGCACATCGCTGCCCGTGTGCGACACAGCCGCATAGCCGGCGATGGCCGCACACAACATCATGCCCTCAGCGCCTAGGTTGACGATGCCGGCTTTCTCGTTGATCAACAACCCCAAGGAAGCGAGCGCCAAAACGGTGCCTGCATTCATGGTTGCAGCCCATAAAAGTGCGTAACTGTCCATCATGGGGCAATCTCTTTTGTGGCTGGCAGCGAAGGAATCCAGCGCAATTTGTACAGCATCAAGGTGTCACAAGCCAGCAGCGTGAACAGCAACAAGCCTTGAAACACCCCGGTCAAGGACCGTGGCAAACCCAAGCGCGATTGCGCCAACTCACCCCCGATGTAGAACATGCTCATCAACAACGCCGACAGCACCATGCCCACAGGGTGTAAGCGCCCCACAAAGGCCACGATGATGGCGGCAAAGCCATAGCCTGCAGGCACATACGGGGTGAGTTGGCGCAAGGGCCCCGCCACCTCCAGCCCACCCGCCAAACCCGCCGCTGCACCTGAGGTGAGCAAGGCCAACCACAAAGCGCGACGCGACGAAAAGCCGGCATACCGCGCTGCATCGGGTGCCAAACCACCCACCTGTTGCGCAAAGCCCGCATGGGTGCGGAACAAAAACACCCACAAAGCGCACACACCGCTGATGGCCAGCAGGACGCCAATGTTGACCCGGGTGCCGGTGATGAGCTTGGGAATTTGCGTGACCGCATCGAAGGTTTTGGTTTGGGGGAAGTTGTAGCCCAAGGGGTCTTTCCAAGCGCCATAAACCAAGAAGTTGAGCACCATCACCGCCACGTAGACCAACATGAGGCTGACCAAAATTTCACTGGCATTGAAGCTGTCGCGCAGCCAAGCGGTGATGCCTGCCCACACCATGCCCCCAGCCATGCCGCCCAACAGCACCCATACCCAATAGCCGCTCAGGCTGTTGGCGTCTGCCAGCAGCGCGACGCCAGAAGCAAACACAGCCCCCATGACGAACTGCCCTTCGGCGCCGATGTTCCAGATGTTGGAGCGAAAACACACCGCCAGCCCCAAAGCGATCAGCAGCAATGGTGTGGCCTTGACCAACAACTCCGACCAGGCATAGACGCTTTTGATAGGCTCCCAAAAAAACACCGCCAAGCCACGCATCGGGTCTTTGTCCAGCGCCAAAAACAACAACACACCCAACACGACCGTGATGGCCAAAGCCATCAACGGCGAGGCATATCGCCACAGGGCCGAGGCCTGCGCACGAGGCTCAAGCCGAAGCATGGGGCACCTCCAGCGGGGCGGGGTCATGCGCGGGGCTGTCCCACAAGCCACTCATCCAAGCGCCGATGCGCGACACACTGGCCTCTTCGCGGCTCAGCGCGGGAGAAAGCCGCCCATTGGCGATCACATGCAATCGGTCTGACAGCTCCAACAATTCATCCAACTCCTCACTCACCACCAAAACAGCGCACCCCGCGTCGCGCAGCGCCAGCAAAGCGGCTCGTATTTGCGCCGACGCCCCCACATCCACGCCCCAGGTGGGTTGCGAGACGATCAACAGTTGGGGAGAAGCCTCGATTTCGCGCCCTACCAAAAACTTTTGCAAATTACCACCCGACAGCGACCGCGCGGGGGCGTCGGGCCCGCTGGACTTGACTTGGTAGCGCGCGATGATCGCTTGCGCTTGATCACGCAAGACTGATAAATTCAACCAACCCAACCCGCCTTTTTTGGACACCGCCTCATGCCGCGTGAGCAACAGGTTTTGCGCCAAGCTCAAGCTGGGCACAGCCCCTCGACCCAAGCGCTCCTCAGGCACAAAGTGCAGCCCTATGTCGCGCCGCCTCTTGGGCCCCCAATGCCCAATGGCTTGTCCTTGACAACGAATGCTCTCGCGCGTGGCACGGGTGTCTTCGCCCGAGAGGGCGAACAACAATTCACGTTGACCATTGCCCGACACACCAGCAATGCCCACCACTTCTCCCGCGCGCACTTGCAAATCGATGTCCTGCAAGTCCACCCCAAAAGGGTCTGCTCGGGTCAAGCGCAGCTTGTGCACACGCAGCACCTCGGGCCCGGGTTGCTGGCTGCGCACGCCCAGCTCAGGGGGCAAGCGGCCAATCATCAACTGGCTCAATGACGCATTGGTCTCTTGTCGCGGGTCGCACACACCGGTGACACGCCCAGCCCGCATCACGGTGCAGGCGGTGCACAAGGCACGAATTTCGTGCAACTTGTGGCTGATGTACAAAATGCTGCGCCCCTCGCTGGCGAGTTGGCGCAAGACCACAAACAACTTCTCGACCGCTTGGGGGGTGAGCACCGACGTGGGCTCGTCCAAGATCAACAACTGGGGGTTGGTCAACAACGCACGGATGATCTCCACGCGCTGCATCTCGCCCACACTCAAGGTGTGGACCGGGCGATGCGGGTCAATGTCAAGACCGTATTGCGACGCGGTATCGGTGATGCGCTGGCTGACTTGCGCCAAGGTGAGCGACTTGTCCAAACCCAGCCACACGTTTTCGGCCACGCTCAAAGTGTCAAACAAGCTGAAGTGCTGAAACACCATACTCAAGCCCAACCGCCTGGCCTCTTGCGGGTTTCGAATCTGTACTGGCTTGCCTTGAAAAAAAATGTCTCCGGCATCGGGTTTGACCGCGCCATAGATGATTTTCATGAGGGTGGATTTGCCCGCCCCGTTTTCACCCAACACGGCGTGGATCTCGCCGGGCTGCACCACCAAGGAAACCCCATCATTGGCCACCACCGCTGGGTAGCGCTTGGTGATACCTTGTAAAGATAAAAGAGGATGCGACATCGGTGGGTTATGTGTTTGCACTAATCTTGCTTGGAAACATGGAACCATGAGGTGGGACCTATGACCAAGCAAAAACCATCCCCAGCCACTTTGAAGTCGAACACACTGGTGTTTGTGCGACGAGGAGAGGCTGTGACGCTGAACAATGTACCACCGGACCGAACGCTTCTGGAGCTGCTGCGCGAGGACTTGCGCAGCAGCGACACCAAGGAGGGCTGCGCCGCTGGTGACTGTGGCGCCTGCACCGTGGTGGTGGCTCAAGCCAGCGGTGGCAAGCTGGCCTACCGCAGCGTCAACAGCTGTATTCGTCCCGCGCATTCGGTCCACGGCCTGGCGCTGTGGACGGCGGGCGACTTGAGCACCTCGACGGGCGATCTGCACCCGGCGCAACAAGCCATGGTCGATCACCATGGCTCGCAATGCGGCTTTTGCACCCCGGGTTGCGTGATGAGCCTGTTTGGTCTGTACCAAGACAGCGTGAGCCAAGGCCAAACGGTGACTCGTGAACAGGCGCAGCACGCCTTGTCTGGCAACCTGTGCCGCTGCACCGGCTACCGACCGATCGTGCAGGCCGCCTGCCAGATGGGCCACTACCCGGTGCAACGTGTAGATGAGTCCGCAGTGTTGCAAGCCCTGGCAGACATTGAACCGCGTGGCGCGCATGCCGAGTACGCGCTACCCGAACGACTAGAGGAGTTGTTGCTCGCGCGCAGCCAGTCGCCGCAAGCCACACTCATCGCTGGGGCCACTGACGCAGGCCTTCAGTTGACCCAGGGCCGACAACGATGGCGCCAAGTGATTGACCTCCACCGTGTCGCCGAGTTGCGCGCGGTGGAAGACTACCCCCACCACATCGCCATCGGTGCAGCAGTGAATTTGCAGCAGGCGTTCCAAGCGCTGGCTCAAGAGCGCCCGCACGTGCAGGCTTTTGCCAACCGCTTTGCGGGCTGGCCAATTCGCCAGTCAGGCACCCTGGGCGGGAACGTGGCCAATGGCTCACCCATTGGCGACAGCATGCCTTTGCTGATAGCGCTGGGTGCGCATGTGGTGCTCATGGCCTGGCGGCGCGGGCGCATCGTGCACCGCGAACTGCCTCTAGAAAACCTCTACACCGGCTACAGACAAAATCGGATGGCCCCTGACGAAGTGCTGTGCTGGATCAAGGTGCCGCGCCCCACTCACCACGAATGGCTGGGGGCCTACAAAGTGTCCAAGCGGGTAGAAGATGACATCTCAGCCATCTGCTTGGTAGTACAGCTCCAGCGTCAAGGCCAGCGCATCACCCAAGCCCGCATCGGTGTGGGTGGCGTGGCCCCCACGCCCGTGCGCGCAGTTCAAACCGAGGCCACACTGCGCGCACGCGACTGGACGCCAGAGACCGTGCACAAAGCGCAAACCGTCTTGCGCCAAGAGTTTGACCCCATCTCTGACATGCGAGCGAGCAGCGACTATCGCCGCGAGGTATTGGGCAATTTGTTGCATCGCGCCTGGCTTGAAAGCACTGGACAGCGGGAAATTCGCTTGGAGGACTTGGCATGAAAACGCCCCACACCACCCCCAAAAGCGTTGAGGAGAGACACGCATTGCACGAAAGCGCCGTGCACCATGTGCAAGGCAGCGCCGCCTACATCGACGACATACCGCTCACTGAAGGCACGCTGCACGCAGCCCCTGTGCTGAGCACGGTGGCGCGCGGTCAGGTGCGCGCACTTGACCTGAGCGCTTGCCTGAAAGCACCGGGCGTGTGTGGCGTGGTGACGGCCGCCGATATCGTGGGTGACCCGGTGCTGGCGGCTTACACCCACGACGAACCGATCTTTGCCAGCACGTACGTGTCCTACGTGGGCCAGGTCATGGCTTTGGTGTTGGCCCAGACCCACCAGCAAGCTTTGCATGCGGCACGCTTGGCACGCATGGACGTGGCCCCCGAGCCCCCGGTACTGGATGCGCGCTCCGCCTTGCAGCAGCAGTCGTTTGTGTTGCCCCCCGTGCACGTGCACAGCGGCAACACCCAGCAGGCCTGGGCAAAGGCGCCACACCAGCTCTCGGGCCAGTTGGAGATTGGCGGCCAGGAACACTTTTACTTGGAAACCCAAATTGCCTACGCTGTGCCGCAAGGCCCGCGGCAATGGCTGGTGCATTCGAGCACCCAACACCCCGGCGAGGTACAGCACTGGGTGGCCCACGCCTTGGGGCTGCCCCTGCATGCGGTGCGGGTGGTGTGCCGTCGCATGGGCGGGGGCTTTGGTGGCAAGGAAACACAAGGCGGCCACCTGGCCGTGTGGGCCGCCGTGGCAGCCCACACCATGAACTGCCCGGTCAAGATGCGGTTGGACCGGGGGGACGACATGTTAGTCACCGGCAAGCGTCACCCGTTCAGCCACGACTACCAAGCTGCATATGACGAGCAAGGCCAATTGCTGGCTCTGCATTCGGTGCAAATGGTGCACTGTGGCCACAGCGCCGACCTGAGCGGTCCGGTGGCAGACCGGGCGATTTTTCACACAGACAACGCTTACTTTTTGCCAGCCGTGGATATCGCCTCTTATCGCTGCAAAACCAACACCCAAAGTCACACCGCTTACCGTGGCTTTGGCGGCCCGCAAGGGGTGTTGCTGATCGAAACCGTGATGGGCGACATCGCCCGTGCGTTGCAGCTGGACCCACTCGATGTGCGCCTGCGCAACCTGTATGGCGTGCAAGATCGGCATACCACGCCCTACGGCATGCAGATCGAAGACAACATCTTGCAGCCCCTGATGACCCGCCTGGCTGAGGACTGCCAGTACCACGCCCGAAGAGCCGCGCTGGCCCTGTGGAATGCGCAGCACCACGTGATTCAGCGCGGTATGGCGCTCACGCCCGTCAAATTTGGCATCAGCTTCACGGCCACACACTTCAACCAAGCGGGCGCTTTGGTGTCGGTGTTCACAGATGGCAGCGTACTGGTCAACCACGGCGGCACCGAAATGGGCCAGGGCCTGCATACCAAGGTCTGTGCAGTGGTGGCGCAGGTGTTTGGCTTGCCCCTGGCGCAAGTGCGCATCAGCGCGAGCGACACCGACAAAGTGGCCAATGCCAGCGCCACCGCCGCATCGAGTGGCACCGACTTGAACGGCCGTGCCGCACAAACCGCCGCTCTGACGGTGCGCAGCAACATCGCCCAGTGCTTGGCACAACTCGATGGCTGTACGCCACAAGAAGTGGTGTTTGCCAACTCCCAAGTCAGCACGCCCCACACCATGCGCAGCTTTGTGCAAGCGGTGCAGCTGGCTTACCAGCAGCGCGTGCAGCTTTGGAGCGATGGCTTTTATGCCACGCCCAAAATCCATTACGACCGCCACACCCTCACGGGCCGTCCTTTTTATTACTTTGCGTATGGCGCGGCGTGCAGCGAGGTGGCCATTGACACCTTGACGGGGGAGTACCGGTTGCTGCGCGTGGACATCTTGCACGACGTGGGGCAGTCGCTGAACCCGGCCATTGACGTGGGCCAAATCGAAGGCGGCTTTGTGCAAGGCCTGGGCTGGCTCACCAGCGAAGAGTTGGTGTACAACAGCGCCGGTGTGCTGCAAACCAAAGGCGCCAGCACCTACAAAATCCCCACCGCCGCCGATGTGCCAGAACACTTTGCAGTGTCGCTGTGGCCCGAGGCCAACCGCGAAGACACTGTGGGCGCTAGCAAGGCCGTGGGCGAGCCGCCCTTCATGCTGGCCATCAGCGTGTACGAAGCGTTGCGTGAAGCCATCTCGGCCGCACGCGGCGACAATTCAGCCGTGCAACTTGACACACCCGCCACCCCCGAACGCGTGCTGCACGCCTTGAAGCACCCATGACCCCCAATCCTCCCAGTGCCCAGCGCACCGATTGGCGCGGATGGCGCGCCGCCCTGCTGTGGTTTGCCGACAGCCAACACGCCACGCCCTCGCACGAGACCGATGGCCTGCTGGTCACCGCGCGCGAGGCCGACGGCACGGTGCGTGTGCAAGCGGTGGGCCACTACGCCAGCTTGATTGGCCACTACCCCGATTTGGCAGTGACGCACTTTGCAGGCCACCTGATTGCGCCGGGCTTTGTGGACCTGCACATCCACTACCCGCAAACCGATGTCATAGCATCACCCGCCGAGGGCTTGTTGCCCTGGTTGGAGCACTACACATTCCCGCACGAACAGAAGTTTGCCGACCCCGCGCACGCGCGCGGCGTAGCCCGCTTTTTTTTGGATGAGTTGATGCGTCACGGCGTCACCACCGCGCTGACATTTGCCACCGCACACTCGGCGTCTGTGGACGCCTTCATGATGGAAGCACAAGCCCGTGACTTGCGTATGATCACCGGCAAGGTGCTGCAAGACCGCCACAGCCCCGAGGGCTTGCGCGACCACGACACCCCAAAAAGCCTACAAGAGACCGAGCGTTTGATTGAACGCTGGCACGGTGTGGCCCGCTTGGGCTACGTCATCACACCGCGCTTTGCCCCCACCAGCACGCAGGCGCAACTGCACGGCGCGGGAGAGTTGGCACAGCAACACCCCACGGTGTGGATTCAGTCGCACGTGGCCGAAAACCTGGACGAAGTGCGCTGGACGCATGAACTCTTCCCCCACGCACGAAGCTATCTGGATGTCTACACCCAAGCGGGTTTGCTTCGCGAGCGTGCGGTGTATGCGCACTGCATCCACTTGGATGACACCGACCGCGCCTGCATGGCCGAGCACGGTGCGGTGGCGGCCATCAGCCCGACCAGCAATTTGTTTTTAGGCAGTGGCTTTTTTGACTACGCCAGCGCCGACCGTTGTGGCTTGCGCTACGGTCTGGCCAGCGACGTGGGCGGAGGCACCAGCTTTAGCCCGTTTCACACCATGCACGCTGCCTACACCGTGGCGCGCCAGGCGGTGGGGCGCGCGGGCTTGAGCCTGAGCCCCTCACACCTGTGGTGGCAACACACCGCAGGCGCAGCGCGGGCTTTGGGGCTAGACGGCGTGGTGGGGAATTTGCAAGTGGGCTGCGAGGCCGATTTTGTGGTGCTCCACCCAAGCGCCACGCCGCTGCTGGCACGCCGCACCGCGCAAGCCGACTCCCTGGCCGAGTGGCTGTTTGCCTTGGTGGTGCTGGGTGACGATCGGCTGGTGGCACACACAGTGGTGCAAGGAGAAATGGTTCACACAGCCGCCACAATAGGCGCATGAGTAAAACCATCACCTTCACCCAACAGGTCGAGTTTGGCGACTGCGATCCGGCCCGCATTGTCTGGTTCCCCAATTTCTTTCGCTGGATCGATGCGGCCTCACGCCACTTCTTTGTGCAATGCGGTGTGCCGCCTTGGCATGAAATTGAAAAAACCTTGGGCGTCATAGGCACCCCCTTGGTGGACACGCATGCGCGCTTTGTCAAAACCGCCAGCTATGGCGATGTGTTGCAAATCCACATCCAGATCGCTGAATGGCGTGCCAAGAGCTTTGTGATGCGCTACCGCATCATGCGCGGCGACGACCTGATCATGGAGTGTGACGAGGTGCGCATCTTCGCAGCGCACCGAGAGGGCGACAACGCCTCACAGCCTGGCATCCGCGCGGTAGCCATTCCAGCTGAGATTCGCAGCCTCTGCGAGTGAACTCACAGCACCAACAAAGCGCGAAAATCGTTGACGTTGGTAAAGGTGGGGCCGGTGATCACCAAGTCACCCAGGGGCTCAAAGAATCCATAGGCGTCGTTGCGGTCCAGATACGCCGAGGGCTTCATGCCCAAAGCCTGCGCTCGGGCCAAGGTGTCAGGTGCCACGCGGGCACCCGCGTTGTCTTCGCTGCCGTCAATGCCATCGGTATCGGCAGCCAAGGCCCACACGCCGGGCTGCCCTTGCAGGGCTTGGGCCAGACCCAAACAAAACTCACCAGCCCGCCCGCCCCGCCCAGGACTGGCGCTCGAAGCTGACGCACGCACCGTCACCGTGGTCTCGCCGCCACTCAAAATCACACACGGCTTTTGAAATGGCCCCAGACCACGCGCTGAGGCACGGGCCAGCGCCGCGTGCACCTTGCCCACTTCGCGCGACTCGCCCTCAATTTCGTCACTCAGCACATAGGCATTCAAGCCCGCTGCACGCGCCACCTGCGCTGCGGCTTGCAGCGACTGTTGGGGCGTGGCAATCAGGTGCACCGGTTGTTCATGCCAGTTCATGCCGAGCTTGGGCGTTTCTAGCGCGCCAGACAACAAGGCCGCCTGCACCTCAGGCGAGACCTCAATGCGGTAGCGCTGCAATATAGCCAGTGCATCGGCACACGTGGTGTGGTCGCACACCGTGGGGCCACTGGCAATGACCGAGGGGTCGTCGCCCGGCACATCGCTGATGGTGAGCGTCACCACTTGGGCTGGCGCACACGCTTGGGCCAAGCGCCCGCCCTTGATGCGCGAGAGGTGTTTACGCACACAGTTCATCTCGGTGATGTTGGCGCCACTGTGCAGCAAGTCGCGGTTGATGCGCTGCTTGTCTTGCAAGCTCAAGCCCTGAGCCGGCAGGGTCAGCAAAGACGAGCCCCCGCCAGAGATCAGGCACAGCACCAGGTCGTCTTTTGTCAAACCTTGGGTCAAGGCCAACATGCGCTCAGAGGCGGCCAAGCCGGCGGCGTCTGGCACCGGGTGCGCAGCCTCCACCACCTCAATGCGTGCGGGCAATCCCGCAGGTCGTGGCGGTGTGTGGTGGTAGCGCGTGATGACCAGGCCCGACAACGGCTGGTCAAGCGGCCACAAAGCTTCGACCGCCTGCGCCATGGCCCCACCAGCCTTGCCTGCGCCCAGCACCAGGGTGCGGCCCTTGGGCGGTGTGGGTAAGCACGCGGCGGTGTTGTGCAGTGGCAAGGCGCGCTGCACAGCGGCGTTAAAGAGTTCGCCAAGTAAGGCTTGGGGGGAGAAGCTCAAGTTATTCATCGCGATATCCTAGCTCGTACTGAGGCTGCCGCACGCTCGACCATCTGCCAGCGACCCTGGGGTGCGTGTTGCTCAGCGCACATCCACAGGCAATCATGTCCAAAATCCACACCATGCGCCTTAGGATGTCTTGATGACCATCCCTGGAACGATCGAAGCGATGTCAGGAGTGCCCATTTGCTGCATCGACGCCACCAATTCTGTTTGTAAGATGTCCATCACACGCTCAACGCCAGGCTGACCAAACGCACCTAGACCCCACAGATAAGGACGCCCCACGCACACAGCGCTCGCACCCAGCGCCAGAGCCTTGAAGATGTCGCTGCCTCTGCGAATGCCACTGTCAAAGAGGATGGGCACTTTGCCCTTGGCTACTTTGGCAATCTCTGGCAAGCACTCGATTGCACCTCGCCCTCCGTCTTCACTTCTTCCGCCATGGTTGGAGACATGAATGCCATCGACTCCGTATTTGAGGCACAGCTCGGCGTCCTCCTCGGTCTGAATACCTTTGATGATCAACTTCATCTGGGTGACATCACGCATCTTGCGAATGAAGTCCCAGGTCATGTTGGAGGAGGACATGCTTTTCACATTCGTGAAGTCAATGCCGTCGTAAATGGGTCGTTCAAACCGACTTCCTGGCGCGCCATGGGTGTGGCAAGCTGCGCAATTGCGGTTGTCTAAGCGCCTTAACCTGGCAAACGTTTCTTGGTTACGCCCCCCATTGCGATCGACCGTGATCTCCATGACAGGAACCCCTGCGCGATCAAGGCGTTTGGCTATTTGTTTGGAGACCTCAAAACTTGAAGTCGCGTAGAGCTGAAACCACACCTGTCCTTGCCGAGCGGCCACCACATCTTCAATGCTGGAAGCTGCTGCGCTGGAGAGAATGTTCAAAAATCCGCCTTTTCGTGCGGCCTTGGCAACGGCCACCTCACCCTCTGGGTCGTACGCTTTATTTCCCCCAGTGGGCGCCAAGATGATGGGGGATTTCCACCGCGTACCAAACATGGACACCGACGTGTCAATCTCGCTCACATCCCGCAAACGGCGTGGGCGTAAGGAGTATTTCAAAAAAGACGTTCTGTTGGCGCGCAAGGTCACTTCGTCATCGATGCCAGAAGCCATGTAGGCGAAATGCGCGGGGGGCACTTTGGCAAATGCCACCGGCTCAAAATCGAACACATTGATCGCCTGACTCGGATCTGCGATCAAATCCAATGGGGTGGTCGGCGTCCAGATCATCGGATCGGGCCGCTTGGCCACGTTGCGCACAAGCTCATTGGCAGGATCTTGGGCGTAAACATCTTTGCCCATGGACAGCAAGGGGCTTGCGCCCAGCCATGCCAAGAGCTGACGACGTTGTAGGTCTTGAACCTTTTGATGACTCATGTCTCCTCCTATTTATGTTCTCAATCCGCATTCACCTCAACCAGAGGTTGACCGCTTGACTACATCCTAGCTGAGCATCAGGCGCGTAGAGCGTCCCCCAAACCTCACCCAATCAAAAGATAAACGCCGCCAGCGCCAACTGCTTGGGACAATCAGGCAAACTTACACATCACCTTTTACAGTTAAGCCTCTGGGACTGCACATGCCTACCCTTTTGTTACGCCACATCCAAGCCCTAGCTCGACTAAACGATGCCGATGATGTCATACCGCACGCAGCGCTGTACGTGCGCGACGGCCTCATTGATTGGGTAGGTCCTGATGCTGAGTTACCGCAGGCACTGCACAGCGCCGAAGAAGTCATCGACGCTCGCCACCACGTGGTGGTTCCGGGCTTGATCAACACGCACCACCATATGTACCAATCGCTCACACGGGCAATACCCAAGGTACAAAACGCCGAACTCTTCAGTTGGCTGCAAGGGCTCTACCCCATTTGGGCAGGGCTCACGCCGGAGATGGTGAGGGTGTCCGCCCAAGTGGCCATGGCCGAGTTGTTGCTTAGTGGCTGCACCACCAGCAGCGACCACCTCTACATCTACCCCAACGGCGTGCGACTCGACGACAGCATTGAAGCCGCTCACAGCATTGGCATGCGCTTTACCGCCTCACGCGGGAGCATGAGCGTGGGCCAATCGCAAGGCGGCTTGCCGCCCGACCGTGTGGTCGAACAAGAACCTTTGATCCTCAAAGAAACCCAACGACTGATTGAAACGTGGCACAACGCAAGCTTTGGCGCCATGACCCACGTGGCAGTGGCACCCTGCTCCCCCTTCAGCGTGAGCCAAGACCTGATGCGCGCCTCGGCCGAGTTGGCCCGTGCATATAAGGTGAGACTGCACACGCACTTGGCCGAAAACGACCACGACATTGCGTACACCCGAGAGAAGTTCAACTGCACGCCCGCCGAGTACGCCCAAGACTTGGGCTGGGTGGGCCACGACGTGTGGCACGCTCACGGGGTCAAGCTGGACGACGCGGGAACCTACCTCTTTGCCAAAACCCGCACCGGCATTGCCCACTGTCCCTGCAGCAACATGCGCTTGTCCAGCGGCATCTTGCCCTTGCGCAAGATGCTCGACGCGGGCGTGCCCATAGGCCTGGGTGTGGACGGCTGCGCCAGCAACGACGGGGCTCACCTGCTCAACGAAGCACGCCAAGCCATGTTGCTGGCACGCGTAGGACGTGCCTTGGAAGCACCACGCGTGGTGGACGGGCGCACGGTCTACGGCTGTGATGTCGGCCCATCTGACATGACACCGCGTGACGCCTTGCGCTTGGCCACACGCGGGGGCGCGCAAGTGCTGGGTCGCGCGCACGAGCTGGGGCAGCTCAGCCCGGGCTTTTGCGCGGACATTGCCATGTTTCGCACCGACACCCTGAACATGGCCGGTGCTGCAGTGCACGACCCGGTGGGCGCGCTCCTGCTGTGCGCCAGTGCCAATGCAGACTACACCCTTGTGAACGGCCGTGTGGTGGTGCGACAAGGACAGATTGCCACGCTGGACATGGGGCCGCTGATTGAGCGGCACAACCAGCTGGCGCTGGAGCTGGCATTGGCAAGTCGTTGACAGACCTGGGCGTTTGACCATTTCAATCACCAGCCACTGATTTTTAATTTGGTGGGCGTCCACAGAAACGACATAAACCGCCATGCGCCACATGCGTGTGGATCACGACACCAAAGGACAAGCTCATCTGGTGATGCCCAAACGACCCACACCGCTTGCTTGGTCTGACGCACTGCTCACTGATCTTGAAAAAACAGCCACAATTCAACGCGCTGCAGCACCGCCTTTGTCTGAGGACACCAAGGCTTTCATCAAAGTGTGTGCGAGCAGTCACGCACTCAGAGCTTCTCAGCGGTTAACAGCGGATAACAGCGAAGGCTCCTAGAAAGACGAGAAATGCCATTTCAGAAAATGATCTTCATCGCGATGGGTTTGTTGTTGTCGCTGTGTTCACACGCGAGCGACTTGTCCGAAAAACTTCAGTCCTCACACTACGTGTTGCTGATGCGGCATACCCGCGCACCTGGCATAGGAGACCCCGCGGGGTACACCTTGGCAGATTGCAAAAGCCAACGCAACCTCAGCAAAGAAGGCCGACAACAGGCGGTGGTGGTGGGTCAATGGCTGCGTCAAGAAGGAGTCGCTACTGCGCAAGTTCACAGCAGCGCCTGGTGCCGCTGCAAGGACACGGCGGAGTTGCTCAACTTCAATGGCTTCAAGGTGGCGCCTGCCTTGGCCTCTTTTTTTGATGACATGCACACATCCAAGGTCAGCACGCTGGCACTTGAAAAATTCATCGCCAAGCAACTCAACGCCAAGGGCAGTGAGGCTCTCATTTTGGTCACCCACCACGTCAACATCATGGCCTACGTGGGAGAAAATGTTGCCTCAGGGGATATGGTGTTGGCCCAGGTGGATCTCAACGGCAAGCTGCGTGACTACAAGGTCATGGATCGCCCCAACCCCGACCAACTCAAAGCTCATCCCTAAAACTGCACCCCCACTCAGACCCCCATGAGCTACGAGCTGGTTTGGTTCAAGCGTGACTTGCGTTGGCAAGACCATGCGGCCTTGGCCCAAGCCAGCCGGCTTGGGGCGGTGCGTTGCATTTACGTCATCGAACCCGAGCTGTGGCTTCAACCCGACGCCGCACTCCAACACTTTGAGTTTGTCCGCGAATCGCTAGAGGCTCTCGATGAGGCATTGCGCGCCCAAGGCGGAGGCTTGGAAATACATGTCGGTGAATTGCCAGATGTGCTGTCTCGTATGTGGCAAGACAGTCCCTTTGCACGGCTGCACTCGCACCAAGAAACGGGCAATGGATGGACCTACGCACGCGACTTGCGGGTCGCAGCTTGGTGCAAGTCACACCATGTGGCGTGGCATGAGCAGGCGCAGTTTGGCGTGGTGCGCGGCTTGAAGAACAGAAATCTGTGGCAAGCCGCCTGGGAAAAGCACATGGCAGCCCCCATGCAAGATGTCGGCCCACTCAGGTTTTGGTCAGACACGCCAGCAAGGAACTTTGAGATGCATGCTCCTGAGCACCTCACACACAACCCGGCGTTGCGTCAGCGGGGCGGGCGTCCCTTGGCACTGACCACTCTGCACAGTTTTTTGAATGTACGCAGCTTGGGCTACCGCGGTGGCATTTCCTCCCCCTTGACGGCGCCCGATGCGTGCTCGCGCTTGTCGGCCTATCTGGCCTGGGGCTGCATCAGCATGCGCGAGGTGGTGCAACACACCCGAGCACACATCGCACAATTGCCCCCCTCCGCCACGCGCCACCGCGCGGGGCTGAGTGCTTTCATCAGCCGCTTGTATTGGCACTGCCACTTCATTCAAAAACTCGAAAGCGAGCCCGCCATCGAATGGCGCAACATGCACCGTGGCTACGATGGGCTGCGAGAAGAAGACTTCCAGAGCGAACTCTTTGAAGCCTTGAAAGCTGCCCGTACAGGCTGGCCCATGGTGGATGCCTGTGTGGTGATGCTGCGAGAGACGGGATGGCTGAACTTTCGCATGCGCGCCATGTTGGTGTCGGTGGCGGCTTACCCTTTGTGGCTGCACTGGCGACCGGTGGGAGAGTGGCTGGCCACACAATTCCTCGACTATGAACCCGGCATCCACTGGAGTCAATTGCAAATGCAGTCAGGCACCACTGGCATCAACACCACACGGGTATACAACCCAATCAAACAAGCCCAAGACCATGACCCGCATGGCACATTTGTCAGGCGCTGGTTGCCCGCCCTGCGCCGCGTGCCAGACAGTTGGCTGTTGGAGCCCTGGCTGATGCCTCAACAGGTACAACTCAGCTCAGGGGTGCAGGTGGGCGTGGACATCGCAAAGCCGCTGGTGGAGCTGGTAGCGGCCACGCGAGAAGCCAAACAACGCTTGCACAGCAGACGTCAAACGCCAGAGGTCAAGGCTGGCAAATCATCCGTGATCGACAAACATGCCTCCCGAAAAACTTTCTCCCCACGGAAAAACAAATCCGCGGCCAATCAAGCCGCCAAGCAACAGTTGGGGTTTGATTTTTGAAGTTCTGATTTGCTGGCGTGGAGCTCACACCAGTTCAACCGTACGACCTGTTTGAGCCGCAAGCACAATGGCTTCGGTGACGCGTAAATTGGCCAAGCCATCGCCTGCGGTGACCAAGGGCGCTACTTCTCCGCGCACCACCGCGGCGAAGTGTTCCATTTGTTGCGCAATCGGATCGGCGCGCTCCATCTCAAGCGTGCTGACCTCAAAAGGTTTCCACCACGAGCGGTCTTGGGCACGGGGGTAGGTTTTTAGGCGCATGGTGGGCACTGACAGACTGCCGTGGGTGCCCGTGATGACGTAGCAGTCTTCGTCGTCGTAGCTGGAGTAGGCCTTGTTTTCTTGCGAGGTTTGCTCCCAACTGCGCGCACAAGCGGCCGTGTCAGACAACATGAACGTACCCAGCACACCGTTGGCAAAACGCAGGTTGATACACACCGTATCTTCGACCGCAAACCCTCGGATGGCGTTGCTTGCAAAGGCTTGTACCGCCACGATCTCGCCGCACAGCATACGCAGGTTATGCACCTCGTGGATCATGTTGAGCAAGATGGGCCCGCCGCCCACCTCACGTCGCCAGGGGCCATCGGCAAAGTACTGGTCGGGTTTGAAAAATGTAGCGCTGCCCATCACCGCCACCAGCTGACCCAGCTCACCACTTTGCACCAGGGCTTTGGCTTTGGCCATGATGGGGCTGTGGGCGCGGTGGTGCCCAATCAGCACCTTGGCACCTGTGGCCTCTACCTGATCAACCAAGGCTTGCGCTTGGGCCACGGTGGGGGCAATGGGCTTTTCTAGTAAGCACGCAATGCCAGCCTGCATGCACGTCAACGCGTGGGGGACATGCATGGCATTGGGTGTGGACAGCACCACGCCATCCGGGCGGTCAAGAGAAAACAGCTCCTCCAGTGAGGTGTAACACGGCACACCGGCTTTGGCTGCCAATGCGCTGGCCAGGGGCGATGGATCGACCACTGCAGTCAGCGTGACGGTGGCGCTGTCTTGAGCCGCCTGCATGTGGGCTTGGCCGATGTAACCGGCACCAGCCACCGCGATGCGTGTGGGAGTCATGGTGTATCAGAGAAAAAGTAGGGCCAATAAAAAACGGGCCCAAGGGCCCGTGGGAAAAACGGGCTCTTAGGCCTGTGTATATTGTGCCAGTGACGTATCAGACAGCGGCTGTTTGAACGGCAGATGCAGCCATTTGCACAGGTGCTTGTGCGTGCATCGCATCGGCCACCACCTCGCCCACCATGTCAGCAGTCGCCGCAGACAAAGTCCAACCCAAGTGCCCGTGGCCGGTGTTGTAGAACACGTTGGCCGCTTGGCCACGGCCCACGCGCGGCATCATGTTGGGCATCATCGGGCGCAGCCCAGCCCAAGGCACCACCGAGCGGGTGTCGATCTTGGGGAAGCATTGCTCAACCCATGCGACCAAGGGACGGATGCGGTCAGCGCGGATGTCGCGGTTAAAGCCATTGAACTCGGCCGTGCCCGCCACACGGAAGCGGTCCACGCCCAAACGGCTGGTGACCAGCTTGGTTTCGTCGTCAAGTAAGCTCACCACAGGCGCGCCCGCTTGGCTGGCTGCATCATTGAGGTTGACGGTGATCGAGTAGCCCTTGACGGGGTAGACGTTCACGCGGTCACCCAGTTGCGCAGCGAATTCACGGCTGGCGGTGCCCGCGCAAATCACCAAGCTGTCAAAGGTGTGCACGCTGGGCTGGCCATCAAGCTGAGCCACCTTCACCACGGCCTGGGTGCCATTGCTGCTGAGCGCAGTCACGTCTTGTCCGTACAAGATGCGCACGCCCAAACGCTGCGCGGCTTGGGCCAAGCCCTGGGTGAATTTGTGGATGTCACCGGTCGAATCGCTTTGGGTGAAATACCCGCCGTAGTAGTTGCCAGCCAGCGTGGGCTCGATGGCTTTCATTTCTTGCGGCGTGACGGCGTGGCGTGGCAAACCGCCTTGGGCCAACAACTTAGACACCTCCCCTGCGTGCTCAAAGCCTTGTTTGTCGCGGTAGATGTGCAAGATGCCTTCCTTTTTGAGGTCGAAATCAATGCCCTCTTCTTGCGCCCATTCAAACAAGTGGGCACGTGCGGCCACAGCCATGCGTGCCGTTTGCACGGTGTTGCGTTCGTATTGCGGAATGGCTGCGATGAACTCAGCAAACCAAGACAACTTGTGCCAGCTTGGCTTGGGGTTGACCAACAAGGGCGCATCGCTTTTGAGCATCCACTTCAAGCCTTTGAGGATGGTGCCGCTGTAGTTCCACACCTCGGCATTGGAGGCCGAGAGTTGCCCGCCATTGGCAAACGAAGTTTCCATAGCCGCGTAGCGATGGCGTTCAAACAAGGTGACCGAGAAACCGCGTTTGGCCAACGCATAGGCTGTGGTGACGCCGGTGATACCGCCGCCGATGATGGCAATCTTAGTCATGGGAGTGAGCTTTCAAAACGTCGAGGGTTGGGCCCGACGGCGACATGCCATCAAGCGCCCCCTCTGTCTTGAACCTGAGAGATTCACACAGCACGCAAAGTGCTGGCTTGCTCCTTCGGTGGATCGGCGGACGAATGCGCCAATCGCTCTTCAGAGATTTTCATGTCATCGGTCCTTTTGCCTGAGAGTTTCCGGGGCGGTTGCTCCTTCGGCGCTGACTTCAGTGTTTGAGCCAGTCTCTCCCGATGACAGGTCGACACAAGGTCGATTGTTGATAAATTCTACTGGGAGAAATACTCCTGCACAAGCAAGCGCCAAAACGCGCAACCCGTGGCAATGTTGTCATCGTTGAAGTCGTAGCCTGGGTTGTGCACCATGCAAGCACCTGCAGAGTCGCCGTCGCCATTGCCAATGAGCACATAGCTGCCTGGCACGCGTTGCAGCATGAAGGCAAAGTCCTCGCTGCCGGTCAATGCCGGCCCATTGAGGGTCACCCCCTCTTCACCACGAAGTTTGAGTGCCACTTGGCGCGCGAATTGCGTCTCTGGCAGGCTGTTGACCAAGACGCAATAGCCCGGCTTCCAATCCACCTCGGCTTGTACGCCAAAACTCTGTGCTTGCGCCACCACCAGGGCTTTGATGCGTTGCTCGAGCAATTGCCGAACCTGGGGCTCAAGGGCTCGAACGCTCAACTCCAACGTGGCTTGAGCCGGGATGACATTGTTGGCCTGTCCGGCATGAAATGCCCCGACCGTCACGACAGCCGTTTGCTGTGGATCGACATTGCGCGAAACCACCGTTTGCAGCGCCATGACAATTGAGGAGGCGGCCACCAGCGGGTCAGCTGCACGGTGTGGCATGGCACCGTGACCGCCTTGGCCGTTGACGCGTATGGTCACGTAGTCGCTCGACGCCATCGCCGGTCCTTCGCGCAACACCAAGTGGCCCGTGGGCACGCCCGGCATGTTGTGCATGGCAAACACCGCGTCGCAGGGGTGCTGCTCAAACAAGCCATCCTCCATCATGCGCAACGCCCCTCCACCGCCTTCTTCGGCGGGTTGAAAAATCAAATGCAAGGTGCCGTCAAAGTCCACGTCTTGTGCAATGGCCTTGGCCGCTGCCAACAGCATGGCCGTGTGCCCATCGTGCCCACAAGCATGCATCACACCCGGGTTAGAGCTGGCCCAGGCCAGGCCGGTGGCTTCTTCGATGGGTAGCGCGTCCATGTCAGCGCGCAGCCCCAGGCGGCGCGTGCCTTGCCCGCGCACCAAGGTACCCACCACTCCCGTGCCCCCCAAACCACGGTGCACCGCGTACCCCCAGCCCTGCAGCTTGGCGGCCACCAAGTCGGCGGTACGGTGCTCGGCATAGGCGAGCTCAGGGTGGCGGTGGATGTCGCGGCGCAGCTGGATGAACTCCCCCACTTGGTCCACGCGGGCGTCACGCAAATAGCTCATGTCACTGCGGTTGTAAGTTGATTGACTTGGCGATGGCGCGAAACTGCGCCGCACCGTCCACATACGCCTTGTCCACAGCGACTTGGGGCAGGGGCTTGGCCACCAATTGGCTGTTGGCCTCCAAACCACTGCGCACAGCGGGGTCGCTCAAGGTCTCGGTGATGGCTTTGTGGATGATTTGAACAATCGGCTCAGGCGTGTCCTTTTTGACAAAGTAGCCCGTCCAGATGTTGAAGGTGAAAGTCTTGAGCGCCTTGCTCTCAGAGATGGCGGGGTAGTCTTTGACGCCGTCCAAACGCTCGGTATTGAGCATGGCCAAAATTTTGAGCTTGCCTTGCTTGGCCAGCTCGTCGTAGGCCTTGCCGTAGGGGGCCAAAAAGATATCGACCTGTCCGCCCAAGAGGTCTTGGTTGGCAGGGGCTGAGCCTTTGTAGGGGACGTGGGTCATCTCGATGTGGGTGACCTTGGACAAATGCTCGCCCAGCAAGTGATAAAAAGAACCTGGCCCCACGCTGGCGTAAGTGATGGGTTTGCCTTCTTTGGCCATTTTTCGGGCGTAGTCCAAAAACTCATCCACGTTGTTCACGGGTAAATCTTTGCGTGCCAAAAACCCGATTTGAGCGGTAGCAATCATTTGCACCAAACGGAAGTCTTCGCTTTTGAATTTCACTGCGGCGTTGGCCAGGGGCGACAAGATCAGCTCATTAGGCGAGCCCTGAAAAATGATCTGACCGTCTGACGCAGAGTTCAACACCTTCTGCGCTGCAATGGCACCGCTTGCGCCACCCAGGTTTTCGACGATCACGGGTTGACCCAAGTTTTTGGCCAAGGTGGTGTTGACGGTGCGTGCAATCACATCAGACAAACCGCCAGCTGGGTAGGGCACCAGCAGGCTGACAGGTTTGCTGGGATACGCCTGGGCCAGCACAGCGCCGCTCATCAACAAACAGCTCAGCAACGCAAACAATCGGTGACGTGTCAAAGGCATGGTTCAACTCCTTGGGGAATGAAAGGGGTGGTGATGGTGACATCGTAAGAAAGCAAAAATACAATGTCCAATGCATTGTTGTATGCATTTCCATAATTTAAATGCATGGACGTACCTGACATGACCTTGGTTCAACTCAAACACCTGATCGAACTGGCCCGGCAAGGCTCGTTCAGCAAAACCGCCGACAAGCTGCACCTGACTCAGCCAGCACTCAGCCGCAGCATCAAGTCGCTGGAAGACGAGCTCGGTCAGCCGTTGTTTGACCGCATCGGGCGCAAGAACGAGCTCACCGCCTTTGGCCTGCACATCGTGCAGCATGCCCAGGGCTTGGTTGAAGGGGCGCACGAGTTGCGGCAAACCGGACAACGTTTGCTCACCGGGGAGATTGGGCAAGTCCGCATTGGCCTGGGCTCTGGACCTGGCGCATTGTTGATGACACCGCTGCTCATGCACATGGCGCGCATGCACCCCAAAGCGCACATCGACATCTCGCGCGGCAGCACCGAGATGTTGATGCAGTCGCTGCGCGAGCGCCATTTGGACGCTTTGGTGATCGATATCAGATCGCTCAAGCCCGCCACCGACGTGAAAGTGGAGTTGGTGCAAGAAATCGAGGGTGCCTTCATGTGCCGAAAAGGGCATCCGCTGGCTAAGCGGGGCAAGGTGACGCTTGAGATGGTGCGCGATTACCCGCTGGCGTCCACCCCACTGAGCGACGAAGTGGCGCGCATCTTGATGGAACGCTATGGCCCAGCGGCGCACCCCGATGCACTCGTGAATTTGCGTTGCGAAGAGATCTCTAGCTTGCTGGATGTGGCCCGCCATAGCGATGCCGTGGTGCTGGCGATTCGCGCTGCGGCCCCCGATTTGGTGGAGCTGCCCATGGTGCCCGCGCTCAACGCCAAAGCACGTTTTGGCTGGGTCACCATGAAGTCACGCACCGAGTCACCCCTGAGTGCCAAACTCAAACACCTGTTCCAAGACCTCGTGCAAGCGCCCCGGCTATAGCCCAGCTATAGGCTCCAAGCGCCCCAGCTGAAGGCCCCAAGCGCCCAACTGAAGTCCTCAAGCGCTCTACTTGACCAGGGCCACCGACTTGACCTGCGCCCACACGGCCTGCCCGACGCTCAACCCCAGCTCGTGCACGGCCCGTGCAGTGACCCGAGCCACCAGCACCGAGGCTCCGCACGCCAAACGCACCACCACTTGCGAGGGGTGCGGGTCAGGCGTGAAGGACTCCACCACGCAAGGCAAATGGTTTTGAATGCTGGTCCCTGAGCCGGGGTGCAAGTTGATGCTCACGTCGCGCGCCAACACCCGCAAGCGCACGCGCTGCCCCAGTGCCAGGCCGCTGTCGCGCAACCACATGGCCCCCCCCGCAAAGCCGACCTGTGCCAAATGCCACGCGGCGTCCAGCACCTGCACATGGGCCTCCAGCAAGGCGCCCACCTCCTCGCCCAGCAACAACGCGCTGTCGCTGCCAGCCAACACAGCTGATACCGGCCCCAGCGCCTGCACCCGGCCTTGGTGCAGCAGCAACACGGTGTCGGCCAAGCGCGCCACTTCGTCCATGGCATGGGTCACGTACAGCATGGGCAGTTGCAACTCATCGCGCATCTTCTCTAGCCAGGGCAAGATGTCTTGGCGCCGCGCCGCATCCAGTGCCGCCAGGGGCTCATCGAGCAACAACAAAGCAGGCTGCGTGGCCAAGGCACGGGCTATGGCCACGCGTTGGCGCTCGCCTCCCGAGAGTTGCTGCACACGACGCTTGAGCAACGCACCAATGCCCAACAATTCAATGGCAACGTTGAGCGTGCGTTGCTCGCCCGCGCTGCGGCTCAAACCAAAGTTGAGATTGCCTTGCACGTCTAAGTGCTCAAATAAGCTGGCCTCTTGAAACACATAGCCCACAGGGCGTTGGTGGGTGGGCCAACAAATGCCTTGCGCATCGTCTTGCCACACCTGGCCAGCCAAAGCGATTCGGCCCCGCGCCAGTGGCTCAAGCCCTGCCACCGCACGCAGCACGCTGGTTTTGCCCGAGCCCGAGACGCCGTACACCGCCGTGATGCCATGCGCGGGCAAGCGTACATCCACGTCGAGCGAAAAATCAGCACGCGGCAACTGTACGCACAGGTGAAACTGTGCACTCATGGCGTCACCCGATTGCCGCGTTGGTTGAACCAAGCCACGCCCATCAACACAGCGAAAGAAAACACCAACATCAAGCCTGCCAAGCTGTGCGCTTGGTCGTACTGCATGGCTTCAACGTGGCCATAAATTTGCGTCGAGACGACGCGGGTTTTGTCGGGAATGTTGCCGCCAATCATCAGCACCACACCAAACTCACCCACCGTGTGGGCAAAACTCAAAATGGCCGCTGTCACAAAGCCCGGGCGCGCCAGGGGCACGGCCACGCTGAAAAAAGCATCCCACGGACCGGCGCGCAAGGTAGCGGCCACTTCCATCGGCCGCGTGCCCATGGCCTCGAACGCATGCTGCAAAGGTTGCACTGCAAACGGCAAGGAATAAATCACCGAACCCAGCAACAAACCACCAAAGCTAAAGGCCAAGGTACCCCAACCTGCCCACTGGGTGAACTGACCCAAGGGCCCTTGGGGCCCCAAAGCCAGCAGCAAATAAAAACCCAGCACCGTGGGCGGCAGCACCAAAGGCAAAGCCACCAACGCATTGACTGGCGTGCGCCACAGCGAGCGGGTGCGCGACAGCCACCAAGCCAGCGGCGTGGCCAACAGCAACAGCAACAGCGTGGTAGCCGTGGCCAGTTGCAGCGTGAGCCACACGGCTTTGTAATCGTCGGGGGAGAAATTCATGGCAATGACCCAGACCTTATCAGCTTCAAACCGCGTAACCATAAGCGCGAATGATGGCCTTGGCCCGCTCGCCCTTCAAGTACGCCATCAAAGCCAGCGCTGCGGGTTGGTTTTTGCCCGTCACCAACAGCACAGCGTCTTGTCGCAGTGGCGCGTGCAGTTGCTGTGGCACGACCCAGGCCGAGCCTTGGCTCACACGGCCATCGGCCCACACCTGTGACAAGGCCACAAAACCGAGCAGCGCGTTTTGCGTGGCCACAAACTGAAAGGCTTGGCCGATGTTGTCGCCCTGCACCACATGGCTTTGCCAACGCGGCCACACACCCAGCTGGGTCAAGGTTTGCACAGCGGCTGCGCCATAGGGTGCCAACCTTGGGTCGGCCAAAGCCAGCTTGACGTGGGGCTGATGGGACAAAGGCCCTTGCAAAACCCGGCCTTGGTCATCCACCACGCCCGCTTGTTTGCTCCACAAGGCCAAGCGTCCGGTGGCATAGGTAAACACACTGCCGGTTTGACCCCAACCTTCGTCCACCAACTTGGCGGGTGTTTCGTCGTCAGCGGCCAGCAGCACGTGAAACGGCGCACCGTTTTTGATTTGTGCATACAACTTGCCAGTGGAGCCGACTGACACCGCGGCGGTGTGTCCGGTGTCTTGCGAGAACGCTTGCGCAATTTTTTGCATCGCAACAGTGAAGTTGGCCGCCACGGCCACACTCACTTCGCCTGCATGCACCAGCGCCACAGACCCATACAAACAAACGGCCAAGACGCCACGTCGCCAACAACGCATCACTTCAACTCCGGTGTGACCAAGCGAACGCTTGGAAAGTAATTTTGGTAGCGCTGCACGTCTCGAGTGAGCACAGGTATGCGGGCCACCGCTGCATGCGCGCCAATGAAAAAATCAGCCAGCACATTGCTTTTTTGCCCACCACCACGACAGTACTCTACAAACGCTTTGCCCGCCAAAAACAAGGCGGGCGTCAGAACTTCGACCACGGGCAGCACCATCTTGGCCAGCACGCGATCCAGGGCTTCGAGGCGTGAAAACGTCAGCGACAGCTCAGCATAGACGATGGGGTTGATGATCAGGCGGTGAATTTGCGACTGGGCACGCAACTGAGAGATGGACCCGTCCACCCAATCGGTGTCGTTTTGCAAGACGTCGACCAAGACGTTGGTGTCGACCAGCATTCAGACGTCGCCACGCAGCAAAGCCATCAGCTCTTGGGTGCGCCAAGCCACATCGGCTTTGCCACGAGCCGCTTCGAAACGGTCAAGCTTGCTTTTTTTTTGCGAGGCTTTGTGCAACACCACCTCGCCACCGCGGTTGACGGCGAAGTCGACCAAGCTACCAGGCTGCAAATTCAGCGCGTCTCGAATTTGCTTTGGAATGGTGACTTGGCCTTTGACAGTCAGGGTGGTGGTCATGGACTTTTGTTCAAAGTGTTACCGAATTTTACAGAGTCATACTTCGCAGCGTTGTACAAAAAGAAGACCTGTGTATGAAACAGTCAAAAGCCAGCCATACCCAACTCACTGCGTCTTGGCACCTGCCTCGTACCAACGCTTGATCAAGCCGCGCTCTTCTTCGGTGATGCCGGTGGCGTTGTTCATGGGCATGACACGCAAGACCACGGCTTGTTGGTAAATATTGAGGGCGTGCTGCTTGACACCCTCGGCGCTGTCAAAGCGCACGTTTTTCATTTGGACCTGGGCACCGTGGCACATGTAGCAACGCTGCTCAAACACCTGGCTGACTTGGGCAAAGGTCACAGGGGTTGCAGACGCGGCGCTGGCGTTGACCGTGGGTGCTGGGCGCAGCCACACGATCACGCCCAACAGCACCCCCACACCGGCGAGGGCAAAGGGCAAGGGGTTGCTGGCGCGACCCAAGTGATAGCCATGACGCTGCACAAAGAACTGACGAATCAGGGCACCGGCCAACATCATCAACACCAACACCACCCAGTGGTACTCGTGGGTGTACAAGAAGCTGTAGTGGTTGCTGAGCATCGCAAAAATCACTGGCAGCGTGAAATAGGTGTTGTGCACGCTGCGTTGCTTGCCGCGCTTGCCGTGCATGGCCAACTCTTTGGGGTCCATGGCCACGCCCGAGGTCATGGCGGCCACCACCTTGCGTTGACCCGGGATGATCCAAAAGAACACGTTGGCGCTCATGGCCGTCGCAATCATGGCGCCCACCAACAAGAAGGCCGCTCGGCCTGCAAACAAGTGACAAGCGGCCCAAGCGGCAAACGCCACCACAGCCATCATGATCGCGCCCACAACGCGCTCGCCGTTTTCACGAAAACCAAACACACGGCTGACCGCGTCATAGATCAGCCAAAACACCACCAAGAAGCTCAAAGCGGCGGCGATGGCCTGTGCGGGAGACCAATCCATCAAGGACTTGTCGATCAAAAAAGTGCCCGCATTCCACAGGTACAAGACCGTAAACAACGAAAAGCCCGTCAACCACGTGGTGTAGGCCTCCCAGTAAAACCAATGCAGCTTGGTGTGGATTTTTTTAGGCGCCACCATGTACTTTTGGGGGTTGTAAAAACCACCCCCGTGCACCGCCCACATGGCACCGTCGACGCCTTTTTCCAACAAATCAGGTGAGTTGGGCTTGATCAGGTTGTTGTCTAGAAAAACAAAGTAAAACGATGAGCCAATCCATGCGATGGCAGTGATCACATGCACCCAGCGCAGCAGCAGGTTGGCCCAATCGAGTAAATACGCGTCCATGTCACACCAGTCCATTGGCTAGAAGAGATCATTCACCACCGCGGGCACTGTGAATGACGCAAGGGTCGCGAACAAGGGAGCCGCATGTGCGCCACATGCTGTGCCCTGCTCCGCTGCGACAGGTCACACGAAGTGTATACAGTTTTTGTCACCAAGCCAAGGCCAAGCCGTGACCTGTGTGATCAGCCTGCGTGAGGCGGCATCAAGCCGCAGGTGCCACCGATGCCCCTTGAATGCCGTGACGCAGCAAGGCCTCGGCCACAAAGCCACTTTGCTTCATGTCCTCCACATAGGCACGCAACACGGCCACGGCTTGAGCGCTGCGGCTCTTGGGCAAGCCCATGGCCTGCTGAATCACCATGAAGCGCCCAGGCAACAAGCGCATGCTCGGCACACGCAGCGCATCGGCTTGGAGCTGCTGCTTGACGCCAGCGGCCACTTCGCAACCCTCGCTCAAAAAGGTGTCTACCACCGTGGGCGAGGTGAGCGCACGCACGATGGTCGCGTTTTTAAGTTCGCGCGTGAGGTACAGGTCATACGCACTGCCTTTGCCCACCACCACGCGCACGCCCGCGTGGTCCACTTGGTCGTTGCTTTGAATCGCAGATGCCTCGGGCACCAAGTAGCTGCCTTCGATCAACACATAGGGCGCGGTGAAGTGGATGCCTGCACCACGCACCGGGTCCACTGCAAAGAAGCCAAAGTCGGCTTGCTCGTTCGTCACGGCGTCTACCGACTTGCCTGCGGCGTCAAACACCACCAGTTCAAGGGCAAGGCCCAGGTGCTTGGCAAAACCACGCGCCAAGTCAATGGACACGCCAAAGGGCTGGCCATCTGCACCCACATTGGCCAAGATGGGATTGCCCAAGTTGATGGAGGCGCGCAACACGCCAGTGGGTGCGAATTCGGCAAGCAATGCAGGGCTGTAGGACATGGTGATGAAGGAATTAAAAATTAAAGGCAGCCTCGCTCAGCGAGCCACCAAATCGGTGAACAAACCCGCGCCCGCATTGGCACACAAGTCGATGGTGGTGGACTGCTCCAAGGTTTCGCTGAACCAAGCAGCAATGGAGGCCTCACGCTGGCCAATGTACTGCGGATGGCCTTGCGCATTGAGCACCATGGTGAGGTCGTGGCCTGGGATCAAGAGGGTGCCGGGCTTGGCGCGCCAGCAGTCCCAAATGAGCTTCAAGGTGCGGAGGCTGTCGGCCATGTCGTCGCTGTCGGCCACGCTGCGCGACAACAACTCGGCGCGGTTTTTGGCCGCGTCACCCGTGAACACAATGGGCACATCGTTGCCCTGCAAGATAAAAATCAAATGCCCGGGGGTGTGACCCGGTGCAGCCAGGGCTTCAAAGCCGGGCAAAAAAGCGTCGCCTGATTGGATGCGCTGCACGCGTGGCGACTGGCACAACTCGCGCACGTACAGCTCTGGCAGGGGGTTAAATCCCGCCGGTTCACTGGCCGCCCATGCGAGTTCGGCCGCGCCAATCCAAATGGTGGCATTGGGAAACAGGGTGAAGTTGACCGCGTGGTCGTAGTGGGCGTGGGTCAGCACCACATCGGTCACGTCTTGCGCACGCACCCCATGCGCTTGAAGCTGTTTGGCCAAGGGCTTGCGCACGCCAAAAGCGCCCACATCCAACAAGATCACGCGGCCTTCGCCGCGCAACAAGGTGATGGTGCTCCAGCCCAACCCCCCGTGGCACACAGCTCGGCCTGGGAAGCCTTGAATCAACACATCGACTTGGTACATCTCACCCTCCTACCATGGACCCACACCACACTCACTCGGGCTTGATGCCCGCGTCTTTGATGAGCTTGCCATACAAGGCCAAATCAGATTTGATCAAACGCGCAAACTCCGCTGGCGAACTGGCCACGATCTCGTTACCCCCTTCATCCACCAAACGGCGAGCGGCTTCGAGGGACTTGCTGGCTTTGACAATCTCTTGGTGCAAACGCGCAATGATGGTAGGGTCGGTTTTGGCCGGCGCAAAAACCCCCTGAAACTGCGTGATATTGAAACCCGTGAACCCCAGCTCATTGAGCGTGGGCAACTGCGCCAGGCTGGCAGCACGCTTGGGTCCCGACACGGCAAACGCACGCAGCTTGCCCGCTTTGACCATGGGCCCAGCGGTCACGACGGGCTCGAAGGTGAAGGTGAGTTGGCCACCCAACAAATCGGCCAGCGCGGGTGCTGCGCCTTTGTAGGGCACGTGGGTTAACTGGGTGCCCGTCATCTGGCTCAGCAACTCGCCCGCCAAGTGCCCCCCACCCCCAATACCGGTAGAGCCGTAGCTCACCTCATGAGGCTTGGCTTTGGCCAGCGCCACCAATTCGCGCATGTTTTGAATGGGCGACGCTGCAGGCACTGCCACGGCGTATTGGTAGCTGGTGATTTGGCTCACCGGTGCCAGGTCATTGAGCGGGTCATATGGCACTTTGGCATAAAGCACAGGATTGACCACGATGGGGCCACTGGCGGTGAGCAACAAGGTGTAGCCGTCTGGGGCTGCCTTGGCCACCAAGTCGGTACCGAGCATGCCGTTGGCACCGGGCTTGTTATCAATGACCACCGCCTGGCCTAAGCTCTCGGACATGCGCTGCCCGATCACCCGGGCGGTGATATCAGCAGCGCCACCCGCCACATAGGGCACCACCATGCGAATGGGCTTGCTGGGGTAGTCCGATTGCGCGTGGACTGCACCGATCAAGGTGAGGAGGGATATCAACGCTGTAGCGAAGCGCTTCATGGCTGTCTCTTTCTTGTTTGCCAACCGATGGCTCACGGTGCCACAGCCGCGTACTTGTAGAGCAAGGACAAGACGGCCGGATCCAGCGCCACCCCCTCGAGGCGTTGGCGTGCCATTTTGGCCAGCTCAATTTGACCGGGCACCAGCACCGGCTTGTCAGCTTCAACGGGTGGGCTGTCTTGCAAGATGGCGGCAAAGTCGCTCATGCGCTCAGCCAACCATTGGCTCGAGCCCAAGCGTTGGGTGTCGATGAGGATGAAGAAGTGGCCCAAGTTCTGCGGTTGGTCGGGCGCATCGACCCAAGACTTCACATGCGTCAAGTAAGCGGCGTTGGACAGCAGCCCTGCAAACAAATCGACCAGCAACGCCAGCCCATAACCCTTGTGCCCGCCCACAGGTTGCAAAAAGCCGTCCAGCGCAGCCTTGGGGTCGGTGGTGGCGCGACCTTCTTTGTCGGTGGCCCAGGTGTCGGGGATCGACTCGCCGCGCTTGAATGCATTGCGAATCTTGGCCCGCGCCACCACGCTCATGGCCATGTCAAGCAAAAAGGGTTGACCCCCGGGGTTTGGCACACCAAACCCAATCGGGCTGTTGCCCAACCGCGCGTCGCTGCCGCCCCATGGTGCAATGGTGGTGGTGGCGTTGCTGCCAATGATGCTGGCAAAGCCCGCTTCAGCAGCGATCAACGAATAGGGTGAGATGGGACCAAAGTGGTTGCTGCCGCGTGCAAACGCGATGCCCACACCGCATTCCCGAGCGACTTCCATGGCGGCAGTGAGTGAGCGCATGCCAACCACCGGGCCCACGCCATTGTCGCCATCCACCCGCACCATCGCAGGAGCCACGCGCTCGACGGTGATGTGCGGCTCGGCCTTGATGCCCTTGAGCAGCAAACGCTCACCATACGACTCCACGCGGCTCAAGCCATGGGTGGACAGGCCAAACAAATCGGCCATCACCAACACGCGGGCCACATCTTGGGCATCGGTCAAAGGCAAGCCCAGGCCTTGAAAGGCACGCGTACCGAGGGTGATGAGTTCTGCTTCGTGCAGCGGCTGCGGGATTTTGCTTGACTCGGTCATGGAGACACCTTTGTTGCGTAGCCGCGCATTATGGGTGCGCTGTGGTGCGGAACTTCAGCTTTGCTGTAACAACTGCGCCACCACAGCCACGGCAATCACCTCAGGCTCTTTGCCGGTGATCCCCTGGATGCCGATAGGACAGGTGACCCGCGCCAGTTCATCGGCGCTGAAACCGCGCTCTTGCAAGCGGTGGCGAAAGGTAGCCCACTTGGTTTTGCTGCCAATCAAGCCAATGAACCCCACGTCACCCAAAGCGCGTTGGCGCTTGAGGCAAGCAGCCACCACATCCAGGTCTTCGGCGTGGCTGAAACTCATGATGAGCACCGCCGAGTGAGGGACCAAATCGGCCACCGCAGCATGCACCGGGTCGCTGTGTTCGCCCACGACATTGAGAGGCAATTGGGCTGGAAAAATTTCGTCTCGGCTGTCGATCCAGCGCACCGAAAACGGCAAATTGCCCAACACATGAATCAAGGCACGCCCCACGTGACCGCCACCAAACAAGGCCAGCGGCTGACCGTTGGCGAGCAAGCGCTGCTGCAGCGCGGGTGCATCGGCAGCAGACATAGGCTCAAAACGCAGATGCACCACGCCGCCGCAGCACTGCCCCAGTGCCGGCCCCAGGGCGTAGCGCTGGGTGAGGGTGTGGTCTTGGTGGGTGGCAGCTGCTGGGGCTGAATTGGCAGATGCCGCGCTTAAAGACAAAGAACCCACAGCGTCTGTGCGTCGCTTGAGCAAAGCACGCGCTTGGTCGATGGCCTGAAACTCCAGATGGCCTCCGCCAATGGTGTTGACCAAGGTGTTCTCAAAAACCGCCATCCAAGCGCCCACATCACGCGGGCCTGAGCCCTCGACGCTGTGTACGCTCACCAGCACGCCGTCGGCGTGCTGGAGTTGATTCAAGAGTTCGGCGGTGTGTCGCGGCACAGAGTCAGTGTGCGGCGGCTTTGGCGCGTTCGCAAGCCATCAAGATGCGCTCTGGCGTGGCCGGGGCATTCATGTGAACCACCGTCTTGTGGTCGGCACTGGCACTCACCGCATCACGCAAGGCAAAGTACGTCGACAAAGCCAACATCAGCGGGGGCTCACCCACCGCTTTGCTGTTGAATGGCGTGGGCTTGACGTTGCTGCCGTCAAACAAGGTGATGCGCAGGTGCTCGGGAATGTCTCCGGCAACGGGGATTTTGTAGGTGCTGGGGCCATGGGTGAGCAGTTTGCCTTTTTTGTCCCAAATGCACTCTTCCATCGTGAGCCAGCCCATGCCTTGCACGTAGCCGCCTTCGATTTGGCCATTGTCGATGGCCGGTTTGATGCTCTTGCCCGCGTCGTGCACGATGTCCACGGCCTTGAGCCACCACTCGCCCGTGCGGGTGTCGATCTCCACCTCGCTCACGGCAGCGCCATAGCAGTAGTAATAAAACGCACGGCCATTCAAGGTGGTGAAGTCGTAGGCAATTTCGGGGGTCATGTAAAAACCGGTCACCGACAAGCCCACACGGTCGAGCCAAGCTTGCTTGGCCAATGCGGCCCAAGCCACCGACTTGCCCCCGCCATGCGCCTGACTGTCGGCAAAAGTCACCCCAGAGGCGTCACAGCCCAACATGCGGGCGGCCACCGGTTTCAAACGCTCACGCATTTGTGCGGTGGCATTCATGATGGCAGCTCCGTTGATGTCAGCGCCGCTTGAGGCCGAAGTTGCCGATGCATTGGGCACCTTCTGGGTGTCGGTGCCAGTCACGCGCACATACTTCAAAGAAACGCCCAAACCATCGGCACAGACTTGGGCCATCTTGGTGTTGAGGCCTTGGCCCATTTCGGTGCCACCGTGGTTGACGCTGATGGAGCCGTCCATGTAGATGTTGAGCAAGGCGCCGCCTTGGTTGAGCATGGTGGCCGTGAAGCTGATGCCAAACTTCAAGGGCACCAAGGCCAAGCCGCGCTTGCGTTTGGTGTGGGCCTGGTTGAAGGCATTCACGCTGGCGCGACGCTCGCGGTACTGCGACTGGGCTTCGACTTGGTTGACCACTTGGTCACCCACCCAGTCTTCGATCAACTGGTTGTACTGCGTGGTCATGGTGGCCGGGTTGCCCGAGATGGCCGGGTCTTGGTACATATTGAGCTTGCGCACATCCAAGGGGTCTTTGCCCAAGGTGTTGGCTATTTGCTCAATCACGGTCTCAATGCCAAACATGCCCTGTGGGCCACCAAAGCCACGGAATGCGGTGGCGCTTTGGGTGTTGGTTTTGCAGCGGTGGCTGATGAGTTGTAAGTTCGGAATGTAGTAACAGTTGTCGATGTGCAAGCACGCACGGTCATTCACCGGGCCTGAGTAATCGGTGCTGTAGCCGCAGCGCGACAGCAAGGCAATGTCCGCGCCCAAGATGCGCCCGTCGTTGTCAAAGCCCACCTCGTAGTCAATCCGAAAATCGTGGCGCTTGCCAGTGATGGTCATGTCGTCGTCGCGGTTGACGCGCAACTTCACGGGCTTTTGCAGCAAATGGGCGGCCAGCGCAGCGCTTTGGCTGAAGATGCTGGCATTGCCCTCCTTGCCACCAAAGGCGCCACCCATGCGTCGGCAAATCACTTCGACATCGTTGGTGGTGAGGTTCAAGGCCGCAGCAGCTTCGCGCTGGTTGCCATCAGGGTGTTGGGTGGAGGAATACAGCGTGAGTTGACCGTCCTCACGGGGCACCGCGTACGTGATGTGGCCCTCCAGGTAGAACTGCTCTTGCTGGCCTGTCTCCGTGCTGCCTTTGAGGTGATGCGGTGCTTTGGCAATCGCCTCGGCAGCGTTGCCACGGGTGATGCCTTTGGGGGGCATGACAAACGCTTGCGCGGCCATGGCCTCGTCAATGGTCAAGATCGGGGTGAGCTCTTTCACCAGCACCTTCGCTTTTTTAGCGGCTTCGCGGGCGTACAACATGTCACGCGCCACCACCACCGCCACGGCTTGTCCGATGAACTCGACCTTGCCCACGGCCAAGAACGGATCGTCGTGGTTGATGGGTCCGCAGTTGTTTTCGCCCGGAATGTCTTTGGAGGTGTACACCGCCACCACACCGTGCTCTTTCAAAATCGCGGCGCGGTCAATGCCCTCGCCGATCAACTCGCCATGCGCCACGGGTGACAAGATGAGGGCGGCAAACAAAGTGCCAGCCAACTCTGGGATGTCGTCGGTGTAGGCGGCCGAGCCCGTGACGTGCAAGTGTGCCGACTCGTGGATCACGTCGCTGCCTTGTTGCACGCCTGAGGCGGGCAACAAATTTTTGAGGTTGATGGGAGCATTCATTTACGCCACCTCCGAGGTTTGTTCTTCGATGAAATCTAGCACCAAGTTGCGCGCCACCAGCGAGCGGTACGCCCAAGTGGCCCGCAAACCATCACGCGCCACAAAGCTCGCTGAAATGGCCGCGTCGAGTTCAGCAGCGCTCACGCTGGCGGGTGTTTTGCCTTCCAACACCGCTTCGAGCTTGGGCGCTCGGCAAGGCGATGGCGCCAAACCGTTGTAGGCCAGTTTGACCGCGTGGAGCTTGCCGTCTTTGAGGCTGAAGCTGATGGCGGCGCAGGTGGCTGAAATGTCTTGCTCAAACCGCTTGCTCACCTTGTGGGCGCGAAACACTTGGCCTGCGACAGGCTTGGGCAACTCAACGGCCTCGATGAACTCGCCCGCTTGCAACACGTTTTGCTTTTGACCGGTGTAGAACTGGTCCAGCGCCACGGTGCGGGTTTTGTCGCCACGGCGCAACACCAAGCTGGCCCCCAAGGCCATCAAACACGGCATGGTGTCTCCAATGGGAGAGCCGTTGGCGATGTTGCCCGCCAAGGTGGCGGTGGAGCGAATGGGGGGCGAGCCAAAGCGACGCAGTACCTCGGCAAAGTCAGGGTAAGCCTGGGCTAGCAGAGTTTCAACCTGTGCCAGCGACACCGCAGCGCCGATGCGCCAGGCCTTGGCGGTCTCGGCCACACGGCGCAGCTCTTGCACGTTACCCAAATACATGATGTGGTCTGGCCGGCTGAACTGTTTATTGACCTGCAACCCCACCTCGGTGCTGCCCGCCAGAAGCGTGGTGGTGGGGTGCTTGACCAAGTAGTCGGCCACCTCGGCCAGGGTCGCGGGAGAGACGAACTCGTTGCCTTTTTTGGTACGCACCACCGGCTGCACGATGATCTCACCATCCAGGCTCAAAGTGGGGGTGGCCGCGCGCTTGATCTGCTGCAGCAGCGGCACATCGGCGCTGTCGTCGACTTTCAAGGCGGTTTTCTTTTCGCAGGCTTTGACCGTGGCGTCGATGATTGGCGTGTAGCCCGTGCAACGGCACAGGTTGCCGCTCAGCGCATCGGTGATTTCTTGGCGTTTGGGGTTGGTGTTGGTTTGCACCAAGTTGACCAAGCTCATCACGATGCCAGGGGTACAAAACCCGCACTGCGAACCGTGACAGCTCACCATGGCTTCTTGCACAGGGTGCAAAGAGCCATCGGCTTTTTTGAGACTCTCCACCGTCTTGACCGATTTGCCGTCCAAAGCAGGCAACAACTGAATGCAGCTGTTGACAGGGACGTAGCTCACACCGGTGCCCGCAGCGTTAAGCTCGCCCACCATCACCACACAGGCCCCACAGTCGCCTTCGGCGCAGCCCTCTTTGGTGCCTTTGCGGTGCAGTTGCTCACGCAGGTAATCCAGAACGGTGGTGGTGCGGCGCACACCTTGGGCTTCGACGATTTGGCCGTCGAGCACAAATCGCACGGTATTGGTGACTTGGGTCATGGTGAAGGGAATGCTAAAAAATATCAACTGATTTTAGTGACCTGCACCCCGAATTGAGCTCGGGTATGCCGCTTGGTATACAAATAATTTGGAAGACAGCGCACTAAATAGCTAAATCAAACGCCCTACACTGACTCGATGGAACACAAAGACTATTCCCCTTGGCGCGTCAAACCCAAAAGCAGCTTCCAACTCGATGACATCGCGACCTTGCCTGCGCCCAAAGACTTACCCACCGAGCAGACCTGGCAAAGCAGCATGCACAAACTCGGAGACAAGCTCAACAAGCTGCAGGGAACTTTGCATGCGGGCAAAAGCCAGGGCTTGTTGTTGGTACTTCAAGGCATGGACACTGCAGGCAAAGACGGGGTGATTCGCAGCGTGTTCACCCACATCAGCCCCTTGGGCGTGCGTGCGGAGGCATTTGGTGCACCCAGCGACTTAGAAAAAAATCACGACTTTTTGTGGCGCATTCACTCCAAGACACCCGCACTGGGTGAAATGGTGATCTTTAACCGCAGCCATTACGAAGATGTGCTGGTCACGCGCGTGCGCGGTTGGGTGAAAAAATCCACCTGCGAGAAACGCTATGAGGACATCAAACACTTTGAAACGCTGTTGCACGACGCAGGCATCACGGTTTTGAAATGTTATCTGCACATCTCTAAGGCTGAACAAAAAAAGCGCTTGCAAGCGCGTCTGGATGACCCCCACAAACACTGGAAGTTGCAGCCCTCAGACTTTGACGATCGCCTGTTGTGGCCCAAGTTTGCTGAAGCCTATGAAGACGCTCTGTCGGCCACCAGCACACCCGAAGCGCCTTGGTATGTGGTGCCTGCAGACTCCAAACCTTACAGAGACTTGTTTGTAGCGGGTCTCTTGGTGCAAACCTTAGAGGGCATGCATCTTGAAATGCCCAAACCCTTGTTTGACCTCTCTCAAGTCAAGCTGGAGTGAAACGCTGGAATGAGACAGCAGGGGCTCGTCAAAGATGGATGACCCGCCCCTGCACATCGACTCGGTAGCAGCGCACGTCTAAGTTGAACACTTCGGGCTTGACGATGGAGGTGCCCATCAGCATGCGGGCGCACTCTTGGATGCCCTCTGGTATGGAGGGGTGCGGAAAAATCAGCTCGGCCAAGTGCGAAATGCCGATGTCCATGGAAATCATCAACGCCACCGCCATGATGGTGCTGGAGGCGTGGTTGCCCATCACGCGCATGCCTAATATTTTCATCTCATCGTCATCAGTCACGAGCAACTTGAAGAACCCATCCACTTTGCTCATGGCAATGGCGCGGTTGACGTAGCGGTAGTTCATGACAGCAACGCGGTGCGCAATTTTCTTCTTGCGCGCTTGCGTCTCGTTCAATCCCACCGAGGCCACTTCGGGATTTAAGAACATGATGGTGGAAATATTCTCGTAAACCAACTGTCGCTGAGGCGTGCCAAACATGCGTTCGACCGCGTGACGGCCTTCCAATTCCCCGACGTTGACCAAGGCAATGTCAGCCGTGAAGTCGCCCACAGCATAAATGTGCGGCACATTGGAGCGGGTGTGCTCGTCATCGATATTGCCCCTGTCGTTGAGCTGTACCCCTGCAGCCTGCAGTCCCAGGTTTTCGCTGTTAGAGACGCGGCCCACGGAAATCAAGGCTTTTTCAACCGTGTGCGTTTCGCGGCGACCGTCTTTGAAAGACAAGACATATTCCACTTGGCCATTGACCACGTCCATGTGCTCAAGGGATGCACCGTGGTGTATCACCACTCCATTGCGCTCCAAATTGGCAGCCACCGTGTGTGAAATGTCCTCGTCTTCAAACGGCAAGATGCGTTCTTCTTTGTCGATCAAAAAGACCTTGGTCTGACCGAAGTTCGAGAAGATGGTGGCAAATTCGCAGCCGATCACACCCGCTCCCAAAATCACAATGCTTTTGGGAAACTCAGACAAACCCGACACACCATCACTGGTGAGGATGATTTTTTCGTCAATCGGAATATGGGGCAAATAACGGGGTCGACTGCCCACCGCCATCACGATGTTGTCGGCCCGTATGGTCTGTACTTGGCCCTGTGCGTTGGTGATATCCACCTCATGGGGTGACGCAAACTTGGCTTGCCCCTTGAAGAACTGCAACTGCCCCGACTTTTGAAAATAGGCAATCTGCTGTTTGATTTGGCTGTGTTTTTCCACCACCGCACGGTGGGTTTGGTTCATCACACTCGTGAAGCTCAGCTCCGAGTCATACACCGTGTAGCCCAGTTGGGTGTTGCGGGTGAGCTTGTAGCACTCAGACAGCTCCCACATGGTTTTGGACGACAAAGCCCCGTCAAAAATACCTGCGCCGCCCACCTTGCCCCGCTCCACCAAGGCCACGCGCTTGCCATAGTCTATGGCGCGCATGGCAGCCGCAAAACCAGAGGGCCCAGCGCCGATCACGCACACGTCAAATTGCTCCATCCCTAAGCTCCAAAAACGATAAATTCAATTAAATCGTCAGCGATGCTAGGTCGGCGAAGTGCCAGTTCACATGGGTATTACCCGTAGCAGCAAGGCGAGGTCGCTCACACAAGACTGTCTTGCCCTCCAATCCCCCCGATTTGCAAGCGTTCATTTTCAATGAACTGAAATGATTGGCGACCACGCCAACCCGCCCGCAACACACGCCCCTTTGGCCAGCTTGAAGTCGACACAATCACATCAGGCGTCATTGCCAGGCTGTGGGTGCTGGGTGTGATTTAAGAATAAGTCACGAGCCCCGATAGGTCGAATAACTCCAGGGACTGACCAACAAGGGCACGTGGTAATGCTGATCAGTGTGGGCCACACCAAAGTCCAGGATCACCTGGTCTAGGAAGTTAGGTTCTGGCAAGGCTACGCCCTTGGCCGCGAAGTACCCCTTCACGTCAAACACCAGTCTGTAGGTACCCTTCTTCAGGCTGTCGTTGTCATACAACAAGCCATCGGGGTTGCGGCCATCGTGGTTCAAGGTGAACGATTTCACCAAGCTGGCTTGGCCACTGGCAGTGGTAAACATTGACACCTGCATGCCTGCGGCGGGGCAACCGTGCATGGTGTCTAAAACGTGTGTGCTCAATCCCATGTGTCGCTCCAAAAAAGAGATGGCAACCGAAACGGTTGACTGAAAGTGTATACAGTTTTAGTGTTTGAGGCTATCATCAAGCGACAACGACCTTGCCGGAGACACCCATGGACAGCTCAACCGCCACCCGAAGCATTGTGGATGCGATGACCAAAGCCATCGTGGAGCACCGCCTGCACCCAGGCACCAAACTGGCCGAACAAAAGCTGGCCGATCACTTTGGCGTGTCACGCACGCTCGTACGCCAAGCCTTGTTTCAGTTGGCACAAAAACGCCTCATCCGCATGGAGCCCGCACGCGGGGCCTTTGTGGCCACCCCCTCCTCTGACGAAGCGCGCCAAGTGTTTGCAGTGCGTCGCATGCTCGAAGCCGAGATGACCCGCAACTTTGTGCGTCACGTCACCCCGTCCCAGATCAAAGCCCTCAAAGAACACGTGGCGCAAGAAAAAGCGGCCGTTAGCAGCGGCGATGTGCCGGGTCGCACCGACTTGTTGGGTGACTTTCATGTGCGCATGGCTGAGTTGATGAACAACCAAGTGCTGGCCCAAATGCTAGGCGAGTTGATTTCGCGCTGCGCGCTGATCACGCTCATGTACCAAAGCACCCATGCCGCGGAACACTCGGCCGAAGAGCACGCCGAGATCATCAAGGCCATTGCCGCCAAAGACGAAAAGTTGGCCGTGCGTTTGATGGACGAGCACCTGCGCCACGTGGAAGAAAACCTCACCCTTGACCGCAAAGTGCCCAGCAACGACATTGCCATGGCCTTGGCCTGAACAGGAAGCTCCCCATGTCTAACCCCCACGCCATTTACAACAGCACCGCCCCCTACCCTCGCGACTTGGTGGGCTATGGCCGTACCCCCCCGCACGCCCAATGGCCTGGCCAAGCCCGTGTGGCGGTTCAGTTTGTGCTGAATTACGAAGAAGGCGGCGAGAACGCCACTGTGCACGGCGACGCGGGCAGCGAAATGTTCTTGAGCGAGATGTTCAACCCACCAAGCTTTGCGGACCGCCACCTGAGCATGGAGGGCATCTACGAATACGGCTCACGTGTGGGGGTGTGGCGCATTTTGCGCGAGTTTGAAAAACGCGCCCTGCCCTTGACGGTCTTTGGCGTCAGCATGGCGCTAGAGCGCCACCCTGAGCTGACCAGTGCCCTGGTCGAGATGGGCCACGAAATAGCTTGCCACGGCTGGCGTTGGATCAACTACCAAACCATCGATGAGGCCACAGAGCGTGAACATTTAAAGCGCGGCATCGATATCCTTGCGCGCCTGACCCACACCACGCATGGCAACTCCATCCACGGCGCGGGTTGGTACACCGGGCGCGACAGCCCCAACACACGCCGGCTGGTGCTCGACCACGGCGGTTTTGAGTACGACAGCGACTACTACGGCGAGGACCTGCCGTTTTGGATGCAAGTCAAAAAAAGCAATGGCGACTTGGCACCTCACTTGGTGGTGCCCTACACCCTGGACTGCAACGACATGCGCTTTGCTTTGCCGCAAGGCTTCAGTCAATCCGAAGACTTCTTCATCTACTTGCGTGACAGCTTTGACGCACTCTATGCCGAAGGCGAAGACTCACCCAAGATGATGAGCGTGGGGATGCACTGCCGCTTGTTGGGTAAACCCGGGCGCATCGTGGCGCTGCAAAAGTTTTTAGACCACATCGCCAAGCACGACCGGGTGTGGGTGCCCCGTCGCATCGACATTGCCCGCCACTGGAAGCAAGTGCACCCCTATACCGCCCAAGCCTAACCGCACACGCAGGACACCCCATGAGCCCATCGCACATCACGCTGAACCAACTCAACACTTTGCCGCGCGCGCAGGCTGCGGCTTTGCTGAGGGGCTTGTACGAACACTCGGACTGGATTGCCGAACAAGCCCTCGATGCACGCCCCTTTGCGTCTGCAGCAGCGCTCAAACACGCCATGGTCGAGGTGCTTCGCCGTGCAGGCCGTGACGCCCAATTGGCCTTGGTGCGCGCTCACCCCGAATTGGCTGGCAAAGCCATGGTGACCCAAAGCCTCACCGCCGAATCGACCCACGAACAAAGCAAAGCGGGGTTGACCGATTGCACCCCACAAGAGTTCGCGCACATCCAGCAACTCAACGCCAGCTACAACGCCAAGTTCGGTTTTCCCTTCATCTTGGCAGTGCGCGGCCCACGTGGCACGGGCCTGAACCGCCATCAGATCATCCAAGCCTTTGAACGCCGCTTGGGCAACCACCCCGAGGACGAATTGGCCGAGTGCTTGCACAACATTCATCGCATCGTCGAAATTCGCCTCAACGACAAACTGGGCTTTGAGCCCAAGCTGGGCCACGAAGTCTGGGACTGGCATGAGTGGCTGGCCCAGTTCAGTGATGCCAGTGATGCCTTGACCGTGACCTACCTGAGCGAGGCACACCGCCAATGCGCCCAAACGATCGAGTTGGGTATGAAAGCCTGTGGCTTTGACGAGGTGCGCATTGACGCCGTGGGCAACGTGGTGGGCATCTACAAAGCGGCCAGTGAGAACGCCAAAACACTTTTGACCGGTTCGCACTATGACACCGTGCGCAACGCTGGCAAGTACGACGGCCGCCTGGGCATTTTTGTGCCCATGGCCTGCGTGCGTGAACTCGCCCGAGCCAAACAGCGCCTGCCCTTTGACCTCGAAGTGGTGGCCTTTGCCGAGGAAGAAGGGCAGCGCTACAAAGCCACTTTCTTAGGATCGGGTGCACTGGTGGGTGACTTCAAACACGAATGGCTAGAACAAACCGACGCCAACGGCGTGACCATGCGCCAAGCCATGCAACAAGCAGGCTTGAAGGTGGCCGACATCCCCAAGCTGGCACGAGACGCCTCCAAGTACCTGGGTTTCGTGGAAGTGCACATCGAACAAGGCCCGGTGCTCTATGAGCGTGACCTGCCGCTGGGCGTGGTGACGTCCATCAACGGCAGCGTGCGCTTTGTGGGAGAAGTAAGGGGGGTGGCTTGCCACGCAGGCACCACCCCGATGGACCGCCGCCGTGATGCCGCAGCAGCCGTGGCCGAACTGGCCTTGTACGTGGAGCAACGCGCACTGCGAGACCGAGGGGCGGATGGCCAGTGCAACGCTGTGGGCACCGTGGGTTTGCTGACGGTGCCCAATGGCTCGATCAATGTGGTGCCCGGACGCTGTCAATTCAGCATTGACTTGCGTGCTCCCACCAACGGGCAGCGCGACTCGCTCACGCACGATGTACTCAACGCCCTCAAAACGATTTGCACACGCCGTGGCGTGCACTACACACTGGAAGAAACCATGCGTGCCAGCGCAGCCCCCAGCGCAGCGCAATGGCAAACACGCTGGGAAGCCGCCGTGCAAGCCTTGGGCGTGCCTTTGTTTCACCTGCCCAGCGGGGCAGGACATGACGCCATGAAACTTCACGAGGTGATGCCCCAAGCCATGCTATTCGTGCGCGGACAAAACTCAGGCATCAGCCACAACCCACTAGAGAGCACCACGAGCGACGACATGCAACTTGCCATCGACGCTTTCATGCACTTGCTGCACCACACCCCGGCTTAAGCCAGCGCATCCAACTGCGAGACCCCCATGACCGACCACAACCACAACGCCGCTTACGCCCAACTCGACGCCTGGAT
>CAIVLE010000084.1 GCA_903906635.1 uncultured Burkholderiales bacterium | reverse complement strand
CTTCTCAGCTACAAGAATAGACTTTTTAGAGTCAGACAATAAACCTTCGGTCTCATCGGCTGGCACACCCTTCCATTTAATTTCTTTATGAGATGCAATTTCGAGACAAATACAAAGATTTTGTCAAAGCCGGTGCAGTCGTCTTTGGGGTCTCTCGCGACAACATGAAGTCTCATGATGACTTCAAAACAAAACTCGAACTCCCCTTTGAGTTGATTGCAGACACCGAAGAGAAGATGTGCCACATGTTTGGTGTGGTGAAAAACAAAATCATGTATGGCAAGAAAGTCAAGGGCATTGAGCGCAGTACTTTTTTGATCGGTGCAGACGGTCTGCTCAAAGAAGAATGGCGAGGACTCAAAGTCCCAGGTCATGTGGATGATGTGCTCAAAGCTGTCAAAGTTTTGAAAAAAGCGGGTAGCTGAACAACGCCCGCAAAATAATGTCATGGGGCTCGGGTATAGTGACTCCATGATGACGCAAGAAGCGAACACGTTTCACACCACAAAAGCCGCCTGGCCTCCAGGCGGCTTTTGCGCTTTTTAAGCCTCATGCCGACGTTTCAACCCTCCTTTTGACTACCTCATGCCACTGCCTCCTGCACCTACCAAACGCGCTGCCTTACTGAGCACTGAAGGGCTTGAAGCCTCCACAAAACCGCGTCCAGTGCGCAAGGCTTTGGTCCAGGCCGAGCAGAGCGACCACAGCAGCAGTCCGACATCGCTGAAGGCACCAGCCCCCTCCACTCACGACACCTCCACTCACGACACCTCCGCCCAAGCAAGCACAGCCCCTGCTCGCGCCCAAGCCGCTGAGAAAGCTCGCCCAGCCGAGCGCCGACCCGTTGCCCCAGGGCAAGCGAGTGAGGTGGCGACATCCCCTAAAAAACCAAAACGCAGCGGTCCCAGCAAACTGTTTGTGCTCGACACCAATGTGTTGATGCACGATCCCATGTGCCTGTTCAACTTCGAAGAGCACGACATCTTTTTGCCCATGATCGTGCTGGAAGAGCTCGACAGCAACAAAAAAGGCGTCACAGAGGTCGCCCGAAATGCCCGCCAAACCAGCCGAACCTTGGATGCATTGGTTGCCAATCACGGTTCAGACATTGCGTTGGGTTTGAAGCTCGACAGCACCGGTCATCGACATGTGGGAGGAAGGCTGTTTTTTCAAACGCAAGCACTGACTTTCAACTTGCCAGCGAGCTTGCCCCAAGGCAAAGCGGACAACCAAATTTTGGGGGTTGTTGAGGCCCTGCGTTCGCAACATGCACCGCGCGAAGTGGTCTTGGTATCTAAAGATATCAACATGCGGGTCAAAGCACGTGCATTGGGCTTGGCCGCAGATGACTATCAAAACGACAAGGCGCTCGATGACGGGGACTTGTTGTACTCCGGCGCCTTGGCTCTACCCCATGATTTTTGGATCAAACACGCCAAGTCGGTGGAGAGCTGGCAAAGCGGTAGCCAAACCTTTTACCGCTTAAGCGGCCCCATCGTGGCCGAGTTACACATCAACCAGTTTGTCTATTTTGAAGCACCTGGCGAACCCAGTTTGTATGCTCGTGTGACTGAAATTCGTGGCAAAACGGTGGTGCTGAAAACACTCAAGGACTTCAACCACCTCAAAAACGCTGTGTGGGGGGTCACCACCCGCAACCGTGAACAAAACTTTGCGATGAATTTGCTCACCGATCACGAGATTGATTTCGTCACTCTCACAGGCACAGCGGGAACGGGCAAAACCTTGATGGCCTTGGCCGCTGGCTTGACGCAAGTGCTCGACGAGCGTCGTTACACCGAAATCATCATGACACGTGCCACGGTGAGTGTGGGTGAAGACATTGGCTTTTTGCCGGGCACCGAAGAGGAAAAGATGGGCCCATGGATGGGGGCTTTAGACGACAACCTAGAGGTCTTGGCCAAAACAGAAACCAGCGCTGGCGAATGGGGTCGGGCGGCAACGAGTGAGTTGATTCGCAGCCGTATCAAGATCAAGAGCCTGAACTTCATGCGCGGGCGTACCTTCTTGAACAAGTACCTGATCATTGATGAGGCGCAGAACTTAACGCCCAAGCAAATGAAAACATTGATCACTCGCGCGGGTCCCGGAACAAAAATCGTGTGCATGGGCAACTTGGCTCAAATTGACACGCCTTATCTGAGCGAAGGCTCCTCCGGATTGACCTTTGCCGTGGATCGTTTCAAGGGCTGGCCTCACGGTGGCCACATCACCTTGGCGCGGGGTGAACGCTCACGATTGGCAGACTACGCGAGCGACGTGCTCTAAGACTTAAAAGTCACCGTTGTTGTACCCACTGGCCAAGCTCTCAAACTTGGTCAGGGGCTTCAAGAAGGCCAGCTTCACCGTCCCTGTGGGGCCATTGCGTTGCTTGCCGATGATCACCTCAGCAACGCCGGGCTCTTTGGACTCTTTGTTGTAGTAATCGTCGCGGTAAATGAACATGATCACATCGGCGTCTTGCTCAATAGCGCCTGATTCGCGCAAGTCACTCATCATCGGGCGCTTGTCCGTGCGCTGCTCCACGCTTCGGTTCAACTGAGACAACGCAATCACGGGACATTGCAGTTCTTTGGCCAGCATTTTCAAGCCGCGTGAAATCTCGCCAATTTCAGTCGCTCGGTTATCTCCACCACTGCTGTTTGAGCCACTCATCAACTGCAAGTAGTCGACCACGATCAAACCCAATTTGCCGCACTGTCGCGCCAAGCGACGCGCGTTGGCACGGAGCTCACTCGGTGTCAGACCAGGCGTTTCGTCAATATGCAAGGAGACGTTGCGTAACTTCTCAATCGCCTCCGTCAACCGTGGCCACTCGTCATCGCTCAATTTACCTGTTCGCAAATGACCTTGGTCAATGCGGCCGATCGAACCCACAATACGCACCGCCAATTGCGAAGCGCCCATCTCCATAGAGAACACTGCGACCGGCAATCCTTCATTCAAAGCCACATGCTCGGCGATGTTGATCGCCAAAGCTGTCTTGCCCATTGAGGGACGAGCAGCCAAGACAATCAAATCTCCGGGCTGTAAACCAGACGTCATGCGGTCGAAATCAAAAAAACCAGTCGGCACGCCCGTGATGTCATTTTGGTTGTCGGCCATCTCTTGGACGCGGTCCAACAAATCCACCACCAATTGAGGCATCGCTTGGAAGCCTTGCTTCATCCGAGAGCCTTCTTCACCGATGTTGAAGATTTTTTGCTCTGCCTCGTCCAAGATTTGTGCCACGGCACGTCCTTGGGTATTGAATGCGTTGGTGGCGATCTCGTCGCTGGCGCTCACCAGCTTGCGCAAAATCGATCGCTCTCGCACGATTTCGGCATAACGGCGAATATTGCTGGCGCTAGGCACATACTGCGCCAAGGCGTTGAGGTAACCCAGGCCACCAATCTCCTCAGCTTTGCCCAAGGCCTGCAAATGCTCATAGACCGTGATCACGTCCGCTGGACGGCTGTTGTTGACCAAGCCACTGATCGCCGCATACACCTGGCGATGCTCGTAGCGGTAAAAGTCACTCTCTGCCAACAAATCTCCCACCCGATCCCACGCGCCATTGTCAAGCAACAAGCCTCCCAACACACTGGACTCGGCCTCGATCGAGTGCGGGGGAATGCGCAGTTGAGCGATTTGTTTATCGCTTGAGAAGCCTTCTTCAAGGCCAGATAAAACAGCTGACATAGGATTCCTGTGAATGCGACATCCTAAGCCCAGAGTTGAGACAAGTCATGGGATAACCCTGTGGATAAGGCGTGGGTTAGCTGGGGAAATCAAAAGAAAAGCCGCTCCTTGGAGCGGCTTTGTACTGGACAGAAAAAGCTTAAGCAGTTTCGCCGTACACAGAGACGGTGATATCAACCACCACGTCGGTGTGCAAAGCCACGCTGACCGTGCTGTCACCCACCACCTTGATGGGCCCAGTGGGCATACGTACTTGGGCTTTGGCCACAGCATAGCCGTTCTTGGTGAGTTCTTCGGCAATGTCAAAGTTGGTCACAGAACCGAACAAACGACCGTCCACACCGGCTTTTTGACTCAACTTGATGGAGGTGCCTGCCAGTTTTTCGCCTTGGGCTTGTGCCGCAGACAGTTTCTCGGCGGCCACTTTTTCAAGTTCAGCGCGGCGTACTTCGAATTCCTTGATCGCGCTTTCGGTGGCGCGACGAGCGCGACCTGAAGGGATCAAAAAGTTACGTGCATAACCATCTTTCACCTTGACGATTTCGCCCAGGTTGCCGAGGTTCACGACCTTGTCGAGCAGAATAATTTGCATGGTCGTATCTCCTTAGATTTTGTGCTGGTCGCTGTAAGGCAACATGGCAAGAAAGCGAGCACGCTTGATGGCCGTGTTCAGCTGACGCTGGTAAATGGCACGGGTGCCAGTCAAACGCGCGGGAATGATTTTTCCGTTTTCGGCGATGAAATCACGCAAGGTGTCGATGTCTTTGTAATCGATCTCCTCTACGCCAGTGACGGTGAAGCGGCAAAAGCGCTTGCGCTTGAACAGCAAGGATTGTGTGTTGCGCTTGGGGCGCTTGTCTTTGTTAAATTTCTTGAACGTAGCCATGATCTGGGCTTTCTATGAAATTGACTGAAAATTTTGAATGTGTAAAACGACGTTTTTGCTATTGCTCGGGGAGGCGAGGAACCCGGTGAATTGCCATAGGCTACCCAAAGGAAGCTGAACCAATCGCTCAGCCAGTGCTCCAATGGCAACCGTTTTGACACTTGCTTTGACTTGGCGCTGCTGCCCTGCTTCTTGGATGTCAGACTCATGTTCGAGTCTCAAATCAAGCGCTGGCAGACCTATCGGGGTGTAGCGCAAAGCAGAAACCTCTGCGATACAAGCGGTCAAAACAATCTGATTCACACCTTGCAATGAACTGCAAAAACTCAGGCCGAGAACTCGGCTTGTTGGGCTTTGCGGGCTTCTTCGCGTTCCACTGTCTTCATCATGGAAGAAGGCGTGGTGTCAGCCTTTTTCTTGAGCACAGTCAGATGGCGCAACACAGCGTCGTTGAACTTGAATGCGTGCTCGAGTTCAGACATCACAGCTTGATCGGCTTCGATGTTCAAGCAGATGTAGTGGGCTTTTGCCAACTTATTGATCATGTAAGAAAGCTGGCGGCGGCCCCAGTCTTCCATACGGTGAATCGCACCACCACCAGCGGTGATCATGCCTTTATAGCGCTCCAGCATGGCTGGAACTTGCTCGCTTTGATCCGGGTGGATCAACAAAATGATTTCGTAATGACGCATGGACACTCCTTGAGGGTTAAAGCCACCCACGGCGTCAGACGTGGTGTAGCAAGGGAAAGCCCATCATTATAGTCAATTTTTTTCTGACGAGAATTTACTCAACACCCACCCCAACAACAGGCCTGTAGGAACGCCAAACACAGCCGCGCAGGTGGGGTCAAGGCCCCACCACACCGTGTCCTCAGGCAGAAGATGCAGTTTCATATGGACCCAAGGATGATTGGACACGATGTAATAAAAAGACAGGCCCAAACCTGAGGTCATGGCCGCGATGGCACCCAATCGGTTCATACCTGGCCAATACAGCCCCAACAACAGCACCGGAAAGAAAGTCGAGGCGGCCAAAGAGAAAGCACAGGTGATCCAAAACAAAATATTCACGGGTCGATGGGTGGCAAACCATGCCGCAAATAAAGCCACCACCATGAGCAAAATTTTGGACAACATCACACGCCGCAAGGGCGGCGCTTGTGGCTCGGCCGTTTGAAAGTACAAGTCTTGTGCCAATGCATTAGAGATGGTCAGCAACAAACCGTCTGCGGTCGACAACGCTGCAGCCAAAGCCCCTGCAGCAATCAAGCCCGTGAAGACAGGCGACAAACGTGCGATCTCGGGCACAGCCAGCACCACGTAGTCGTTGAAGAGGCGCACGTCAGAAAACTGCACAATCCCGTCCTTGTTGAAGTCTTCGACACTCAGCAAAGCCAATTTGCGCAATTTGAGTCGATCTGCCCATTCAGGCAGTTGGTCAAGCGCCACACCCACCAACTCGGTCAAGACATAAGACTTGGTCAAGACGGCCAAAGCCGAGGCACACATGTAAACCACCACGATGAAAACCAAAGCCCAGGCCACGGACTGCTGGGCTTGTGCGGGGCTTGAGGCCGTGTAAGAGCGCACCAAAACATGCGGCAAAGCGGCGGTTCCCGCCATCAAACAAAACACCAGCGCAAGTGTGTTCACCCACCCTTGGTTCCAGCCTGACAGGCCAGGCGCTTGAAAGCCAACGGGTCGATTGAGTGCTTGGAGCAACTGATCACGCTCTGTCCACCACACCTGCGTCAATTGCTCAACGCCGCTCTCTCGCCAAGCTGGATTGCTTTCTAGGGCTTGGATTTCACGCAACGATGCGTTCTCAGCCCTGGCGCGAGTGATTTGTTTTGCAATCAGTTGGCGCTCCTGGATGCGAGCGGCCATGGGGTCGGCAATCTTGTGATCCAAATCTCGAATTCGCAACGCAATGGCCTCACGTGTGTGCTGCTCGCCAGGATCAGCCTCAATTTCCTTGGCTCGCTGCTCAACGGACTGCAAGGACTGCGCTGCTGCCAAGGGCAACACCGGGTGGCCCTGGCTTTTGCAGGACACCGCAACGCATAGTGCCACCATGGAGGCCACGATCACCACGCACTGCACCACTTGGGTCCAAGTGACCGCGCGCATTCCACCCAAAAAAGAGCACAGCAAAATCCCCCCCAAAGCCAACAAGACGCCCAACTCAAAGGTCAAACCCGACAGCATGGAGGCCACCAAACCAATGCCATAAATCTGCGCGATCAAATAAACACTGGAGCACAAGATCGCCCCCCATGCAGCCAACCATCGAACCGCCGTGCTGTCAAACCGTTTGCCTAGGAAGTCAGGAATAGTGATCGCAGATGACCGATTGAGCTTGGCCGCGAACAAAAAGCCCAACAAACAAAAACCACCCGTCCATCCCAAGACATAGGCCAAGCCGCCGGCATGGCGACCATCGCCGACAAAACCGTCTGACAGCAGCAGTCCCGTCAAACCGATGAATGACGCTGCAGACATCCAGTCTGCAGCCGTGGCCATGCCATTGAACGGTGCACTGATGCGGCGTCCAGCGACGTAATACTCATCCGGGTTACTGGTGCGGCAAAACAAACCGATCAAGGCATAACCAATGATCGACACCACCAAAAAAAAACCATTGATCAAAGATTTGGAGACCCCCAGCACGTGCGCCAACCAAAGCGCCAGCGACAAGGTCACCAACCCAATCAAGCCGGCCAGAACCAAGCGCCACCGCCAAGGCCTAAGACTCATGCGTGGACTCCCCAGTTTGACGCGCCCACCACCAAGCCAATAAGGCATAAAACACCGGCAAGGCTTGAGCGACTAACCAAAAGTGAAGCAACGTGCGATCGGGCCAAGACCATGCCGCAGCCAAGGCGGCCACCGTCACGGCGACCAACAAAAACAAACCCACAGCGGTGCGACGGCTCAATCGGTTTGAGTCTTCTAAATGAATGGCTTGGTCACCCTTTTCGTCACCCTGCGCTGTCGTTGGCTTGTACATCACTTGGCATTTGTAACAGTTAAATGCGAAGACGCACCTCAGGATTGCCCCGAGGTGCGTCTTGTTTGCGTCATGGCAATGTTTATTGAGCCAAAGACTTCCAGGTCTCAATCACGCTGTCAGGGTTCAGGGAGATCGAACTGATGCCCTGATCTGCCAACCAATGTGCAAAGTCGGGATGGTCGCTCGGGCCTTGACCACAAATGCCGACGTATTTGGAGTTAGACAAACAAGCGCTGATGGCACGCGTGAGCAAGGCCTTCACCGCTGGATCACGCTCATCGAAATCAGCGGCCAACAACTCCAGGCCCGAATCGCGATCGAGCCCTAAGGTGAGCTGCGTCAAGTCGTTAGAGCCGATAGAAAATCCGTCGAAAAATTGCAAGAACTCTTGCGCCAAGATGGCATTGCTTGGAACCTCACACATCATGATGACCTTGAGGTCATCCACCCCACGCTTTAAGCCGTGATCGGCGAGCAATTGGGTGACACGCTCCGCTTGCTTTAAGGTGCGAACAAAAGGCACCATCACCTGAACATTGGTCAAGCCCATGTCAAGACGCACGCGTTTCAAGGCCTCGCACTCCATGGCAAATGCTTCACCAAAGTCTGCACTGATGTAGCGCGCTGCACCACGAAAGCCCAACATGGGATTTTCCTCTTCGGGCTCGTAACGGCTGCCCCCGATCAACTTGCGGTACTCATTGGATTTGAAATCTGACAAACGCACGATCACGGGCTTGGGCCAAAAGGCTGCGGCGATGGTCGCCACACCTTCGGCCACTTTGTCGACATAAAAAGCACGGGGTGACGCATGACCTCGTGCAACCGATTCAACGGCCTTCTTCAAATCAGCGTCCACATTGGGGTAATCCAAAATCGCCTTCGGATGCACGCCAATGTTGTTGTTGATGATGAACTCCAAACGCGCCAAGCCCACGCCCTCGTTGGGCAGTTGGCAAAAGTCAAAAGCCAACTGAGGGTTGCCCACGTTCATCATGATTTTGGTTTTGATCTCGGGCATCGTGCCACGCTGGACTTCGGTCACTTCGGTCTCAAGCAAACCGTCGTAAATGAAGCCCGTATCGCCCTCGGCACAACTCACCGTCACCAAAGTGCCGTTCTTGAGAAGTTCTGTGGCGTTTCCGCAGCCGACCACAGCAGGGATCCCCAACTCACGGGCAATGATGGCGGCATGGCAAGTCCGTCCGCCTCGGTTGGTGACGATGGCGCTGGCACGCTTCATCACTGGCTCCCAATTGGGATCGGTCATATCCGTCACCAAGATATCGCCCGCTTGCACCTGGTCCATCTCACTGATGCTGTGAACCAAACGCACAGGACCGGTGCCAATTTTTTGCCCAATGGCACGGCCCTCAGCCAAGACTGCGCCGTGGCCTTTGAGCTTGTATCGAAATTCAGACTGACCCTTTTGTTGGCTCTTCACAGTCTCGGGACGAGCCTGCAAGATGTACAACTGACCGTCGATGCCATCTTTGCCCCACTCGATGTCCATCGCACGGCCATAGTGCTGTTCAATCACCAAGGCGTAGCGGGCCAACTGCTCGACATCGCTATCGCTCAATGAGTAACGGTTACGCAATTCAGTCGGCACATCGGTTGTTTTGACCAATTTGCCTGAGGCCTTTTTCTCATCAGGGGTCGCAAATTCCATCTGAATCAGCTTGGAGCCCAAATTGCGTCGGATCACCGCCCGCTTGCCCGCTTGGAGCATTGGCTTGTGAACATAAAACTCATCTGGGTTGACTGCGCCCTGCACCACAGTTTCTCCCAACCCATAGCTGGATGTGATGAAGACCACATCTTCAAAACCCGACTCGGTGTCGATGGTGAACATCACACCCGCAGCCCCCAAGTCAGAGCGCACCATGCGTTGCACACCAGCGGATAAAGCCACATCAGCATGCGCAAAACCCTTGTGCACGCGGTAGCTGATGGCCCGGTCGTTGTAGAGCGAGGCAAACACTTCCTTCATTTTGTGCAGCACGTCGTCGATGCCATGCACATTCAAAAATGTTTCTTGCTGGCCAGCAAACGAGGCATCCGGCAAATCTTCAGCCGTGGCAGAGGAACGCACGGCAAACGAGGCCTCTGAATTGCCTGAGGACAGGGTGATGAAGGCCTCACGAATGGCTTTTTCGAGATCTGAGGGAAACGGTTGTGCCTCGACCATCGCGCGAATCTCGCTCCCCGCTTGGGCCAGAGCACGCACATCGTCAGTGTCCAAGGCTTGTAAGCGAGCGTTGATGCGCTGCGCCAGGCCATCGTGCTGCAAAAATTCCCGAAAAGCGTGGGCAGTGGTTGCAAACCCAGTCGGCACACGAACGCCAGAGGGCAGTTGAGAAATCATCTCGCCGAGGCTGGCGTTTTTACCGCCAACCGACTCGACGTCGGTCATTCTCAGGTTTTCAAACGGAACGACCAAGGCGGTCGGACTGAAAAGTGCAGACATGGGAAAGCTCCAGAAGTTAAAACCGACGAGACCATGCGGGGGCTACAACCTTGTAATTCTTGGAGGGGGTTGACTTGTCGCATGTGTAAATTTGGATAATGTCCCATTGTAGGTCGCCCACATAGAAAGTTTTCATGCCCAACCCCAGCGTTTTTTTCGTCTCCGACGGCACAGGCATCACCGCCGAAACCTTTGGCAATGCCATCTTGGCGCAGTTTGAGCTCAAGTTTCGCCATGTGCGCTTGCCGTTTGTCGACTCCGTGGACAAAGCTCACCAAGCCGTTCGGCAAATCAACCACACCGCAGAAGTCGAGGGACGTAAACCCATTGTTTTCACCACTTTGGTGAACATGGAAGTACTCAACGTCATCACGGAGGGCTGCAAAGGCATGCTGCTTGACATGTTTGGAACCTTCGTCAACCCTCTTGAGAAAGAACTCGGTATCACGTCTAACCACCGCATCGGGCGGTTTTCAGATGCCAGCAAAAGCAAGGAATACCACGACCGTATCGAAGCCATCAACTTCAGCCTGTCTCACGACGACGGGCAACTCAACCGAGACTTGGAGCTATCCGATGTGATCTTGGTGGGTGTGAGCCGCAGCGGCAAAACGCCCACCAGCTTGTACTTGGCCATGCAATACGGCTTGAAAGCAGCCAACTACCCTTTGATCCCCGAGGACTTTGAGCGCCGGCAATTACCCCCGGCATTGATGCCGCACAAGAAGAAAATCTTCGGCTTGACGATTCAACCTGAACGCCTGAGCGAAATTCGAAATGAGCGCCGCCCCAACTCTCGGTATGCCAGCTTGGCCAACTGCCGAGACGAGGTCTCGCAAGCTGAGGCCATGATGCGCAGAGCGGGCATCCGGTGGCTTTCTACAACACACAAGAGCATTGAGGAAATCGCCACCACCATCTTGCAAGAAATCAGCCCCGAACGGCTGATTTACTGAAGGGGCTGTTTACAAGCCAATCGCGGCGATGCCTGCCTTGGCAATTTGCGCATCTTCGTTCGACTTGACCCCGCTCACCCCCACGGCGCCAATGCATTGGCCGTCTTTGATGATCGGCACGCCGCCTTCGAGCAAGCCCTTCAAATCCGGGGCACTCAGAAATGCCACACGCCCTCCATTGATCACATCTTCGTAAATTTTGCTTTCGCGTCGTCCAAGTGCCGCTGTATTGGCTTTTGCAGGGGCCATGTGCGCGGAAAAGGCCGGCGCCCCATCCAAGCGCTGCAAGGCCAACAAATGGCCCCCATCGTCGACGATCGCAATCGTGACGGCCCATTGATTTTTCAGGGCTTCCGCTTCAGCAGCGGCAGCAATCAACTTAACGTCTGCAGACTCGAGAACATGCTTTGTTTTCATGGCGTAAGTACCTATCGGTTGAAATTCAAGGCCAAAGCATAACGTTTTGTCGCCCCCAAGATGCGCGGCCTCACCTCACGCAACAAATAAAACCCCATCAAAAAGTAGGTTGCCCTTGACTTTGGCGACTCAGCCCTAAAATAGAACCCATCTGCATGTGCAGGTGTTTCTGGAGATCGTGACATGAACGACCAAATCCATACCTTTGACTACGATGTACTTCCAGCGCAACAACGCAACCGCGTCATGCGCAATACCTATTGGCTGCTTGCGCTAAGCATGTTGCCCACCGTCTTGGGCGCGTGGGTGGGTGTCTCCACTGGCATCAGTTACGCCCTGTCAGGCGTGATGGGCATGGTGTTGATGCTGGCCGGCGCCTTTGGGTTCATTTATGCCATTGAACGCACCAAAGAAAGCGCCACGGGTGTCTATGTGCTGTTGGGCTTTACCTTCTTCATGGGGTTGATGCTCTCTCGCATGATTGCCATGGTGTTGGGCTTTAAAAATGGGGCTGAATTGGTGATGACAGCCTTTGGCGGGACTGCTGGGGTGTTCTTCTTGATGGCCAGTTTGTCAACTGTCATCAAACGTGACCTCTCAGGCATGGCCAAATGGCTCATGGTCGGCGTGGTGGTCCTCATGGTGGGCAGCATCATCAACATGTTTGTGGGCTCTTCAGCCGGCATGATGGTCATCTCCATGCTCTCGATGCTGATCTTCAGTGCCTTCATGCTTTACGATCTCAAGCAAATTGTCGATGGTGGCGAGACCAACTACATCAGCGCCACGTTGACTTTGTACTTGGACGTCATCAACGTGTTCCAAAGTTTGTTGGCTTTGTTGGGCATTTTTGGTGGCGAGCGCGAATAAACGCCCGCTCACTCATGAAAAAGAGACCCTCGGGTCTCTTTTTTTATGCCAACTCGAAAACCGCCATGCTTTCCACGTGTGCCGTGTGGGGAAACATATTCACGGCCCCCGCGTGCGTGCAACGGTAACCTGCGACGTTGACCAGCAACCCTGCGTCTCGCGCCAAAGTGGCTGGATTACAGCTCACATAAACAATGCGCTTGGGAGGCTCCCAGCCTTGGCGCAGTTCAGGTTGCTCCTTGAGCGTTGCCAGTGTTTGCGCCAAAGCGAAGGCGCCCTCTCGCGGTGGATCGATCAACCACTTGTCAGCCACACCGTCTTGGATCAACAACTCAGGCGTCATCTCAAAGAGGTTGCGTGCCACGAATTGCGTGGGCGCGAGACAGTCCTGACGCAAGTTTTGGTTATGAACCAAATTCTCACGTGATCGAGCGACCAAAGTTTCGCTGCCTTCAATGCCCAGCACTTCGCGCGCAAGCGTGGCCAAGGGCAAGGTGAAATTTCCCAAGCCACAAAACCAATCGATCACGCGCTCATGGGCTTGCACATCGAGTAAACGCAGCGCTCGGGTGACCAACACGCGGTTGATGTGGGGGTTGACCTGTGTGAAATCCGTGGGCTTGAAGGGCATGCTGATGCCATATTCAGGCAAAGCATAGGACAGTTGCTCTGACGCCTGCTCATCCAGCAAACGAACCGTGTCTGGCCCCTTGGGCTGCAACCACCATTGCACATGGTGCTTGGCAGCAAAGCTATGCAAATGACCCAAGTCCCCTTCGCTCAAAGGCTCGAGGTGACGCAGTACCAGCGCTGTCACCTGGTCGCCACAGGCCAGTTCAATTTGGGGGCAGGTATCGCGCGCTTGCATCCCTGCGATCATCTCGCGCAGGGGCATCAGCAACGCTTCGACATGTGGGGGCAAGATCGGGCAGTGCTGGGTATCGGCGACATAGCGACTCTTGCGCTCGTGAAAGCCAATCAAGACCACGCCCTTCTTCACCACATACCGCACGGAAAAACGGGCACGGTAGCGGTAACCCCAGGCAGGTCCTTGGATTGGGCGCAACAAAGTCTGGGCTTTGACTTTGCCCAAATGCCATAAGTTGTCCTCCACGGCACGCTGCTTGACAGCCACTTGGGCTGTCGCATCCAGGTGCTGCATCTTGCAGCCGCCGCAGGCGCCTGCATGCAAACCAAAATGCGGGCAACCTGGCGTCACGCGTTGGGATGATTCGCGAAAAACCTCCACCAAGGAGCCCTGCTCCCAATTGTTTTTTTTGCGGTGAATATTGGCGCTGACCACTTCAAACGGAAGGGCTCCGTCCACAAACACCACCTTGCCATCCTCGCGATGGGCCACCCCTTGGGCGTCAAGGTCCATGGATTCAATGTGCAAGGCGTGCTCAGGCCACACCGTATCGGCCGAATGGGACATATAAATTTAGTTAGCAGGCAAATATTTGGCGGGGTCCACCGGCTTGCCTTGGCGGCGAATTTCAAAATGGAGCTTGACCTGATCGGCGTCACTGTTGCCCATTTCAGCGATTTTTTGCCCTTGCTTGATGGCTTGGTCTTCTTTCACCAGCAAGGTTTGGTTGTGTGCGTAAGCGGTGAGGTAGGTGTTGTTGTGTTTGAGGATGATCAAGTTGCCATAGCCCCTCAGACCTGATCCAGCGTAGACCACGCGGCCATCGGCAGCGGCGAGCACCGGGTCACCCGCTTTGCCGGCGATGTCCAGGCCTTTGTTTTTGAGCTCATCAAAACCCGCAATCAAATTACCGCGCGTGGGCCATTTGAAAACCAACGCATCCTCCGCTACGTCTGCAGCAGCTGTTGCTGGGGGTGTCGAAACGGTAGCAGGCGCGGGAGCAGGAGCAGGAGCAGGAGACAACGGGAGTTTGGCGGGTGCAGGCGACACACTGGCCGATGCTGCGGAGGCGCTTGACACAGGCGCCGATGGCAAAACAGGCCGCACAACCACGACATCTTGGCTGGGGGGAACCACCCGCAAGACCTGACCCGTCTCGATCAAATTGGGGTTTTCAAGACCATTCCAACGCACCAAATCTCGCCAAGATTGGCCATGGTCCATGCCAATGCGAATCAACGTGTCTCCGGGTTTGACGGTATAAAAACCTGCCTTGCCTGCATTTTCAGACCCCAAAGGCAGCTTATTGGCAGGCACAGACACACTGTAGGTTCTGTCTTCGACGGGTGCCGGGCGACCTTTGTTGGCGCAACCCGACATTCCCACCAGGGTCATCCAGGCCACCATCGCCCACATTCCAGCACGCAACATCCAATGTTCTCCCACGTCAAGCAACGCCAGATTTTAGAGGTACGAAGTGCACCGCCTCGAGCAAACTCTGCTGGAGACCACGAGGCGTTTTGTCAATCACCAACAGGGCTTGCTGGCCCTGGGTGGTTTGCATGGGCGCCACGATGCGCCCGCCCACAGCCAACTGGTCGATCCAAGCTTGCGGCAGGGCTTCCCCGCCAGCCGCTGCAATGATGGCGCTGTAAGGTGCCCCCTTGGGATAGCCCAACATGCCGTCACCAAAAATCACATGCACATTGGGCAGCCGCAAAGGCCTTAAGTTTTCTCGCGCCTTGTCATGCAAGCCCCGCAAGCGCTCAATGCTGTAAACCTCGCGTGCCACATGCGACAGCACAGCGGCTTGGTACCCACAGCCCGTGCCAATCTCCAGCACACGTCCAAGCTTGGATTCACCTTGCAAGCCCGGCGCCTCACGCAGCAACGCAATCATTCGGGCCACCACATTGGGTTTGGAGATGGTTTGTCCCAGACCGATGGGCAAACTGGTGTCTTCGTAAGCTTGGTTGACCAGGGCACTGTCCACAAAGCGATGTCGCTCAGTGCGGCCCATGGCATCCAACACCACCTCATCCGTCACCCCCTGCGCAGCCAACTTTTGCACCATGCGCGCACGCACCGCTGAAGAATCCAACCCCACCCCCGCAGGACTGGCCATTGGCAGAGGCTTGCTTCTCATGGGCGACTGAGGCGTCAAAACGCGAGTCGCTCCCAGCAAACTTTGGGGCGGCTTGGTGGTCTTGTCCGAATCCAAACGGGCCGGGAAGCTGGGGCGCGGTTTGTTCATCAAGCCGTTGCCAAACGCTGGCGCCAAGTGGGCAGATTGGCGTGTTCCGTCAAGTCCACATGCAAGGGGGTGACGGAGACATGCCCCTCAAAGGTGGCATGAAAATCCGTGCCATCGCTGTCATCTTTGGCAGCGCCAGCGCTGCCAATCCAGTACATGGTTTGTCCACGTGGGCTGGTTTGGGTGATCACACGTTCGGCCGCATGGCGACGCCCAAGACGCGTCACGCGCAGCTCTTTGAGCTGCTCAAGAGGTCGACTCGGAATGTTCACATTCAACAACCAAGGCTCGCCGGCTCCCAGGTGCTGGGACATTAACTGCTCGACCAAGATGCGCGCTTTGGCAGCAGCAGCGTCCAGATTTGCCCATCCCTTGTCCACCTGCGAAAAAGCAATGGCGGGAATGCCAAATAAATAACCCTCCATCGCAGCCCCGACCGTACCGGAGTAAATGGTGTCATCCCCCATATTGGCCCCGTCGTTGATGCCCGAGACCACCAAATCAGGCTTATATCCCAGCAAGCCCGTCAAGGCGATGTGAACACAGTCAGCCGGTGTGCCATTGACGTAACGAAACCCATTGAGCCCTTGGTGCACGTACAAAGGGGAATGCAAGGTCAAGGCATTTGACTTGGCACTGTTGTTTTGTTCGGGCGCCACCACCTCGACATGCCCTAAATCCTTCAGCGCTTCATACAAAGCCACCAGACCCGGGGCCTGGTAACCGTCGTCGTTAGATATCAAAATGTTCATGCGAGCCCTAGGGATAACCACCAATTGTAGGGGCTAGCGCAGCGCACAAAGCGCTAAAAAGCCCATCGCAAAATGGGCTTTTAAAGAGCTGATGAACCCAGCAGGTTGTCACGGGGGACCACGCAGGTGGTCACCCCCTCACGCTGTCAGGCGTGTGCTTTGTTGTAGTTGGCAATGCCATCCATGATTTCTTTTTTGGCCGATTCTGGACCTTCCCAGCCTGTGACCTTGACCCACTTGCCTTCTTCCAAATCTTTGTAATGCTCAAAAAAGTGAGCAATGGTTTTCAAACGCAAGGGGTTGAGATCTTCAGGTTTTTGCCACTGGGAGTAAATGGACAAAATTTTGTCAATCGGCACAGCCAACACTTTGCCGTCTTCGCCTGCCTCATCGGTCATTTTCAAAATGCCAATGGGGCGGCAAGGCACCACCACACCAGGAATCAAAGGCACAGGAGTGATCACCAAAACATCCACCGGATCGCCATCACCACTGATGGTTTGTGGCACGTACCCGTAGTTGGTGGGGTAGTGCATGGCAGTGCTCATGAAGCGATCGACAAAGATCGCGCCGGTCTCTTTGTCAACCTCGTACTTCACTGGATCTGCATTCATCGGGATTTCGATGATCACATTGAAAGCTTCGGGAACATTTTTACCGGGTTTGACGTTATCTAAGGACATGGTGTCTCGTTGGAAGGTTGAAAGAAACTCTACGGATTAACCCCCATTTTACTTTCACAAGCCTTTCGCGCCTGCACCACTTGCTTTAAAGTGTCCGAGTTGGCCAATCACAGCGCAGAGTTCTCTCAGTGTCTGGAGGAAGCAACGCAGCGGTGGCGCCTGAGCAACCCAAGCGTTGGCACCACCTCCCTGGGACACAACATCTTGGAGTACAACTCTTATGTCTGCCAACAATGCGCTTCTTTTCACGCTCGCTTGCGGCCTGGTTGCCGTGATCTACGGGTTCTGGGCACGCTCCTCCATCCTCTCTTTAGACGCGGGCAACGCCCGCATGCAAGAAATAGCCGCCGCCATCCAACAAGGTGCAGCCGCTTACCTTGCCCGCCAGTACCGCACGATCGCTTTCGTCGGGGCGGTCTTGGCCCTGTTGATAGGCTTGTTTTTAGGCCTGCAAACTGCCGTTGGGTTTGTGTTTGGTGCCGTGCTGTCAGGTGCGTGCGGTTTCATTGGCATGAACGTCTCCGTCAAAGCCAACGTACGCACCGCACAAGCTGCTACCCATGGCATTGGCCCAGCCCTTGATGTGGCTTTCAAGGGCGGCGCCATCACCGGCATGTTGGTGGTGGGACTTGGCCTGTTGGGCGTTGGTGGGTTTTACGGGTTCTTGGTGGGCAACGCCAACCCTCCCCCCGATCAATCCCTGGCCACTTTGCTTAACCCCTTGATGGGTTTTGCCTTTGGCTCATCTTTGATCTCTATCTTCGCGCGTTTAGGGGGGGGTATCTTTACCAAGGGCGCTGACGTGGGTGCGGACTTGGTGGGCAAAGTCGAAGCCGGCATTCCAGAAGACGACCCCCGTAACCCGGCCGTGATTGCGGACAACGTGGGCGACAACGTGGGCGACTGCGCGGGCATGGCGGCCGACTTGTTTGAAACCTATGCAGTGACCTTGATTGCCACCATGATGCTGGGCGCACTGATGGTGGTGAGCGCCCCCACCCAAGCCGTTCTCTACCCCTTGATGCTGGGCGCCGTGTCCATCTTGGCCTCCATCGTGGGGTGTTTTTTCGTCAAGGCTTCGCCTGAGATGAAAAACGTCATGCCCGCCCTCTACAAAGGCTTAGCCGTGGCAGGCGTGTTGTCCTTGATCGCTTTTTACTTTGTGACCCGCGCCATCATGCCCGATGACGCCTTGGGTGACGGTACCCAAATTCGGCTTTGGGGCGCCTGCGCGGTGGGGCTGCTGCTGACCGCAGCCTTGGTCTGGATCACCGAGTACTACACCGGCACGCAATACCCCCCTGTGCGACACATTGCACAAGCTTCCACCACGGGTCACGGCACCAACATCATTGCGGGCTTGGGTGTGTCCATGCGTTCAACCGCATGGCCCGTGCTGATGGTCTGCGCGGCCATCTTGTCGGCTTACCAGCTCGGCGAACTGTATGGCATTGCCATCGCTGCAACCGCCATGCTGAGCATGGCGGGCATCGTGGTGGCTTTGGATGCTTATGGCCCCATCACCGACAACGCCGGGGGCATTGCCGAAATGGCCGAGCTGCCCAAGTCCGTGCGTGACGTGACCGACCCCCTGGACGCCGTGGGCAACACCACCAAGGCCGTGACCAAGGGGTATGCCATTGGCTCAGCCGGTT
>CAIVLE010000083.1 GCA_903906635.1 uncultured Burkholderiales bacterium | reverse complement strand
ATCTATCAAGACCGAAACTCGATGAGGAATATACCGATTACTTGGGAGTACTGCGTAAATTCCCAATGTTTGCGGCTCAAACTTCGATAATACGGCAACCACACTTGCGTTGTCTAAATAGGGTTGCGCCATGAAGTCTGGTGGCCGCGTGATGCCCAGTCCTTGCGCTGCGGCTTGCAACAGTGCTTCGCCATTGTTGGCTGCCAAGCGAGGGCGAACAGTCACATTCACATTCCCTTCTTTTGAGCGGTAGCCCCAAGAGGTGGATTGAAAGTCCTGCGAGTACACCAAGCACGCGTGCTGTTCCAAATCACGTGGATGTTTAGGGTAGCTGTGCTCAGCCAAATATTGGGGTGAGGCCACTGTGAGCAATCGTGACTCACCCAATTTGCGCACGATGTCGCCAGGCTCCAACCGATTGGTGATGCGAATCGATACATCAATGCCTTCTTCAATCAACTTACTGCGCCGGTCCGAGAAATCCATCACCAATTCAATGTGCGGGTGAGTTTGTGCAAACTCCAGCAGTGCAGGCATGAGGCGCTGCAAACCAAAATTCAATGGCAGACCTAAGCGGATGCGACCACGCGGTTCTGTTTTTTCTTCGAGCAAGCTCGACTCGGCAGCATCCACCATGTTCAAGATGACGCGGCATTTTTCAAGATAGGCCGAACCAGCAGTCGTCAGCGTGAGACTGCGCGTGCTGCGCGTCATCAGCTTGATACCCAATTGTTTTTCGAGCGCCGAGATTTGCCGGGTCACGACCGAGCGCGCCACATCGAGCTGATCAGCCACTGCGGTGAAGCTGCCAGTCTCGGCCACACGTACGAAAAGTTGCATTGCGTTGAGTTTGTCCATTGTTGCTTATTTTGCAACAAATAATTGAATATTAGGCTCTTTTTCTATTCTCGAATCATTTCTACATTACGTGCTCCTAACCCAATAACTTGTATGCAGACCTTTCGAAACGTTCTCTTTGTGCCGCACGGTGCGCCCACATTTGCCCTGAACCCAGGCGCTGCTGGCGCAGCCATGTCGCAGATGGTGCAAAAGCTGCCTACCCCGCGTGCCATCGTTGTATTGAGCCCGCATTGGGACACACGCATCCCCACCGTCAGTGTGGCCACTCGGTTGGAAACCATCCACGACTTTTATGGTTTTCCTGAGGCGTTGTACAAAATTCAATACCCCGCAACAGGCTGCCCAGAAGTGGCCAAAGAAGTAGCCACGGCATTGCGCAACGCAGGCATGGAAGTGGACGACCGTAGCCAACACGGCTTGGACCACGGCGCGTGGCAACCCTTGCGTCAAATGTTTCCGCATGCCGATGTGCCCATCGTTCCCTTGTCCATGCAAACACATGCAGGCCCCGAGCACGCGTTTCGCGTCGGCCAAGCCCTGTCGGTGTTGACTGAGGAAAACATTTGGGTGATTGCCTCGGGCAATATCACGCATAACTTGCGAGACTGGCACGTGGCGGCATCGAGCGATGGCCAAACGCCAGCCTATGTGCATCAGTTTTCCGATTGGGTGTCTGAGAAATTAAACGCCCACGATGTGGACGCCTTGCTCAACTACCGCCAGCATTGTGTCCAAGGCCGCCAAGCCCACCCGAGTGAAGACCACTTACTGCCTCTGTACGTGGCACTTGGCGCAGCAGGTGCTGGTGCCACCCCCCAAGCTTTTTACCGTGGCGTGAGTGACTATGTCATTGCTATGGATGGCTATGCCTTCGTGCATTAAGGATCCACATGCGTACGACTTACACCGCCATCGCCAAACTCTTGCATTGGGGCATGGCACTTGTTTTTGCTGGACTCATTGCGTTGGGCTTTGTGATGACCGACATGCCTTTATCGCCTGAAAAACTGCAGTACTACGCGTGGCACAAATGGGCAGGTGTGAGCGTTTTTGTGCTCGTATGGCTGCGTTTGGTGTGGCGTGTGCTCAACACTCCGCCCAGTTACCCCAGCACGATGTCTGCACTGACCCAGGGTGTGGCGCATGTGGGGCACGCGGCTTTGTACGGTTTGATGATCGTCATTCCCGTCTCGGGCTGGTTGATGAGTTCTGCCAAAGGCGTGCCCACCGTTTGGTTTGGCGTGCTGCCTTTGCCCGATTTGTTAGAGAAAAACAAAGAGTTGGGTCACTTGCTCAAAGAAGTCCATGAAGCACTTAACTTTGTGCTGCTGTTCTTGCTGGCAGGCCATGTGGCCGCAGCCCTGAAGCACCACTGGATTGATCAAGACGATATTTTGAAACGCATGCTGCCCACACGCAGCACACCAATGGACAACATATGAATCTCTTCACGAAATTTTTACCCAGCGCCATGATGGCTATGGCTGTGGCAATGAACGCCGCTGCTGTGGAATACAAGACCGTTCAGCCCGAGAAAAGCAAAGTCACATTTGAATACAAACAAATGGGCGTAGTCATGGAGGGTCGCTTCAAGAAGTTTGCAGCACAGCTCAACTTTGATCCAGCCAAGCCCGCTGCCGCTAAGGCAGACATCGAAGTTGACCTCGCCAGTATTGATGCCGGGTCATCCGATGCGGATGATGAAGTGGTTGGTAAGACATGGTTCAACGTCAAAGCTTTTCCCAAAGCCACGTTTGTGGCCAAACAAATCAAAGCCACGGGTGCCAACCAGTTTGACGTGACAGGCGTGCTCACGATCAAAGGCAAAAGCCAAGACATCAAATTTCCGCTGAAGCTAGCTGCACAAGGAAACGTCGCCGTGTTCAGTGGCGGCTTCATCATGCGTCGCGCTGACTTTGCCATTGGCGAAGGCCTATGGGCCAAGTTTGATGTGGTGGCCAATGACATCCAAGTTAATTTTCAACTCACCGCCATTTCTGGCAAATAACTTTTCAAAAGGAACTTTCAAATGAAATCAATCAAACGCATCGTCGCCGCTTTGGCATTCACTGGCGCACTGGCATCTGGCGTCGCAGCACCTGTGACTTACGGCGTGGATGGCACACATACCTTTCCCCGTTTTTCGTACTCTCACTTTGGCTACTCCACACAACTGAGCAGCTTCAGCAAAACTACTGGTCAAGTGGTGTTTGATGCCGAGGCCAAAAAGGGCTCTGTAGACATCGTCATCGACATGAGATCGGTCAACACCGGGTTCACAGACTTCAACGAACACATCCAGGGCGAAGACTTCTTGGATACGGCCAAGTTCCCCCAAGCTACGTTCAAATCAACCAAGGTGGTGTTTGAAGGCGACAAGCCACAAAGCATTGAAGGTCAACTTACCATCAAAGGTGTGACCAAGACAGTGACATTGACCGTTACCAGCTTTCAGGCTACACCTCATCCCATGATGAAAAAACCCGCTCTTGGTGCGAATGCATTCACCGTGATCAAGCGCAGCGAATTCAACGCCGGTAAATACGCCCCCTATGTGGGTGACGATGTCCGTATTGACATCGCAATTGAAGCCATGGCTCAGTAAGTTCCAGTCTTCTTTTTGGCTCTAGCTTTGTGATGAATCCTCATGCAACTTTGCATGAGGATTTTTCTCGAGACCCGTGAACTGAGGATAAATTTTCGTCTCCTGGGTGGCTCAGCCGATCTTGGCATCGCACTTTCTAATCCAAAAGATGCCCAGTCTTAACAAAGATAGTGCATCCTTCTTGACTAAATGGTCGATGAACGCTCATGTGCGGACTTCTGATCCAAGATCCAGCAGGGTACCGACCATGCTCATCTTCAAACACACCATCCACCACAAAAATTTCCTCACCACCGTAGTGTCTGTGTGGATTGAAAAACGTTTGTGGCGCCCATTTCACTAAAGTCGAACCACTCCCTTGTTGCATCAACGGCATGACGTTTAGCCCGTCCACCATGCCTTGGTACCAAGTGGCTGATGTGGTGTCAATGATTTCGCGTACGACCTGGTCTTGCCCAAGGTGACGTAACTTCACAAACAAGGTGCAGCCAGTTTCACTGAATGGCGCATGAGAAGAACCAGGAGGATTCATGATGTAAGTGCCGACACCATAGTTGCCAGTCTCATCACTGAATGTCCCGTCCAACACAAATATTTCTTCTCCAAGCTCATGTCGATGTGCTTGAAACTTAGAACCTGCCTTGTAGCGAACAATCGAAGTTGCCTTTGCCACCTCATCGCCCTGACGCTCCAGCATCCGTCTCTCAACCCCAGATTCGGGACTTGGAATCCAAGGAAGGTCATGGTGATTGACCACGACTCTCATACTGTAATCAGCGTTGACGTTCATTGGCATCCACTTTCAATCCATCCCGGTTAACGCGTTCAACCAACCACAAAGGTGTGTTGAGTGCGACTTCAAACGCTTGCATAGCCCAAACAACAGGTGCTGTCAGACCGCCCCTGCACACCTGCATTCTTTAGGACAAGAAATCCAAAAACCTGAAATTGTGGTCAATTGTGGCTGAGACTGACCTCCTCCCACGAAGTGGACAGGAGTTAATCAGAAAATCCGGTTGGGTGGGGGTCAAACCGAGCCCGAGGGCAACTCCACACGGAAAACTCTCAGCATAGTGAAAGTGTCGATAAGTAAATATTTTAAGCAGTGAAGAGGAAGGCAGGCACAGCTGGCCTATGTTCGAAGCGCCTTAGCCCCCTTGATCCCCAGTACCTTGCACAGCGCATGCTCTATCTCGGCCAGGTCATCACCGCCCATGTCGGTGATGTAGCCGGACAGCCGCGACTTGTCGATGGCGCGGATGTGCTCAGTGCGCACCTTTGAACTGGCACTGACTGAAGGCGTTGCGATCAGTAGCGGAAACACGGCGGGTGTCTCAGTGGTGGTGAGCGGTAAGACCACTAAGGTACGGCGATGGTCATTGATCTCTCGCACAGAGAGAACAACACATGGTCGGCGCTTCGCCATTTCAGACCCACGGGCTGGATCAAGCTGGACCCAGTGAACCTGTCCGCGCTGAATGGACTTCACGCCGCCGCCGCCAGCGTGGATTTGGGTGCTTTGTCTTTTCGGGCGTGGAGCTCCATCAAAAACAGCTTTTCGTCGAACTCGTCTGCACTTGCTGCGTCATCTTCAAGAGCTAACCAGTCGGTGTCTTCACTCTCATGCGCAGCTTCGAGCGAAGTCAGGCGCAAGGCGGCCTCTTCAAGTTCGCGGCTTTCACGGTCAAGCTCGCGGCGCACCAAGTCCACTACAAACTGATTGCGTTTGCGCGAGGGGGTGCAGGCTGCCAGCCTGATGGCCAAGTCTTCCGGCAGGCGAAGGGTGATTTGCTGTATTGATTTCATAGCAACGCAAAGATATCATAGGGCATCTTTAAGTGTCAAGAGCATGGCAATGGTAAAAGCACGTCGGTATCTGGCCGGTGTAGCGCAGGAGGGTGGACTTCCCAGGGTGCAGTAGACAGCTCGGGCCTATGAAATGGAGAATTGCTTGTTCAAATGCGCACTCAAGTAACTTGCAGGCTAGGCCGGAATGAACTTCATATGCCGAAGCTCGTCAGCGTCCGCAAAACCCCCAACCATCGGAGCCAAGAGGTTCACGTTAGCTAATGGGGCTTAACCCCAGGAATGATGTCACCACTTCCCCCGCATTGCTTCAATAAAACTGTTACCGGACCCGCTCGTTGCCTCACCTGAGACGTTACCGATTAGAGCCTAGTGCCATCATGCTAACTCCACTACTT
>CAIVLE010000082.1 GCA_903906635.1 uncultured Burkholderiales bacterium | reverse complement strand
CCAGCTTTGATCCCGGCAAGAACGAAGCAGATATCCAATCACGGGGTTTGCCTTTCTCGCTGGTTGAGCCATTGGATTGGTCCAGGGCGATCATCGAAGAAGACCTAAGGCACGACGACGGTGAGCCTCGCTACTTGGCACTAGGACACATCGATGAGCGTTTGTATGCCGTCGTTTTCACACCGCGTGCTGGTCTGATCCACGTGATCAGCTTGCGAAATGCGAATGTAAGGGAGGTCAAAATTTATGCCCAGTAAGCCTGATCCTGAACTGATCGATGACGTCAACCCTGAATGGACCCGCGAACGCGTCGACCAGGCCATTTCCGCCAAAGACGTCTTGCCCGGCATTTTGGGTGCCGCTGCAGCCAAGCAAACGCTCAGACCACGAGGTCGGCCCCGTGCCAAGCACCCGAAAGAACTCATCAATATCCGGCTGTCCCAAGAAGTGCTCACGCACTTCAAGGCATCTGGCGACGGCTGGCAAACACGCATTGACTTGGCTCTGAAGCAGTTCATCGCCCAGCACCCGAACTCACACTGATCACTGCATGCCTTCCTACAACTTCGAAGCCCTCGACGCCCAAGGCCAAACCCGCAGGGGCGTGATGGAGGCCGACACGGCCCGCGCAGCGCGCAGCCAGTTGCGCGCGCAAAGCTTGGTGCCTTTGAAGGTAGACACCATGCAGCGTCAAAGCCAAGGGCTCAACACCGTCATTTGGGAGTCGCGCATCTTCAGCGGCTCTGCCTTGGCGGTGTGGACACGCCAGTTGGCGGGTTTGGTGGGTGCGGGCTTGCCGCTGGAGCGCGCGCTCAGCGCTTTGGCCGAAGAGGCCGAAACCCCGCGCCAGCGTGACTTGGTGTCAGCCCTGCGCAGCGAGGTCAACGCCGGTGCACCGTTTGCCAAAGCCTTGGGGCAGCACCCGCGGGAGTTTTCAGGGATCTTCGTCGCTGTCATTGGCGCAGGGGAACAAAGTGGTCATTTGGGCGGGGTGCTGGAGCGCTTGGCCGAAGACTTACAAGCCCAGCAGGAGCTGCGCGCCAAGTTATTGGCTGCAGGCCTGTACCCCGCCATCGTGTGCGTTGTGGCCTTGGCGATTGTGTTGTTTTTGCTGGCCTACGTGGTGCCTCAAGTCGCCCAAGTCTTCACCAGCAGCCAACGCACCCTGCCCTTGTTGACCCGAGGCATGATGGCCTTGAGTCAAGCCGTGCAAAGCTATTGGCTGTGGGGGGTGTTGTGTGTTGGCGGGGCAGCCGTGGGGGCGCACTTTGGCCTCAAGCAAGCGGCCTTGCGTCAGCGCTTTGACGCCGCTTGGCTCACGCTTCCCCTGGTGGGCCGCTTGGCCCGAGGCTACAACACGGCTCGCTTTGCCAGCACGCTGGCCATGTTGGCCACAGCGGGCGTGCCGATTTTGAAAGCCCTGCAAGCCGCCGCAGACACGCTCTCCAACACCGCCTTGCGCCAGGACGCGCAAGACGCGCTGGTGCTGGTGCGCGAGGGGGCCCCCTTGGCCACGGCCTTGGCGCAACACCCACGTTTTCCGAGGTTATTGGTGATGTTCTCGCGCTTGGGCGAACAAACCGGCACACTCCCCGCCATGCTGCAAAGTGCAGCCAACCAACTCAGTGCCGAAGTACAACGCCGCGCCCTGCAACTGGCGACGGTGCTCGAACCCTTGCTGATCGTTCTCATGGGCGGCATGGTGATGCTCATTGTGTTGTCGGTGATGTTGCCGATCATTCAGCTCAATAACCTGATCAAATAATTGGGTTGTGCCCCCAGTTTTCGATTCACCCCACGGATAAAAAAACCATGAGCGTTTCATTGGATGGCAAGTTGGTGGTTGCGATTTCATCGCGTGCGCTGTTTGACTTTGAACAAGAGAACCTGGTGTTCGAGCAAGGCGATGACCGCGCCTACATGCAACTGCAGCTCGAGCGCTTGGAGAGCCCTGCCAAACCCGGCGTGGCCTTTTCGTTAGTTCAAAAACTCTTGGCGTTCAACGACGACAGCACGCAACGGGTGGAGGTGGTGATCTTGTCGCGCAACGACCCGGTCAGTGGCATGCGGGTGTTTCGCTCGGCGCAGCACTACGGACTGACCATTCAGCGGGGCAGCTTCACACGCGGCCAATCGCCTTGGCGCTATCTGCGCCCGCTCAACGCCAACTTGTTTTTGTCCACCCACCTCGCCGACGTGCGCTCTGCCCTGGGTGCTGGCGTGCCGGCTGCACAGGTCTACCCGCACTCAGCCCATGCCTCACAGGCCCACCCGCACGAAGTGCGCATTGCCTTTGACGGCGACGCGGTGCTCTTTAGCGACGAGGCCGAGCGGGTCTACCAGGCCGAGGGCTTGAGCGCTTTTCAGCAGCACGAAAAGGACAAAGCCACCCTGCCCTTGTCGGCCGGGCCCTTCAAGCCCTTGCTGGCCGCGCTGCAGGTGTTGCAGCAAGCGGGCACGCCACAGATGCGCATTCGCACCGCGCTCGTCACAGCACGCAGCGCACCGGCGCACGAGCGCGCCATTCGCACGCTGATGAACTGGAACATCGAGGTGGATGAGGCCATGTTTTTGGGTGGCTTAGAAAAGGGCGAGTTCTTGCGTGAGTTCGAGCCCGACTTTTTCTTTGACGACCAAACCGGACACATCGAGTCCGCCGCCCGGCATGTGCCTGCGGGCCATGTCGCCAGTGGCGTGCGCAACCCCTCTGATCAAGCGTCATGAGTCAACGCCCATGAACGCCGCTGCATCCGTCTCACACCGTGTGGTGAACCACTGGCAGCAAAGCCGCTTGCAAGTGCGCCGTGTCTGGGCGTTGTCGCT
>CAIVLE010000081.1 GCA_903906635.1 uncultured Burkholderiales bacterium | reverse complement strand
AGCGAAATATTTTTATGGATTGAGCGAAAAATTGAGGGCGACCGCTCAGCCCGCATGAGATTGGATGATGCTGACTTCTCGCTCGAAAAGTTGGTCAAGAAGTGGTACAAACATTTGATCTGGATCTTCTTTTCGATCTGGACGGGTTTTACCTTTGTGGGCTACTTCACACCGATTCGTGAGCTCGCGATGGAGTTCTTTTTGACCCACATGAGTTCTTGGGAACTTTTCTGGGTCTTCTTCTACGCTTTTGCCACCTATGGCAATGCGGGCTTCATGCGCGAGCAAGTGTGTAAATACATGTGCCCTTATGCGCGCTTTCAAAGCGCCATGTTTGACCATGACACCTTGATCGTCACCTATGACAGCGAACGGGGGGACCCCCGCGGAGCGCGTTCGCGCAAAGCCGATCTGTCGACCCTTCAACTCGGTGCATGCGTGGACTGTTCTTTGTGTGTGCAAGTGTGTCCCACCGGTATCGATATTCGAAATGGCTTGCAATATGAGTGCATCGGGTGTGGTGCCTGTGCCGATGTGTGTGATGGGGTGATGGACAAAATGGGCTATGCACGAGGTTTGGTGCGTTACACCACACAAAATGCCATGCTCAACAAATGGACGCCGCGTCAGATGTGGTCGCGCTTGCTCAGGCCTCGGGTGCAGATTTACAGCATGTTTTTGGTGGCCTTGGTGCTTGGCTTGTTGGTTTCATTGGGGCTGCGTACCCCGTTCAAGGTCGATGTGGTGCGCGACCGCGCAACGCTGGCGCGCATCACCGAATACGGTACTCTGGAGAACATCTACCGTTTGCAAATCATGAATGCTGCGGAGACCGAGCAGACTTACCATGTGTCGGTGCAGGGCTTGTCCATGCTGCGCATCGAGACAGAGACTGACGTGGTGGTGGGGCCTGCGCAGGCCCGATGGATTGTGTTGCGAGCAGATATACCGTATGGTTCTGCCGAACCGGGTTCGCACAAAATTCAGTTTGAAATTCAAGCGCAACAGACCGGTCAATGGGTGGTCGAAAAGTCTGTGTTCATCGTTCCGAGGTAATCCTATGCAAGCACTGAATCAACAACTTGACTCGCAACCCTGGTGGTCCTACGGCCACGTGTGGTTGATCATTGCAGGACCTGCCTTGGTGGTCGTGGCGGGCTTTGTGACCTTGGCCATCGCCATTCGTATTCCGGACCCCGTCGTGGCAGAGGACTATTACCGTCAAGGCCTCAACATCAACAAGACCTTGGCAGCCAAACAATCTCAGCCCATGTTGCCCGCCATGCAGGCACGCAACCATGTGGTGACGCCCAAAGATCAGTTGCCAACGAACGCCCCATGACGGTGGCTCATCGTGCAGATCTAAACTTTTGAATCCGTTTTTTGAGGAGTGTTTCGATGTTGGCACAACGCATAATGTGGATCGCATGGCCTGCTTTTTTGGTCGCTGGTGTCTTGGAAGTTCTCGTCTTTGCCATGTTTGACCCACAAGACATGCATTGGTTCGGCAGACCTGTGGAGATCTCGCGTCAAGGCATCTACACCCTGTCCTTTTTTGTGTTTTGGATCATCACGGCCGCTTCAAGTGCACTCACCACCTTGTTGTCGATGTCCCCTTTTGAGACAAACCGCTGTCCCTTGGTGCCCACTGAACGCCCCAATGGTTGCCCCAAGCAAGAGGCTTGTTGCGAGCAACAAGCCGCCTGAGCCTTGCAGTGGCATCAAAAAAAGGCCCGTTCAATGACGGGCCTTTTGCATGGGACGCTCACTTACTCAGTGGGTTTGGCAAGTTGGCGCGTTGACCAGCAGTTTGAGCGCCTCTGTCTTCAAGATGCGTACATGGCGTTGTTTGACTTCGATGATGCCCTCATCGGCAAACTTAGAGAAGGTTCGGCTGACGGTTTCAAGTTTGAGGCCCAAGTAGCTGCCAATTTCTTCGCGCGTCATGCGCAGCACGAGTTCGGATTGTGAAAACCCACGGGCGTGCAAGCGCTGCACCAAGTTGAGCAAAAAGGCGGCCAAGCGTTCTTCTGCGCGCATGCTGCCCAGCAGCAACATCACGCCGTGTTCGCGCACGATCTCGCGGCTCATGATTTTGTGCACATGGCGTTGTAAGGCGTTGATATCGCGCGACAACTCTTCAATGCGCTCAAAGGGCATCACGCAGACTTCTGCATCCTCCAGCGCCACGGCGTCGCAGGTGTGTAAATCGCTCACGATGCCGTCCAGGCCAATGACTTCGCCCGCCATTTGGAACCCTGTCACCTGGTCGCGCCCGTCTGGCGAGGAGACGCAGGTTTTGAAGAAGCCCGTGCGTATGGCATACAGCGCCTTGAACTTGTCACCGTTTTTAAACAAGCTGTCGCCCCGTGGGACTTTGCGCCGAGTGGCCACCAGATCGTCGATGCGTTGCAGCTCATCGGCGGACAGCCCCAATGGCATGCACAGCTCACGCAGGTTGCAGTTTGAACAGGCGACTTTGATGCTGGGGATATTCATAGGCCGCGATACGAAGTTGTGTTGATGCAGGTCAAGATGATTCAATCAACGTAAAGGCACATTATGAGACGTAAACCGGACGTTTGACTGATGACCCATTCCCAATCCAACACATCGATCCTCGAGCCCGAGACCGTCATGAGTCCCGACTTGTTACGCCGCTACGACGTGGCAGGCCCGCGTTACACCTCTTACCCCACCGCAGACCGGTTTGTGGAGGCCTTCGGTCAGAGCGATTACGTGCAGGCCCTGGCGCAGCGGCGCGAAGGGGTGGCGGTCAAAGCCTATCCCTTGTCTTTGTACCTTCACATTCCATTTTGTGAAGCGCTATGCTACTACTGTGCTTGTAACAAAATCATCACCAAGCACCATGAACGCGGGGCCGAGTACTTGCGTTACTTGGAGCGTGAGGTCGCACTCAATGTGGCGCACTTGGGCTCTGGACAAACGGTATCACAGCTGCATTTGGGGGGCGGCAGCCCCACCTTTTTGAGCGATGACGAGCTGCGCTCGCTCATGGCCATGTTGCGGCGAAACTTTGAGTTTGCACCGGATGGTGAATACTCCATTGAGGTTGACCCGCGTACCGTCTCGGCTGTGCGTTTGCGCACCTTGGCTTTGCTGGGATTCAATCGACTGAGCTTTGGGGTGCAAGACTTTGATGCCGATGTGCAAAAAGCGGTACACCGCATTCAGCCCGCCCAGCAGGTGTTTGACTTGGTGGCTGAATCGCGTGCCCTAGGGTTTGATTCGATCAACGTGGATTTGATTTACGGTCTGCCCATGCAAACCCCCGACACTTTTGAGCGCACCTTGGCCCAGGTGGTGGATTTACGACCCGATCGCATTGCTCTTTATGGCTACGCCCACTTGCCCGAGCGCTTCAAACCCCAACGGCGCATTCACAGCCAAGATTTGCCTCCCGCCAGCTCCAAGTTGGCCATGCTCGCGAGTGCGCTGCGCGTACTCATGGGGGCGGGCTATGTGTACGTGGGCATGGATCACTTCGCCTTGCCCAATGACGCATTGGCTGTGGCCAAGCGCCAAGGGCGCTTGCACCGCAACTTTCAGGGCTACAGCACCCAACCCGATTGCGACCTGATCGCGCTGGGCGTTTCTGCCATTGGTCATGTCGGGCCCACCTTCAGCCAAAACGTCAAAACCCTGGATGTCTATTACGACTTGCTCAATCAGGGCCGTTTGCCGGTGGAGCGTGGTTTGGCTTTGTCGCGCGACGATTTGGTTCGCCGCAGCGTCATCATGTCCTTGATGTGTCAAGGACATGTGCTGTTTGAGTCCGTCGAGGTGGCGCACTTGATTGACTTCAAAAAATACTTTGCCACCGAATTGCAAACCTTAGACGGCATGCAAGCTCAGGGCTTGGTGGTGCTGCAAGACGGGGCGATCCAAGTCACCGAGTTGGGTTGGTTCTTTGTACGTGGCGTGGCCATGGTGTTTGACAAATACCTGCAAGCCGACCGAACCCGTGCGCGGTTCTCTAAAATCATCTGATGAACTCCACCCTGGCCCTCACCGCACTCTTGATGGGCTTAGCGGGTGGGCCCCACTGCCTAGCCATGTGCGGTGCGGCTTGTGCCGGCATTGGCCGGGCCGCTCAAAAGCAAGGCGTGGGGTCTGGGCGTGATACCCGTGCCATGCTGTTGTTTCAACTGGGACGCATCATCGGCTACAGCACCCTGGGCGCATTGGCCGCTTCCACCATGCAAGGCGTGGGCTGGCTCACCACCCAGTCAGCCGTGTTCCGCCCCCTCTGGACTTTGTTTCATATTCTTGCCTTTTTGATCGGCGCACTGCTGCTGTGGCGGGCAGAGCAACCTCTTTGGCTGGATGGGGTGGGGCGTGGTGTCTGGCGCAAGGTGCAAGCGATGACGGCGCACATCAAGTTGCAGCGCAGTGCCCCCTTGTTGCTGGGCATGCTGTGGGCTTTGATGCCTTGTGGTTTGCTGTACGGCGCTTTGCTGGTGGCGGCTTTGAGCAACAGTCCCTGGGAGGGTGCGGGCGTGATGGCCCTGTTTGCGTTTGGTAGTGCGGTGGTGCTGACCTTGGGGCCTTGGCTGTGGCTGCGTTTGCGCGGCTTCAAACCGTCTGGCGACTCAAGCGGTGCATGGGGTGTGCGTTTGGCAGGCGCGGCCTTGATGATCAGCTCGGCTTGGGCACTTTGGATGGGCTTGGTCCAATACCAGGCCCCTTGGTGTCTGGTGCCTTAAGTCAGCGCGGCACTTGGAACTTGGTGCATTGGCACATTGGCACATTGCAGCACACGCTGCTTGGCAGCTCAAGGCTTGAGACAGGCCACCGCCACGCATTTCATGCGTGGTGTTTGAGGTGGTCACTCAAGAGCGTGGCCACATGGACGGCTTGGCGTTGAGCCCCATCGGCAATTTGGTGGCGACAGCTGGTGCCATCGGCCACCACCAGTGCGTCGGGTTGGGCGCGCACTGCGGGCAACAAGCTCAATTCAGCCATGGCCTTTGAGACTTCCAGGTGGGATGTCTCGTAGCCGAAGCTGCCGGCCATGCCGCAGCAACTGCTCTCGATCAGCTGGGGTTTGGCGCCTGGAATGAGTCGAATCACCTCCAGGACGGCGGGCATGAGGCCAAACGCTTTTTGGTGGCAGTGACCGTGTAACAAGATCGGGCGACGGGTGGGCTCTAACTTGGACTTGAGTGTCTCGAGCTGACCGGCTTGGGCTTCGCGCGCCAAGAAATCTTCAAACAGCATGGCCTGTTCGCTCACGGTGTGAGCCATTTCACCCAAGCCCAACACCAGTGCTTCGTCGCGCAAGGTCAACAAACAAGAAGGCTCTAAGCCGACGATGGGAATGCCTCGCTTGGCAAAAGGCAGCAAAGCGTCCAGTAGCGCTTGCGCTTGCTCACGGGCTTGATTCACCATGCCGTTGGCCAAGAAGGTGCGCCCGCAGCACAGGTGGCCTTGGTTGCTGCCGTGGCCTTGTCGGCTTTTGGAGGCCACATGCACTTGGTAGCCCGCAGCTTGCAGCACCCGCATGGCGGCTCGGGCGTTGTTGGACTCGAAATAACCGTTGAAGGTGTCCACAAACAGCACCACCGGTTTGGGGGCAATGAGCACCTCTTGTGCCGTTGAGCCCAAGGTGGTGCGGTTGAAGAAGTGGTCGCGTTGCCACGTGGGCCAGCTGCGCTCGGCCGACAAGCCGGTGACGCTTTGCGCCAACTTGGCCAACAGCGGCATGCGGTTGCGCAAGTTCAGTAGAGCAGACCAACGCGCGGCATGTTTGGCATAGCGCGGCAAAAAGCCTATCAATCGGTCTTTGAGTGTGTGCCCGTGGTAGCTCTTGTACTGGTGCAGGGTTTCGATCTTCATGCGCGCCATGTCCACGCCCGTGGGGCAGTCGCGCTTGCAGCCTTTGCAGCCAACGCACAAGTCCATGGTTTGCAGCAGTTCTTCGCTGGTCAAGGCGTCGGTGCCGAGTTGTCCGCTCAAGGCCAAGCGCAAGGTGTTGGCGCGGCCACGGGTGAGGTGTTGTTCGTCCCGCGTCACGCGGTAACTCGGGCACATGGTGCCCGCATCGAACTTGCGGCAGGTGCCGTTGTTGTTGCACATCTCCACCGCTTTGGCAAAACCCTGGGCCGGATCGCCGCCGCTTCCAGGTTCGGTGGTTTGTTCGGTAGCTGGGTCGTTGTGCACATTCCAGGCGCTCCAGTCAAGCGCTGTTTGGATGGGGATGATTTGGTAGGGTTTGCCGTTGGGTTCGCCGTAGCGCATCAAGCGCTTGTCGTCCATTGGGGGTGGGTTTACCACGCGTTGGGGCGACAACAGGTGCAGCGGGTCGAGTTCTTGTTTGATTTGCCCCAGCGCTTGGGTGATCTTGGGGCCAAATTGCCATGAAATCCATTCGCCGCGGCACAGCCCATCGCCGTGCTCGCCGCTGTAGGCTCCTTTGAATTTGCGGACCAAGGCGCTGGCCTCCTCGGCAATGGCGCGCATTTTGGGCGCGCCGTCACGGCGCATGTCCAGAATCGGGCGCACATGCAGCGTGCCGACCGACGCGTGGGCGTACCAGGTGCCTTTGGTGCCGTGTTTTTTGAACACCTCGCTCAAAGCATCGGTGTACTCGGCCAGGCTCACAAGGGGCACCGCGCAGTCTTCGATGAAGCTCACCGGTTTGCCGTCGCCCTTTAAGCTCATCATGATGTTCAGACCCGCCTTGCGCACCTCCCATAGATTTTTCTGCGCCGCGTCGTCGACCATCTCCACCACGCTGCCAGGCAGACCCAGGTCACCCATGAGTTCGACCAGCTGGCGCATTTTGGATTTCAGGCTGTCTTTGTCAGCCCCGGCAAACTCCACCAGCAACACCGCTTCGGGCTCGCCAATCAGCGCAGTGCGGATGGTGGGCGCAAAGGCTGGGTTTTGTAGCGACAAATCGATCATGGTGCGGTCCACCAACTCCACCGCAGTGAGGGTGCCCTCGCCCAGCTTGACGATGTGCTGCGCCGCATCCATGGCCTTGTAAAAACTGGGAAAGTTCACCACCCCCAGCACCTTGGCGCGGGGCAGCTCGCTCAAGCGCAAGGTCAGCGACTTGGTCATCGCCAGCGTGCCCTCGCTGCCAACCAGTAAGTGGGCCAAGTTCACCGAGCCGTCCGAGGTGTAAGGGCGCTCGTTTTGGTTGCAAAAAATGTCCAGGTTGTAGCCCGCCACGCGGCGCAGCACCTTGGGCCAATGGGCCTGGATGTCGGGGCGCAGTTCGTCGGCCAGGCGTTTGACAAAATCACCAATTAGGCGCGCCCGCCCGCTGCTTTGGTCGTAGCGGCCCCACTGCAACAAGTCGCCGTCGCTCAACCAAGCCGAAGCGCCCAGCACGTTGTGCACCATGTTGCCGTAGGCAATCGAGCGGCTGCCACACGAGTTGTTGCCCGCCATGCCGCCCAAGCTGGCCTGTGCGCTGGTGGACACATCCACCGCAAACCACAGGCCGTGTGCTTTGAGTTCGGCATTCAGGTGGTCCAACACCAAACCGGGTTCGACCTCGACGCTGCGTTGCTCAACATCGAGGTGGACGATTTGGCGGATGTGTTTGCTGTGATCGATCACCAAGCCCGCGCCAGTGGTCTGGCCGCACTGGCTGGTGCCGCCCCCGCGCGGCACGATGGGCACGCCTAAGTCCCGGCAAATCGCCATGGCGATGGGCACTTCGTGGGCATGACGCGGCACAAACACGCCCACGGGCGTGACTTGGTAGATCGAGGCGTCGCTGGCGTAGCGCCCCCGATCGGCCGCTGAGAACAGCACCTCGCCTTGGGTCTCTGTGCGCAGGCGGGCGCCTAGGCGAGCCGCCACTTCGTTGCTGGTGCTGGCCACGCGCTCATACAGTTGCTGGGGGCTTTCGGTGATGTGTCGGGGCAGGGGCGCGTTCATGGGTCAGGCTTTGCGTGAGGGTTTGGATTGGGGCGTGGGCGTGTGGGTGCTGGCTTGCAACTGAGCTAACACCACGTCGCGTTTGTGTTCAAGGTGGCGCACCAGCACATCGCGCAGCACCTGCGGCTGGCGCGCTTGCAGGGCGTCAATCATCTGCGCGTGCTCTTGCACGGCGCTTTGCCACTTGTCGTCGTCTTGGTTGGACTTAAAGCGCAGCGCTTGCAAGCGAGCATTGACGTGTTCATAGGTGGCACTGAGCACTGGGTTATTGGCCGCGGCGTGGATGGCGCGGTGGATGCTGGCGTTGAGCCGGTAATAGCCCGAGAGATCGCGCCTGGTGTAGGCGGCCATCATCTCAAAGTGCAGAGCTTGAATTTCTTTGAGTTCGCTGTCGCTGATGCGCTCTGCCGCCAACATGCCAGAGATGCCCTCCAAGCCCGCCATCACCTCAAAGGTGTGGCGCACATCGTCCAGGGTGAGGGACACGGCCACCGCGCCCCGGTTAGGCAGCAGCTCGACCAAGCCTTCTGCGGCCAAAGTTTTGATCGCTTCGCGCAGCGGCGTGCGCGAGACATGCAGCGATTCGCACAAGGCCCGCTCATTGAGCTTGGCACCGGGCGCGATCTGGTTTTCCACCAGCATTTGGCGCAACCGGTGCGTCACATGGCCATGCAAGGCCGTGCGGGGCAGGGACAAGAGTTCAGCAGTCATGGCCGTATTTTGTATGCAAAAAATCAGAGGGTCAAATTGTTATGTAAGGGTGAACGATAGTTGACGTTTATTTTTTGTATGCAAAAAATAGATGTCTCTAGGAGATCTTTGTTCATGCTCAACCTCGACTTTCACCCCACTGGCCGACACTTTCTGCAAATCCCTGGCCCATCCCCCGTGCCCGACCGTGTGTTGCGCGCCATGAGTCTGCCCACGATTGACCACCGGGGACCTGAATTTGGCGCGCTGGGCTTGAAGGTGTTGGCTGACATGCAAAAGATCTTCAAAACCCAGCACCCGGTCATGATTTACCCCGCTTCAGGCACCGGGGCTTGGGAAGCTGCCTTGGTCAACACCTTGAGCGCAGGCGACCATGTCTTGATGTTTGAGACCGGCCACTTCGCCTCGTTGTGGAATAAGCTGGCCACGCGCTTGGGGCTGAAGTCGGAGTTCTTGGGACTGCCCGGTGTGCAAGGGTGGCGCCAAGGCGTCAAGGCCGACATGATCGAGGCCCGCCTCAAGGAGGACACGGCGCACAGCATCCAAGCCGTGTGTGTGGTGCACAACGAAACCTCCACTGGCGTGACCAGCGACATTGCTGCCGTGCGCCGCGCCATCGACAACGCCAAGCATCCCGCCCTGTTGATGGTCGACACCATCTCAGGCCTGGCCTCGGCTGACTATCGTCACGACGAATGGGGTGTCGACGTGACCGTCAGTGGTTCGCAAAAAGGCCTCATGCTGCCCCCCGGCATCAGCTTCAACGCTTTGTCGCCCAAGGCCATCGAGGCCAGCAAAACCTCCACCTTGCCCAAATCATTTTGGGCCTGGGACGAGATGCTGGAGATCAACAAAACCGGCTATTTCCCTTACACCCCGAACACCAACTTGATGTACGGCCTGAGTGAAGCCTGCGACATGATCTTGGGCCAGGGCCTGGATGTGGTCTTTGCCCGCCACAAGCGGTGGTCCAAGGGCGCGTGCGCGGCGGTCACCGCTTGGGGCTTGCCCATTCAGTGTGCCGATCCGGCTCTGTACTCGCCCATCTTGACCGGGGTGATGACCCCCGAGGGGGTGGACGCTGACGCCGTGCGCAAGCTCATTTATGAGCGCTTTGATTGTTCCTTGGGCACAGGCCTGGGCAAGGTCAAAGGCCGTATGTTTCGCATTGGCCATCTGGGCGACTGCAACGACCTGACCCTGATTGCCGCTTTGTCTGCGTGTGAGATGGGCCTCAAGCTCAGTGGCGTCAAGCTGGCGGGCTCGGGGGTGCAAGCGGCGATGGACTACTTTTCGGCCCATCCCATTCCGGCGTTGATTCGCAGCTGATTGGGCGCGCACTCGCCCCTCCTCGATTTGGCATTTCACTCACATCCTTTGCATCCACTGAACCCCACCCACAGGAGTCTTCGCCATGCATCGCAGAACACTGCTCCAAGCCAGCGCCGCCGCTGCCGCGACTTTGGCGGCCCCCATGATCAAAGCCCAGAGCTTGCCCAGCGGGCCGATTCGCATCGTGGTGGGTTTTCCACCCGGGGGTGGCACCGACGCGCTCGCGCGCGTACTGGCGCAAAAGCTCCAAATCTTGTGGGGCATCACGCTTGTGATCGACAACAAAGGTGGGGCGGCGGGTGTGATTGCGGCTGACTACGTGGCCAAGCAACCTGCAGATGGCAACACCTTGCTGATGGCGCACATCAACAGCCATGCCCTGGCACCTAGCTTGCAGCCTAAGCTGGGCTACAACGTGGAGCGCGACTTCACACCGATTGGCTTGGTGGGGGTCACCCCCAACTTGTTGATTTGCAATGAAAGCCAGCCCGCCAAGAACGTCAAAGACTTGGTTGCCTTGTGCAAACAAAACCCCGGCAGCATCAGCTTTGCCTCAGCCGGTGGGGGCTCGGCTCAGCACCTGGCCCTTGAGATGTTCAAGCTGCGTGCCGGCATTGACGCCTTGCACATCCCCTACAAAGGCTCAGGCCCTGCACTGAGTGATTTGATTGGCGGTCAAGTGCAGTATTGCTTTGAGACCATGACCTCAGCCACTCCACATGTCAAAAGTGGCAAAGCCATCGCGTTGGCCCAAACACGACCTAAGCGCGCCAAAGGGCACCCCAATGTGCCCACCATGGACGAGCAAGGCTTTGCGGGTTTTGATGCCACCACTTGGTACGGCTTGGTGGGTCCGGGCAAGTTAAACCCGGCGTTTGTGAAACGCATCAACGAAGACATGAACCGCGTCATGGCCATGCCCGATGTCATGGAAAAGTTTGACCAATATGGTGCTGAAGACGGAGGCGGCACACCCGAGCGTTTTGCCGACTTCATCCGCAATGAGACCCAGAAGTGGGCCAAGGTCGTCAAAGATGCCAAGGTGCAGGCCGATGCCTGAAGCTTGACTTACATGGTCAGATCGTGGGTTACTTCATCCCAACGCGAGTGCACGTGGCAGCAGATTTAGCCTCGCTTGAATAAGCCAGCAAAACACTGGATCAACTGATGGCCAAGCATGCTGTCAGTGAGGATGATGTGGTTGCGCAATTCAAAGTTGCTAGAAAAAACAAGCAGTTAAAACAAGCAGTTAAAAACAAGCGGTCTTAAGGCCATGGGGGGAAAGGCGATTGTTCTGGACGCCAACATCTTGGTGCGCGCTGTGCTCGGGCAACGCGTGCGTTGATTGCTTCTTGAGCATGCCGGCCATATCCAATTCAGTTTGGACAGAAGATGCCGATTTCTTGGGTACGGGTGCCGCGACTTGGGCCTCTGACCGTATCGCGCTGTATTTTGCTTGACTGAGTGACAAACAGCGCGAACTCCGCTCAGCTCGACAAACCTTTGTAGAGCATATACACCGCCAGCGCATACAAGATCATGGCAAAAATGCGTTTGAGCTTTTTTACGGGCAAGCTGTGGGCCGCTTTGGCACCCAGTGGAGCTGTGAAGACACTGCACAGGGCAATCACCACCAAAGCGGGCACCCAGATGTAGCCAATGGCGTCATCGGGCAAGCCCGTCACAGACATGCCGCTGATCACGTAGCCGGCCACGTTGGCCAGGGCAATCGGAAAACCCAAGGCTGAGCTGGTGGCCACAGCCGTGTGAATCGCCACGTTGCACCAGGCCATGAATGGCACGCTGATGAAGCCGCCACCGGCGCCCACCAAGCCTGACAAAAAGCCAATCGCGCTACCAGCGGCCACCAAGCCCGCCGTGCCCGGTACTTGGCGTGACGGTGCAGGTTTTTTGTCCAAAAACATTTGCGTGGCAGAAAAGCCCACGAACAAACCAAAAAAGATTGCCAAGTTAGCGCCTTTGAGCATGGCAAATACGCCCATGCTGGCAATCATGCTGCCCAGCACAATGCCGGGGGCCAGGCCTTTGACCAAGTCCCAACGCACAGCGCCACGTTTGTGGTGAGCGCGTACGCTCGAGATAGAGGTGAAGATGATGGTGGCCATGGATGTGGCGATCGCCATCTTGACCGTCAAGTTGGCGTCCACGCCGCGTTGCGACAGCATGAATGTCAAAAACGGCACCATGATCATGCCCCCGCCAATGCCTAGGAGTCCAGCCAGAAAGCCAGTGCAAATGCCCAGCAGGGCCAGTTCGATGATGAGTTGGGGTTGGATGTCCATGACGCGCCTAGGCATGTAAAAGAAAAGGTGTCTGCAAGGTGCCTGGAGCCGTCATCCTGAACCGGGGGTTCAGGTGGGCGAGGTCAGACTGACGTTGGGTTCATCTGACGCGAGACGATCACGCTCATCAGCCGATGTTCCAAGCCCTGGCTCATATGAGCATTGGTTCAAGGAAATATAAAGCCCCAAGGACCGAGCAGACGCCTCGATTGTAGGGGGGCTCAGAGCAGTTGGTTGTCGCGTGTGAGCACGCTGTCCAAGCGTTGCAACAACTGGTGCAACTGGGGCGACGCATCCCCAGTGTCTCCGCTGGGGGTGGGCGCGGGTTTGTCTGTCAAGTCAAACGCCAAGTTCAAGGCGGCCAGCACAGCGATGCGGTCACGTGCTTTGATCTTGCCTGCATCGCGAATCTTGCACATGGCTTCGTCGACTTTGGCCACGGCTTGTCCCAAACGTGTTTCGCCGCCTTCAGGGCAGCCCAACACATAGCCCTGACCCATGATTTGTACTTCGATTTGTTTCATCCCACTTCCTTGGTGGCTGCGCCTTGAGGGAGGCGATCGATCAGGGCGTCGATGCGATGCCGCGCAGCACCCAAGCGTGATTTGAGCAAGTCGCGCTCGTGGCTGACTTCTTGCAACTGCTGCGTTAGCAAAGCGTTGGTGCGTTGCAGTTCTTCGTGACGCACAAGCAGGCGTTCCACGCGCTCGGCGATTTGATCGATTTGGGTGGTGTTGGTCATGGCTAGAACATTTTAAGGTCACAGCAAGGTTCGTCATTAGAATCAAATTTGTTGGTGCTCGCGGTGTGGTTCACATGCTGCAGTTCAACGGGAAGCAGGAAGGTCGCGTCGACCCAGCTCGACAACACCCAACCTGCGCTGCCCCCGCAACGGTCAAACGGACGAGCTCTTGAGCTCCGCTTCTGTCACACACGCCACTGGACGCCTTGAACAAGCGTCTGGGAAGGCGACAGAGGTTGCTTCCGTCAGCCCGGATACCGGCCAACAAGGTGGCGGTGCGTCTGACAACGTGCCGCTTGAACGCTCAAGCACTGTCGGGGAAGGCGGTGAGGGCACTTTGTGTTGGATTCAGATCATGAAGAAATTTACCCGTGCGCGAGGCGTTTGGCCTGTGCTGTCCATTTTGTCGTTAGCTTGTCAAATAGCTACAGCTCAAGATGTTGAAATGAACCCTGTGACGGTGACCGCCTCCAAGTTTGAGGAGATTGTTCAGACCACCCCGGCCTTTTTAACTATTCTGAGCAAAGAAGAGATCACCAACGCTGGCGTAGTGACTGTCAACGAAGCCATCATGAAATTGGGTGGCGTAGCAGGTCGCGCAAGCCAGCAAGGGGGCAATGAATACACCTTGGACATCATGGGCTTTGGCGACACGGCCTTAGTCAACACGGTGATTGTGATTGATGGCGTCCCACAACGGGAGTCAGATCAAAGTGAGGTGAGGCTATCTGGAATCCCCATTGATCAAGTTGAGCGCATCGAGATTCAACGGGGCAGCGCTGGTGTGATGTATGGTGAAGGGGCGGTGGCAGGTGTGATCAATATCATCACCAAAGCAAGCAGTTATGACAGCTCGGTGGATCAAAGCTCTGGAACCGTTGCTGTGGGTTTCGGCTCCTACGGTACAAGTGAGACACGGGCCAATTTGAACCGTACCAAAGAAGGCGTGAGTTTTGCGCTTTCTGGACTCAAGCGAGACGCCGACGGCTATCGAGAAAACTCTGCTAGTAAGAATGAATCACTGAGCGGCTCGGTCCAATTTAGAAGCAGTGAGATTCGAACGGCCCTTTACGCTAATTTGGATAACGCAAATTCGCGCTTGCCCGGACCTTTTTATTCTGTCAGCGATTTTCAAAGTTCTCCCAAAGCTGCATCCACTGCTTTGGATTGGTCCTCCAATCACACCAATCGGGTGGGTGGATTTGTAGAAAAAGAGATGGCTGGTATTTTTTATAAATTAGATGCGAATCAGAGGACGCGTGAGCTCACGAGCTTTTTGCATTCAACGCCTGACGT
>CAIVLE010000080.1 GCA_903906635.1 uncultured Burkholderiales bacterium | reverse complement strand
CACATCAAACGGTTCGCTCAAGGCTTCGACGCGGGCGTGCAGGCCACGCAAATTAGGCAAACGCAAAGTGGCTGCCACCTGCTGGACAAACGCCGCCTTTTTGGCCACGGTGTCGACACAGGTCACCGACACCTGGGGACATGTGATGGCAATCACCACGCCCGGCAACCCCGCACCCGCCCCCACATCCAACAAACGAAACAACGGGGCGTCAAGCGAGGCAGCCTCAGGGACCTTCACCCCAGCGGGCTCGGCGCACGACGCGCGCACCAGGGGCTCGAGCTTGGCCAACTCACGCCTGAGCGGCACGACCGCCGCCAAGCTGTCAAGCAAATGGTGCGTCAACATCTCGCGCGCATCGCGCACCGCCGTGAGGTTATAGACCTTGGTCCACTTGGCAATCAAATCCATGTAGTCCAGCAACCGGGCCTGGGCATCCTCCTGCAGCTCAAGGCCCAGCCCCAACAAGCCTTCACGCAAAGCACCAGATAACGGGTGCGCCATGGTCAACTCGCCACACCCACGGGCTCAGCCACGCGCGCCTCTGGCACAAACCCCGTCACGCGAGCGCGCTTGAGGTGAATCAACAACAAGGAGATGGCCGCCGGCGTGATGCCCGACAAGCGCGAGGCCTGCCCCAGGGTTTCGGGGCGGTGGCGCGACAGCTTTTGCCGCACCTCAATGGAGAGCGCCGTGACCTGGTTGTAATCGAGGTCCTCGGGAAGCTTGAGATTTTCGTAATGGGCAGCACGCTGGACCTCGTCACGCTGACGCTCAATGTAGCCCGAGTATTTGGCAGCAATCTCCACCTGCTCCACCACCGCACGGGTGGTTTCACGTGAAACATCATCACCCGCCAAACCCGCCACCAACTCGGGGCTTTGGTAGCACCCGCCCCCCATCGACATCAAGGCGTCATAGCTCACATCGGGGCGACGCAACAAATCTGCGAGGTTGTGCTCGTGCTCGATGGCCTTGCCCAGCACGCGCTCAGACTCGGCAGCTGGCAAGTTTCTGGGATTAACCCAGACTGACTTGAGGCGCTCTGTTTCACGTGAAACAGCATCGCGCTTGCGGCTGAAAGCCTCCCAGCGCGCGTCATCGACCAAGCCCATTTGGCGGCCAATCTCCGTCAAACGCATGTCGGCGTTGTCTTCGCGCAGTTGCAACCGAAACTCAGCCCGGCTGGTGAACATGCGGTAAGGCTCGGTCACCCCCTTGGTGGTCAAATCGTCAACCAGCACGCCCAAATAGGCCTGATCACGCCCAGGCGTCCACGCGCCGCCAAAGTCATTGCCCTGCCCCGCCAAGGATCGACACTGCAAGGCGGCGTTGATGCCCGCAAATAGGCCCTGCGCCGCCGCCTCTTCATAACCCGTGGTGCCATTGATTTGGCCCGCAAAGAACAAGCCTCCTATGGCGCGGGTTTCAAAGCTGCGCTTGAGTTCGCGCGGGTCAAAGTAGTCGTACTCGATGGCATAACCCGGGCGAATGATGTGGGCGTTTTCGAGCCCTTTCATGGAGCGCACCAACTCGTACTGGATGTCAAACGGCAAGCTGGTCGAGATGCCGTTGGGGTAGTACTCATGGGTGGTCAGACCTTCGGGCTCTAGAAAAATCTGATGGCTGTCTTTGTCAGCAAAGCGGTTGATTTTGTCTTCCACGCTGGGGCAATAGCGCGGCCCTACACCCTCGATCTTGCCCGTGAACATGGGGCTGCGGTCAAAGCCAGATCGGATGATGTCATGGGTGCGCGCATTGGTGTGGGTGATCCAGCACGGCATGTGCTGGGGATGCATCGCCGCACGGCCCATGAAGCTAAACACCGGCACCTCGCCCGGCAAGCCCCCGGGCATGCCGTCGCCCGGCTGCTCGGTGCATTGGCTGAAGTCAATGGTGCGCCCGTCCAAGCGCGGCGGTGTGCCGGTCTTCAAGCGGCCTTGCGCCAACTTGAGCTCTTTCAGGCGCGAAGACAAGCTCACCGCAGGCGGGTCGCCCGCACGGCCCCCAGAATAGTTATTCAAGCCCACGTGGATCTTGCCGTCCAAAAAAGTCCCGGCGGTCAACACCACGGTACGGCTTTTGAAGCGGATGCCCGCTTGGGTCACGGCTCCGGCCACGCGCTCGCCGTCCATCATGAGGTCATCCACGGCTTGTTGAAACAAGCTCAGATTGGGCTGATTCTCAAGCCGACGACGGATGGCGGCTTTATACAAAATGCGATCAGCCTGCGCACGCGTGGCACGCACAGCCGGGCCTTTGGAGCTGTTCAAGATGCGAAACTGAATGCCCCCTTCGTCGGTCGCCAAGGCCATGGCGCCTCCCAGCGCATCGACCTCTTTGACCAGATGCCCCTTGCCTATGCCACCGATAGAGGGGTTGCAACTCATCTGGCCCAAGGTTTCGATGTTGTGTGACAACAACAGGGTTTTGGCGCCCATGCGCGCAGCTGCCAACGCGGCCTCGGTGCCCGCATGACCACCGCCGACCACAATGACATCAAACTCTTGGGGGTACAACATACAACAACCAACCTTTGGGGAATACAGGGGCTGTGTGCCGCCCTGTCAAGCAGGAGGCCATTTTACAAGGGGTGCGCCGAGCGTGCTGCCTCTGTGTGTTTTGGCAAACGCGCAGCTCAGCTGCACGCCGCGTCACAACGTGCCTGACACGGTCAGCTGAGCGCCCAACCAACAGGCGCATTCGCTGGCGATGGCCAGGCCCCAACCAGAGCGTCCATTGAGCGCCTCGCCCGCAAAGCCCGGCCCCCAGCGTTAGGAGAGTTACGGCCTGTGCGCGCGCGACACAGCGAAGGGGTTGTCTGATCAGTGACTGACGCCCCGAGGCGCCTCCCCGCTTTGAGCTTCACCGCATTGCATGTGGCCAGATTTTCCAACAGACCCCAACGAGCCGGCCACAACGTTCACTGAGATTTTTTGAGCCCAACCTGAAGGGACCAGCGCTTGAGCAACAGCGCGTTGGTCATCACACTGAGCGAACTCAAGGCCATGGCCGCACCTGCGACCTCCGGACTCAAAAACCCAAAGGCCGCCAGCGGAATGCCAGCCGCGTTGTAGGCAAAAGCCCAAAACAAGTTTTGCCTGATTTTGGATACGGTGCGGCTAGAAATATCCAACGCCGCCTCCACCAATGCCACCTCACCTCGCATGAGCGTGATGCCTGCAGCTTGCATGGCCACGTCGGTGCCGCCCCCATTGGGGTTGGCCATGGCCATGCCCACATCAGCGGCAGCAAGTGCAGGCGCGTCGTTGATGCCATCTCCCACAAAGGCCACCACCCGACGGGCCGCGTCGTCACCTTGCTGCAAACGCTTCACAAGGGCCGATTTATCACCCGGCAATACCTCTGCGTAGACTTCGTCATCATGCAGCCCCAGGCGTTGTGCCATGGCACGCGCTGCGCCCGCGTTGTCACCCGAAATCATGACCAAGCGCAAGCCACGCGCACGCAATGCTTCAAGGGCCGCTTGCGCACCGGGCTTGGGTTCGTCGCCAAACGCCAACAAAGCGCGCGGCAACAGCTGTGCCGCGTCGCCCAAACCGACACGCTCGACCAAGACCGAGACCGTCGCGCCTTGGCTTTGCAAGGCCAAGGCTTGCGCTTGCCACAGCGGGGCTTGTGGGTCAGCACGCGTCAAGTTCAAGTCCGACATCCAGCGCAAGCTGCCCAACAACAACGCGCGCTCCTGCACTTGGCCTTCGCAGCCAAAACCAGGCACCGCGCGCACGGCTTGTGGGGAGGCAAAAACGATCTGCTGATTTTTGGCCGCCTGCACCACAGCTCGTGCCAAGGGGTGCTCGCTGCCGCTTTGCAAGCTCGCAGCCATGGCCAACCAAACATCCGCACTCTCGGATGTGCCCGCAACGGGCACGAGTGACAACAGGCGTGGCTGCCCCACCGTCAACGTGCCTGTTTTGTCGAACGCCACCGTGTCTACGCGATGCGCCACCTCCAAGGCTTGAACATCTTTGATCAAGATCCCATACTTGGCCGCCACTCCGGTACCCGCCATGATGGCCGCCGGTGTAGCCAGCCCCAGGGCGCACGGACAAGCAATGACCAAGACCGCAACCGCATGGATGAGAGATAACTCCACCGTGTGATCGCTCCACCACCAAGCAAGCAAAGTCAGCAAGGACAGCACCAACACCACAGGCACAAACACAGCGGAGACCTGATCCACCAAGCGCTGTATGGGGGCCTTGGCAGACTGCGCGTCTTCCACCAAACGGATGATGTGAGACAAGACGCTCGCCTCACCCGTGGCCAAGACCTGCATAACCAAGCGGCCATCCCCGTTGATGCTGCCACCCGTCACTCGGTCCCCAAAGGCCTTTGTGACGGGTAGGGGTTCACCCGTCAGCATGGACTCATCCAACTGCGAGTCCCCTTCGAGCACCAGACCATCGCCCGGGACACGCTCGCCGGGCAACACCACCACACGGTCACCGACCAACAACTCTTCAATGGGAATGTCTTGCTCGCCGTCAGGCCCGATCACGCGCGCTCGCGCCGGGCGCAAGGCATGCAACGCGCGAATGGCGTCGGTGGTTTGGCGTTTGGCACGTGCCTCCAACCACTTGCCCAGCAACACCAGTGTGATGACCACGGCCGAGCCCTCGAAATACAAATGCACCATGGCACCCTCGGGTGCCGACCACCAAAGCCACATTGACAAGGCCCATCCGGCCGTGGTGCCCAGGGCCACCAACAAGTCCATGTTGCCAGTACCCGCCAGCAACGCATGCCAGCCCGCCCTGTAAAACCGTGCACCCAACACAAACTGCACCGGCGTGGCCAACAAAAATTGCCACAGCGCGGGCAGCATCCAATGCCTCCCCAACACGTCCCCCAACATAGGTAAGACCAAAGGCGAGCTCAACACCAAACCCGCCAAGACCGGAGAAAACCCCACCCACGGCCCCTTTGGTTGTTGTTCGAGGTGCTCTGGCACCAACGGCTCATAGCCCGCATCGCGCACCGCGCGACGCAGCCGGGCTGGGTGGCTGGGATCGGGTTCATACCAAACCACATGAGCTGACTCGCTGGCCAAGTTCACGCTCACGCTTGCCACCCCTGGCAACTTGGCAATGGCACGCTCTACACGGCTCACACACGAGGCACAGGTCATGCCGCCAATGCCAATGTCACTCGAGGTATCACTCATAAGCGTTAAGCTTACTCCCTGGTCAAGGAGAAACTGATGAATCACACTTTTCAAGTGCATGGCATGACTTGCGCTCACTGCGAGATGGCGGTGAGAAAGGCCGTGTTACGGCTGGATCCCCAAGCCAAAGTAACGGTTGACAGAGCACACGACAAAGTCGAAGTAGACAGCGCTGCGCCCCGTCAAGACTTGGCACACGTCATGGCTGAAGAGGGGTACCAAGTCACATGAGCACGATCTCACAAGCACGACGCGTTGAACGCTTGGTGCGCGGCCAAGACACGCAAGACGGCGCAGGTGTTCGCCTCACGCGGGTGCTTTCACATGACTTGCAGCAGCGCTTGGATCCGTTTTTGATGCTGGATGCATTTGGCAGCGACAAGCCCGATGACTACATCGCTGGTTTTCCCAACCACCCTCATCGCGGTTTTGAAACCGTGACCTACATGATTGCAGGACGCATGAGACACCGTGACAGCGGCGGGCACGAGGGCTTGCTGCAAAACGGTGGGGTGCAATGGATGACTGCGGGAAGAGGCCTGGTGCACAGTGAAATGCCGGAACAAGAAGAAGGGGCAATGGAAGGGTTTCAGCTCTGGCTCAACCTACCTGCCAAGAACAAATTGTGTGAGCCCTGGTACCGAGATATTCAAAGTGCAGAAATTCCTGAGGTCACCACGCCTGAAGAGGTCCTGGTTCGGGTGATTGCGGGCACAGCGCACGGCGTCTTGGGGGCGGTGACGCGCGAGCACACCGAGCCGCTTTATCTGGATTTGCACTTCCCCGATCGCGATGGCATCGTCTTGGAACAAGCCATTGCGTCGAGCCACCATGCCTTTATTTACGTGTACCGCGGTGGCTTAGACGTTGTCACAGCAAACGCGCCAACGGCGGTGCCTGCACAACGCATGGCGATATTGAGCAATGGTGGCGACGGTGTGGTGCTGCGTGCCCAAGCCAACACGCGCGCGATTTTGATCGCTGGCAAACCCTTGCATGAACCGATCGCGCAATATGGCCCATTTGTGATGAACACACGCGAGGAGTTAGCGCAAGCGGTAGACGACTTTCGTGCCGGCTTGATGGGTTAATGGGTCTGATTCATCGCCGCGCGAGAACCTAGGACTGGAGATATCGCCAAAGTTCCCTGATCTGTTCGTTATTGATTTTCTGAAATAGCAGGGTTGTCACTCAACTCTCTCAAAGGAATAACCCATTCTGCTAGCAACACCAACACGTTCAACGCTCAACCCTTTGAGCGTATTGGTCCCAAAGCCACCAATCCCAGCACGGCAAATCCTGGGTAAAGCAGCCCCGCTTGAAGATCCCACCACGAATCAATACTCCAGCCCAAGCGCATGGGCGAAGGGGTACAGCTTTGAAGCTCTATGTGCAAAGACTCTGGAGGCACTGTGTCTGCCGCCAAAGGCTCATGAAAACAAGAATGGGCTGCTAGAGAAGCTTCTGCATAAGAAAAGAAACATGGCTGCATTTGATGCGGCGTAGCCGCTTGTAAGCGGACTGAATCACTGGCTTGACAATACAGCTGAAACGGCTATTGTGGCTGTAATACCTAATCGGTGGAGTCATGCACATGCTCACGATGACCTCTGTTGCTGCCCAAAACCAATTTGGCACGCTCATTGACGCCTCCCAGCGTCAGCCAATCGCGGTCACCCGCCGAGGCCGTCCCGTGGCGGTTGTCCTATCGTACGAGGACTACAAGGCATCCACCCAGACCATTCCGTTGCATGTCGCCGCGCTGATCAGTGAGAACTACCCGCTGCATGGGAAAGATGCAGGGGAGGCGATGCGCTTGTACCTGGGCAAGATGAGCAATCAAGCGGCCGAGGAAGGCTTGACCGAGGACGAGGTCATGCGCATGCTCAATGAAGACTGATCCTGCATTCATCGTTATAAACACCAACGTATTCATCAGCGCGGGCTTGCTCCCACACTCGAAGACCGCTCAGGTCTTGGCACTCGCCGTCGAGCATTTCGTGATTGCTCAGAACCAGGACACTTGGCATGAACTGGAAACACGCATAGCCAAGCCCAAATTCGATCACTATTTCGGTGCATCGGGCCGTTTGCGACATCTGGTTCAGATCGCTCAATCCATCAAACGCTTTGACATATCGTCTTCGGTGTCGGTCAGTCGAGATAAAACCGACGACAAGTTCATCGAGCTTGCCATCGATTCAGGTGCATCCACCCTCATTTCAGGCGACCCTGATTTAAAGGATGTAAAAACCTACAAGGGAATCGAAATTCTCTCGCCCGCTCAATTTTTCGAGCTCTTCAATCCTTGATCATTCAACCAGCGCCAAGCCAATGCCGACAAGCCGGGTGATGACTGGCCTGATACATCACTAACAACTCTGCCCTTTGTTGCGACTGCGCCTAGACGCTGGGTTGAGGGCATGGGGTTTATCTTGAGCCCATTGAGTGAAAGTTGCCATCCCTCGTTACCCACGCAGCGCCTTGATGCGTGGTTGATAGATTGAGACGCGCAACTTTACGTAACTTGTTGGGTTCGACAAATAGATGACACACACGCCGAGCAAAGTCTGGGCTTGATAAAAGCATCTCGCTTTTTGTTTCAAAGGAGTTTGTCATGAGCTATTTCATCCCTTCACGCTTGACCATTTCTGCAGCGCTGGCAGGGCTCAGCATGGCGTTGAGCCTGGGCTCTCAAGCCCAGCCCATGAGGGACATGGGCGGCCCTTACGATGCCATGATGGCGCCGGCCCACATGGCCCAACGCTGGCAAGCAAGACAACAAGAACTGAAAAACAAACTCAACCTCAGTGCCAGCCAAGAACCTGCATGGAACACCTTTGTTGCGGCGATGAGGCCTCCGGCTAAGCCCGCGATGCAAGGATTAGAGCGCGAGGGACTGACACGTGATGCCTTGGCCAAGATGACCACGCCAGAGCGCATTGACAAAATGACCGCGTTCTATGAAGCGCACCATGCACAGCGGCACAGCCACATGAAAGAACGCGGAGAAGCCACCAAGCTTTTTTATGGTCAGCTATCAGCAGAACAGCAAAAAGTGTTTGATGCTGAAACCTTGCCACACGAACCCCACCATAGGGCTCGCATGATGAACCAAGTCCCTGGCGGGAATGCCCATTAAATATCGATGTTGGCAGCGCGCAACGCGTTGTTTTCAATGAAGTGACGACGAGGCTCGACTTCGTCACCCATGAGCATGGTGAACACGCGATCGGCCTCGATCGCGTCGTCAATTTGCACGCGCAACAAACGACGCACATTGGGGTCCATGGTGGTTTCCCAAAGTTGCGCTGGGTTCATTTCACCCAAACCCTTGTAGCGCTGGCGTGCCGTTGCGTGTTCTGCTTGGCCAATCAACCAACGCATGGCTTGGCGGAAGTCACTGACTTTTTCTTCTTTGGCTTTCTCGCCCTCACCACGCTGCACGCGAGAGCCTTCGCTGAGTAAACCGCGGAAAGTTTGAGCCGCCTCGGCCAAAGCAGCATAGTCCGCACCATGCACAAAGTCTTGCGTGATGACACTGCTCTTGACGTTGCCGTGGTGGCTGCGACTGATGCGCAAAATAGGTTTGTCTGTACGAACATCAAACTCGCCCGAAGCCTCCGAGCCGCTGCCCAACTCACGCAACTTGGCTTGCATGGCTTCGGCCGACGCCTGTGCTTGAGCAAGTGAGTCCAAATTGACGGACACACCATCAGCCATCGCACGCAATGCCTCTGCATCCATGAACCCGCTCAACCGTGCAATGACCGCTTCTGCCAGCTGATGCTTGCGCGCGAGTTCGGCCAACGTATCACCACTCAAGGTTTGGCTATTGGTGCCGCCAGTGGTAATGCTCGCTTCTTTGAGCGCAATGCGCAGCAAAAAAGTATCCAACGCTGGACCGTCTTTGAGGTATTGCTCTTCTTTGCCCACTTTGACTTTGTAAAGCGGAGGTTGTGCAATGTAGATATGCCCACGTTCAACCAACTCGGGCATCTGACGGTAAAAGAACGTCAATAACAAGGTGCGAATGTGGGCACCGTCAACGTCCGCATCGGTCATGATGATGATGCGGTGGTAGCGCAGTTTTTCAACGTTGAAATCATCTGTCGCTGACTTACCAGATTCTGCACTCGCCTTGCCAATTCCAGTGCCTAAAGCCGTGATGAGAGTGAGAATTTCGTTACTGGTCAAGAGCTTTTCATACCGTGCTTTTTCCACGTTCAAGATCTTGCCCCGTAAAGGCAAGATGGCTTGGAATTTACGGTCACGGCCTTGCTTGGCAGAACCTCCCGCGGAGTCGCCCTCGACGATATAGATTTCACACAAGGAGGGGTCTTTTTCTTGGCAATCTGCCAATTTCCCGGGCAAGCCCATGCCATCTAAGACCCCTTTGCGGCGTGTCATTTCTCTGGCTTTACGAGCTGCCTCACGCGCACGGGCAGCATCAACGATCTTGCCGCAAATGATCTTGGCATCGTTGGGGCGCTCTTGCAAATAATCTGTGAGCGTTTTAGCCACGATGTCTTCAACCGGAGCACGCACTTCGCTAGAGACCAACTTGTCTTTGGTTTGGCTGCTGAATTTGGGTTCGGGCACTTTGACCGATAACACGCAGCACAAACCCTCGCGCATGTCGTCACCAGAGACCTCTACCTTGGCCTTTTTGGCAAATTCGTGCTCTTCGATGTACTTGTTGATCACACGGGTCATGGCTGCACGCAAACCCGTCAAATGGGTTCCACCGTCGCGCTGAGGAATGTTATTGGTAAAGCACAGCACGCTTTCGTTGTAACCATCATTCCATTGCATCGCCACTTCGACACCAATGCTGGTGCCAGGAATACCACCATAGGTATCGGCAGGACGATCACCTTCGGCATAAAAAGCATTTGGGTGCAAAACTTTTTTACCTGAGTTGATAAAGTCAACGAAACCTTTGACACCGCCCGCACCTGAAAAATCGTCTTCTTTGCCCGTACGCTCATCAAGCAAACGAATGCGCACACCGTTGTTCAAGAAACTGAGTTCTCGCAAACGTTTGCTCAAAATTTCGTAATGAAAGTCGTTGTTTTGGGTGAAAATTTCCACGTCTGGCAGAAAGTGAACTTCCGTGCCACGCTTTTCAGTTTCACCCGTGACTCTCATCGGGGAGACTTCAACACCATTGACAACTTCTATCAATCGGTTTTGAACAAAGCCTTTAGCAAACTCCAAGGTGTGCACTTTGCCATCGCGGCGAACAATCAGGCGCAAGGACTTAGACAGCGCATTGACGCACGACACCCCCACGCCATGCAAACCACCAGACACTTTGTAGCTGTTTTGGTTGAACTTTCCACCCGCGTGCAACTCGGTCAAAGCAATTTCTGCGGCACTGCGCTTGGGCTCATGCTTGTCATCCATCTTCACGCCCGTTGGGATCCCACGGCCGTTGTCTGTCACGCTGATGGAGTTGTCGCTGTGGATAGTGACCACAATGTCGTCGCAATGGCCTGCAAGCGCTTCGTCGATCGAGTTGTCCACGACCTCAAACACCAGATGGTGCAAACCCGTGCCATCTGAAGTATCTCCAATGTACATGCCAGGACGCTTACGTACCGCTTCGAGTCCTTCAAGGATTTGGATCGATCCTTCACCATATCCCTCATTAGAAGCTTCTTGGTTGTTGGTATTTGGAATGGGTTCAGTCATGGCAAGTCTTCGTTCGCAAGGCCCTTGGCCTTGCGTGATCTATCGGAAAAAAACAAGGGCAATCGCACCTTAGATGCGCATTGGCATCACAACATATTTGAACGTTGTGTTGTCTGGAATGGTGATGAGCGCTGAACTGTTGGAATCGGCCAGATCGATTTGAACCATGTCTTGGTCCATGTTGGTGAGTGCATCGATCAAGTACGTCACGTTAAAGCCAATTTCAATGGCATCACCGCCGTAATCAATTTCAAGTTCATCGACCGCCTCTTCTTGCTCTGCGTTGCTCGAAGCCACACGCAAAACTCCAGGCTCTAAATTCAAGCGAACGCCTTTGAACTTTTCACTGGTCAAGATGGCTGTGCGCTGCAAAGTTGCCAGCAATGCCGTACGGCCCAAGGTGATGGTGTTTTTATGGTTCTTAGGGATGACACGGTTGTAGTCAGGGAATTTACCCTCTACCAGCTTGGTCACGAACTCCATGCCATCAAAACTAAATTTAGCTTGGTTGCTGGCAAACTGCATCTCGATCGCACCCTCTTTGTCGCTCAAGAGGCGTTGCATTTCTAGGACCGTTTTTCTAGGCAAGATGACTTCTTGGCGAGGTACCTCAATCTCCAAAGTTGCTGAGGCATAAGCCAAGCGGTGTCCATCGGTTGCAACCAAACTGAGTTGCTTTCCTTCGGCGACAAACAAAATTCCATTGAGGTAGTAACGGATGTCATGGATGGCCATGGCAAAAGAGACTTGTTGCAGCAGATCTTTCAGCGTTTTTTGAGGCACGCTGAAGGAGGGACCAAAAGCGGCTGCTTCTTGCACCAATGGGAAATCTTCTGCAGGCAAAGTTTGCAAAGTAAAGCGACTTTTTCCCCCTTTGAGGATCAGTTTGCTTTGACTCGACTCCAAACTCACGGTCTGATCAGACGGCATGGTTCGCAAAATATCAATGAGCTTTCGCGCACCTACGGTGGTGGTGAAGTTGCCTGCGTCGCCATCGAGTTGTGCTGTTGTGCGAATCTGAATTTCTAAATCACTTGTCGTTAATTGCAATGACCCACCCGTTTTACGAATGAGTACATTGGCTAAAACAGGTAAGGTATGACGACGTTCAACGATCCCTGCAACGGATTGCAAGACCGCAAGTACCTTGTCTTGGGTAGCCTTCAAAACGATCATGGTTTCCTCTTTATTTCTTAATTTAAATTAGTAGTAGTAGATAAGCACAGCATGTTTCTGTGGACAACTGTATTTTCCTCTTTTTTTTCAAGCACTTGAGATGCTTTCAAAGGTGTTGGCAAGCTTGATTTGGAGTGCTTCATCGAATTGGATAACTTTTGTGTTTTGCTGATGTCTGTGGATAACACGTCACTTGTTCAAGATTCATCCACAGCTTTGTACATGAACAATTTAGCCCTTGAGGGTTTGTTCAAGAACATGAAGTTGTTGGTTGAGTTCGGTCAATTGCAAACGCTCAGCGCTTATTTTTCGTACCGCATGGAGCACGGTTGTGTGGTCTCTTCCTCCAAATAACTCACCAATCTCAGGCAAGCTCTTTTGGGTGAGTTCCTTTGCAAGGTACATGGCAATTTGTCTGGGTCGGGCAATTGAAGCGGGGCGTTTTTTGGAATACATATCAGCAACTTTGATCTTGTAATAGTCAGCCACTGTTTTTTGAATGTTTTCCACAGAAATTTGACGATTTTGAATCGACAACAAGTCGCGCAAGGCGTCTCGCGCAAGTTGAATTGAGATCTCTTTTTGGTTGAAACGTGAATACGCCAAAATTTTTCGGAGCGCCCCTTCAAGTTCCCGAACGTTGGAGCGGACATTTTTTGCGACAAAAAATGCAACCTCCTCGGGCATCTCGGTTCCTTCATTGCGCGCTTTGCTGATCAAAATAGCAACCCGCATTTCAAGTTCTGGAGGTTCAATGGCGACCGTCAAACCGGCATCAAAACGAGAAACAAGGCGCTCATGGATGTCCGATAAACCTTTGGGATAGGTATCACTTGTCATCACAATGTGTGACTTTTTAGCTAACAAAGCTTCAAAAGCGTTAAAGAATTCTTCTTGCGTTCTCTCTTTGTTGGCAAAAAACTGCACATCGTCAATCAACAACAAATCCAACGAGTGGTAGCGCTCTTTGAATTCGTCAAATGTTTTGCGCTGATACGCTTTGACCACATCGGAGACAAATTGTTCAGCGTGGATGTACAAAACCTTGGCATCGGGGCGTTCCGCCAGAAGCTTGTTACCAACGGCATGGACCAGGTGCGTTTTTCCCAAGCCAACCCCGCCGTATATAAACAGTGGGTTGTAGAGCTGGCCAGGCATGGTTGCCACATGCATCGCTGCAGCACGGGCCATGCGGTTGGCTGTTCCTTCTACCAAACTATCAAACGTCAAGGCCGTGTTGAGCCTCGTCCTGGGACCGTTGGGTGCTGTTTCCTCCAGTCCAATCAAGCTCTCAGGCAAGGATTCCAGTTCCTGAGAAAAGGAAACAGGTCGAGATCTGATGGGGGACTCTTTGGGGGTTATTGCTAGTTCAAGATGAACCTGTTGCCCATACATTTGATGCAAGATGGCAGATATGCGATTGGCGTATTGAGCGCGAATCCAGTCAAGTTTGAAGCGATTACCAACAAGAACGACAACTCGGCTGAGGTCTTGTGCAACCGTGGCGACCAAAGGCTTGATCCACGTATTGAACTGCTGCTCGGGGAGTTCTTGCGCCAATTGGTCAACGCATGCTTGCCATAATCCGTCGCCAGCGCCATCGGGTAAATGGTCAAGATGGCTGGAAGGGGAGGATCCCTGAGTCATGATTCTTTCTGTGGATAGCTTTGTGTAAAAGCACTAAAAACAGCACTTTATCAAAAAATTATCCACAGAAGGTGAAAATAGTTGACAGCCCAAAAATTAAGCTAAAAAGCATACAGCAACACAGGGCTTGTGGTGGGGATAAAAATTTGAGATAATCGTTGGTTTCCCTGATCATCGGGGTTCAGACATTTGGAATCAACATGAAACGCACTTACCAGCCTTCTAAAACTCGCCGCGCCCGTACCCATGGTTTCTTGGTCCGCATGAAAACCCGCGGTGGCCGTGCGGTCATCAATGCGCGTCGTGCCAAAGGCCGCAAGCGCTTGGCCGTCTAATCTTTGATCCCTGAACAGACCCGCGAGCGCATTGCCGTGGAACGTCTGAAGCAGTGGTCAGAGTTTCAAGCGGTCATGGCTGCGAGCACGGTGGCAAAAACGCCACATTTTGTTTTGCACGAATGGCGGCATGCTGATAAAGCCTCCGCAGGGCCTGGGTTTGAGAAAACCCCGGCCCTGTTTGCTGAAGGCATCTTGATGCTCGGCGCGGTCACACCAAAACGGTGGGCCAAGCATGCGGTGACGCGCAATTTGATCAAACGACAAATTCACCATGTCTGCACATCACTCAAGGGGCGTCTCAAACCCACGGCATATGTGGTGCGGCTCAAGACAGGATTTGATCGCAAACAGTTTGTGAGTGCCTCTTCGCTGGCGCTCAAGCAGGCGGTCAGAGCGGAGCTGACACAATTGTTTGAGAAGATTGCTGTGACATGATGCAGAACTTTTTGATCCGTTGCGTTCGGGCATATCGTCTTTTGTTGAGCCCCTGGTTGGGAGCGGCGTGCCGTTTTGAACCTACCTGTTCTGTGTATGCCTTGCAAGCTTTGGCCACTCACGGTGCCGCGCATGGCTCTTATTTGACACTCAAGCGTTTGGGGCGTTGTCACCCTTGGTGTCTCGGTGGACATGACCCAGTACCTCAAGAGCTGAAAACCTTTACTTTTTTGTCATCTTCCAACTCCGGAAAGAAAACTTCATGAACGACATTCGCCGCACCATTTTGTGGGTGATTTTTGGTTTCTCCATGGTTTTGCTGTGGGATCAATGGCAGGTATACAACGGGCATAAGGCCACGTTCTTTCCAACGCCCGCATCACAAACAGCCACACCGCAAGCGGCTTCAAAAGCAACGGGAGCGACTTCCGTGCCTAGCGCTGTGGTGGCGCCATTGGCCTCGCCGGCTAGCCTGCCTGTTACGGCTTCACAAAGCCAGGCTTCCAAAGAAAAAGTGGAAATTCTCACGGATGTACTCAAACTCACGTTTGACACCGAAGGGGGAACGCTCTCGCGCGCTGAGCTGCGCAAGCACGTTGATGTTCACCACCCAAACCAAAACGAAGTTCTGCTGGATGACAGCAAAGACCGTGTGTATCTGGCACAAACAGGGCTCATCGCCAGCGCATCTGGCACAGCTTTTCCAACGCACAAAACAATCATGACACTTCGTCCTGGTCCTCGGAAACTTGAAGCGCAGGACAAGGACTTGTCGGTCGTTTTTGAGTCGCCCATTGAAAATGGTGTCAAGCTGGTCAAGACCTACACCCTCAAGCCTGGCGATTACGACATGGCGGTTAAGCACGAGATCATCAACACCAGCAATCAAGCGGTGTCGCTCCAGTTGTACTACCAATTGGTGCGCGACGGCAACAAGCCTGATGGTGAGTCTTCTTTTTACTCAACGTTCACAGGCCCCGCAGTTTTCACCGGGGAAAAGAAATACCAAAAAGTCGAATTCAAAGACATTGAAAAAGACAAACTGGAATTTCAAAAACAAAGCAACGATGGCTACATCGCCATGGTGCAGCACTACTTTGCCACCGCTTGGCTGCTTCCAGATGGCACCCCGCGCGAAAACTTCATGCGCAAGGTCGATACCAATTTGTATTCCGTGGGCATGATTGCGCCTGTTGAAAGCATCGCACCAGGCGCCACCAAAACAGTGGAGTCACGTTTCTTTGCGGGGCCCCAAGAAGAGAAAAAACTCGAGGCGCTTTATCCGGGTCTGGAGTTGGTCAAAGACTACGGCTGGCTCACCATCTTGGCCAAGCCCCTTTACTGGTTGGTGGACAAGCTCAATGGCATTTTGAACAACTGGGGTTGGTCGATCGTGGCGCTGGTGGTGCTGCTTAAAGCCGGCTTTTTTTGGTTGAATGCCCATGCTTACAAAAGCATGGCCAAGATGAAAGCGGTCAATCCGCGCATCATGGAAATGCGTGAACGACTCAAAGACAATCCGCAACAAATGCAAATGGAGATGATGAAGATCTACCGCGAAGAGAAAGTCAACCCCATGGGCGGGTGCCTTCCCATTGCCATTCAGATACCGGTGTTCATTGCACTTTATTGGGTTTTGCTGTCTACGGTGGAGATGCGCAATGCCCCGTGGATTGGCTGGATTCATGATTTGGCAGCACCAGATCCGTTCTTCATCTTGCCCTTGGTGATGACGCTCACCACAATGCTGCAAACAGCACTCAATCCCGCGCCGCCAGACCCCATGCAAGCCAAAATGATGTGGATCATGCCCCTGGCATTCAGCGTCATGTTTTTCTTCTTCCCCGCCGGCTTGGTGTTGTACTGGATCACCAACAACGTCTTGTCTATTGCGCAGCAATGGCTCATCAATACGCGCATGGGTGTACCACCGCAGTTCAATTTACCCAAGTTCTAAGCCCTCATTTCGCTGTCCTAAAACCCCGCTGTTCTCTGGGACCGCGGGGTTTTTTCCAGAAAAGCCACACCATGCTGTCCCAACACGACGCCCCCATCGTTGCCATTGCCACCGCACCTGGGCGTGGTGCGGTGGGGATCGTTCGTCTCAGCGCAAAGTCTCTTTTGCCACTGGTCAAGGCGTTGTGCGGGCGCGAGCTCAAAGCACGTGAGGCCACCTATTTGCCCGTCAAAGATGCACAAGGGCTTGCGATTGACCATGTGTTGGCCTTGTACTTTTCTGCGCCCAACAGCTACACCGGAGAGGATGTGTTGGAGCTCCAAGGCCACGGCGGAGCGGTGGTTTTGCAGTTGTTGCTCGCTCGCTGTTTAGAGGTTGCTGCGGGCGCCGGTGGGGGTGTTTCGTCGCTGTTGCCGGGTCTACGGTTGGCCTTGCCTGGAGAGTTCACGCAACGCGCGTTTTTGAACCACAAGCTTGATTTGGCGCAGGCCGAGGCCGTGGCAGATTTGATTGATGCGAGCACCGAAGCCGCAGCGCGCAGCGCCACGCGCTCTTTGTCTGGAGCGTTTTCTGCTGAGATTCATCACCTGCGCGATGCGCTCATTCATTTGCGTATGCTGGTAGAGGCAACGCTCGACTTTCCAGAGGAAGACATTGATTTTTTACAACAAGCCGACGCCCGTGGACAACTGGCTCGCCTGCAAGAAAACCTCTTAGCGGTGATGGTGCGTACTCGCCAAGGCGCCCTATTGCGAGAAGGTATTCGTGTGGTGATTGCCGGACAGCCCAATGCGGGCAAGAGCTCTTTGCTTAATGCTTTGGCTGGCCGTGAGTTGGCGATCGTCACCCCGATTGCGGGAACCACCCGCGATGTGGTTCAGCAAACCATTCAAATTGAGGGGGTCCCTCTGCATGTCGTTGATACGGCGGGCTTGCGTGATCATCCTGAGGTGGGCGAGGTCGAGCGCATTGGCATGGAGCGGGCTTGGGAGCAAATTGTTCACGCCGATGCCGTGTTGTTTTTGCATGATCTCACGCGCCATCAAGACCCTTCATATCAGCAAGCCGAGGCGAACATTCAGGCCACACTTGCCGCTAGTTTGGCGCGCCATGTCCCCGTTTTGCATTTGTGGAACAAGGCCGATGCGTGCAATGCCTGCGAGTCGCAGGCGCCAACAAGCGAGGGCTTGATGGTGTCTGCCAAGACCGGGCAAGGGTTAGAAGCGTTGAGAAAAAAACTTCTAGAGCTGGTGGGTTGGCAGGCAGGCAATGCAGAGGGTTTGTTCATGGCCCGCGAGAGGCACGTTCAGGCGCTGAGGGCCGTACAGACACATTTGGCGCAAGCCAGTGCGTGCTTAGAGGCCCAAACGCCGGCCTTGGACTTGTTGGCAGAGGAATTGCGACTTGGACAAAATGCACTCAATGGCATCACGGGAGAGTTCACTTCCGACGATTTGTTGGGCGTGATTTTTTCTAGCTTTTGTATTGGCAAGTAAACCGCAACGGACCGATAAAATTCGATCATGAACATTCCCACAGATCATGCAAGCCCGCTGGGCGCGTTGAACGAGCAACGCGTGTTGGCGCTGGCGCATGAAACGCTCGAAATTGAAGCGGAGGCTGTGCGCCAGCTGCGTGAGCGGTTGTCGTCAAGCTTTGTTCACGCGGTGCGGGCTATTTTGGATGTTCGAGGGCGCGTGGTGGTCATGGGCATGGGCAAGAGTGGCCACATTGGCCGAAAACTCACGGCGACCTTGGCGTCAACCGGGACACCCGCCATGTTTGTTCATCCTGCTGAGGCCAGCCACGGCGATCTTGGGATGGTCAAAGACAGCGACTTGGTGATCGCTATCTCCAACAGTGGCGAAAGCGAAGAACTCTCGGCCATCTTGCCCGTTCTCAAGCGCCAAGGCGTACCCCTGATTGCCATGACCGGAGGCGCTGAGTCGACCTTGGCGCTTCACGCCGATATCGTGCTCGACAGCGGCGTGGCCAAAGAAGCTTGTCCCTTGAATCTGGCTCCGACAGCAAGCACCACGGCGCAGATGGCGTTGGGCGACGCTTTGGCGGTGGCGTTGCTAGACGCGCGCGGGTTCAAAGCAGAAGACTTTGCTCGATCTCACCCAGGAGGTGCTTTGGGTCGGCGCTTGCTGACCCATGTGAGCGATGTGATGCGCAAAGGCGATGCCGTTCCAAGTGTTTTGCCCACTGCGAGCTTCAGCGATTTGATGCGTGAGATGAGCGCCAAAGGCTTGGGCGCCTCGGCCGTTGCCGATGCGCAAGGCAAAGTCTTGGGTATTTTTACCGATGGCGATTTGCGCCGATTGATCGAAAAGGGCGTGGATATGCGCAGCCTTACTGCTGAGCAAGTCATGCATGTTTTGCCCCGCACGGTGCGTGCCCATGCCTTGGCCGCAGAAGCCGCTGAGTTGATGGAGTTACACCGAATCACCAGCGTGTTGGTGATCGATGATCAAGGGGTGTTGTGTGGGGCCATCAACACCAACGATTTGATGCGTGCCAAAGTGATCTGATCATGTCGACTCCAACCCCTGCGACGCCTGCTCTGTATTTCGAACCTGCCTTGTTGCTCAAAGCCCAAGGCATCAAGGTGGTTTTTTTTGATGTGGATGGCGTTCTCACGGATGGGGGCTTGTATTTCACCCAAGAAGGGGAAACCATCAAGCGCTTTTCGACACTGGATGGGCATGGGTTGAAGATGCTTCAGCGAGCAGGCATCACGCCAGCGGTGATCACGGGGCGCGACAGCGCCCCATTGCGTACGCGATTGAAAGCCTTGGGCATCGAGCACGTTCATTACGGAACGGAGGACAAGGCGCCAGCGGCAGCACAGGTTTTACAGTCCTTGGGGTTAGAGTGGTCACAGGCAGCAGCAATGGGTGACGATTGGCCCGATTTGGCATTGATGTTGAGGGTTGCTTTTGCTTGTGCTCCGAGCAATGCGCATGCAGAGGTCAAAGCCATTGCACACCACGTGACCCAGCAAAGTGGTGGACACGGCGCTGCTCGCGAATTGTGTGATCTGATGTTGGTCGCCTCAGGCCGTTATGCTGACTTATGGCGAGGCTATGTGGCATGAGTGTTGTGCCGCCAGCGGTCACTTGGTGGATGCGCATTCGACAGATCTGGGACCGCTTCAGCGTTTATTTGCCCATTATGTTGATGGGGCTGATGGCGTTGGCTACCTACTGGTTGGTTCGTAACACGCCAAGCGTGACAGATGTGGCGCAGGTTGCCGAGCCGCACCATGCGCCGGACTATTTCATGCAGGATTTCTCGCTCAAAATTTTTGACCAGCACGGGCGACTCAAAAGCGAGATGGTCGGTAGGCAAGGCAGACATTTCCCCGACACGGACACCCTTGAAATTGAACAACCTCGCATTCGAGCCATATCCAAAGAAGGTCGGGTGACGACCGCGCGAGCGATGCGCGCCGTGATCAACGCCGACGGGTCAGAAGTGCAGTTGTTTGAAAACGCCGTTTTGATTCGAGATGCGATCAACATGACCTCTGTGGAGACTCAACCACGCAGTGAGTTGCACAGTGAGTTTTTGCATCTATTTGCCAATACGGAAATCGTTCGGACCCACTTGCCTGTGGAGTTGCTTCGAGGGGCGCAGGATCGATTCACCGCGGATCATTTGGTGTATGACAATTTAGACCGGGTGCTGCAACTCCAAGGGCGAGTGCATGGGAGCCTGGCAGCGCGAAAACCCAAGACGCAATAGGCAGGAGGTCAAAAAATCCTCGCCCAGCCCAGGTGCTTGTCCAGACAGGTGGTTTTGCGAGTTGCACAAAGAAAAATGCCCCGTTGATCACGGGGCATTTTTACTCAAGCACACAGACACCTATTTACATAGTGAATCCGTGTGACTGATCAAAGAAATCCAAGGGTGAGATCAGTAGCTGTTGCCACCGCCACCAAAGCCGCCACGGCCACCGCCGCCGCCGCCACTACGGCCACCGCCGCCTTCGCGACCGCCGCCACCGTATGGGCTACGGAAACCGCCGCCGCCGCCGCCTTCACGACCGCCACCACCGTAGCCGCCGCCACCACCACCACCACCGTAGCCACCGCCACCCGTGCGTGGAGGACGAGCCTCCATTGGACGGGCTTCGTTGACCACCAGGCTGCGGCCACCCAAAGGTGCGCCGTTCATGCCTTCAACAGCAGCAAGTGCTTCGGCATCGCTGCCCATTTCCACAAATCCAAAACCTTTGGAACGACCTGTGTCGCGCTCCATCATGACTTTGGCGCTGGTCACAGTACCGAACTGTCCAAAAGACTGCTCAAGATCGCTGTCGCGTACCGAATACGGCAAATTGCCGACGTACAGTTTATTGCCCATGAAAGGGACTCCTTAAAACACAAAAAACAAGCGATGGAGTCCCGAATGCACAACGCAACCAAAGCGGTGGCGCGAAACTAACCGATCACCAAACACACTGTGCAGACGCAAGCGCCCATACAGCAAAGACCATTATGGAGCACAAGTGATCACTAAAACCAAGCGTTTACCTGTATTTGCGTGATTTGATGTGTCAAAAAACCACAGTTCATGCCGCTTACCAGTTCGTTTCGTGTTCTGGGGTGCCGCTGGTCTTGTGGATCGAGAGGTCTGCACCCTCAAACTCTTCTTCTTGGCTCATGCGCAAACCCAGCGTGATTTTCAAAAGACCATAGACTAAAAAACCCGCCATCAAGGCCCAACAAACACCCAAAGCGGTCCCCGCAATTTGGGCGAACACGTTGACACCTCCCAGCCCTCCCAAGGCGGGGGCCCCAAAAATGCCAGCCGCAATTCCCCCCCATGTGCCGCACACGCCATGCAAAGGCCATACACCCAACACATCGTCGATGCGCCACTTGTTTTGAGTCAGGGTGAACATGAGCACAAAAATAGCGCCAGCTACGCCACCGACCACAAGTGCGCCCAGGGGATGCATCACATCAGAGCCTGCACAGACAGCCACCAAACCCGCCAGTGGGCCGTTGTGTACAAAGCCGGGGTCGTTTTTACCCACCAACAACGCCACCAACGTGCCGCCCACCATCGCCATGAGTGAATTCACGGCGACCAAACCGGAAATTTTGTCCAAGGTTTGGGCGCTCATCACGTTGAATCCAAACCAACCCACCATCAAAATCCAAGCCCCTAAGGCCAGAAAAGGAATGCTCGAAGGCGGGTGTGCGGAGATTGCGCCATCTTTGCGGTAACGGTTGCTTCTCGCGCCCAGGAGCAGCACAGCAGCCAAAGCAATCCACCCCCCAACGGCATGCACGACCACCGAGCCCGCGAAATCATGGAACTCCTCACCCGTGAGGGCTTTGAGCCAAGCTTGAAAACCAAAATGCTGGTTCCACGCGATGCCCTCGTAAAAGGGGTAGACAAAGCCCACGATCACCGCGGTTGCGATGAGTTGAGGCCAAAACTTGGCGCGCTCAGCAATGCCCCCAGAAATGATGGCGGGTATAGCGGCCGCGAAAGTCAACAAGAAAAAGAACTTCACAAGTTCATATCCGTTTTTCTCGGCCAAAGCTTCTGCGCCCACCAAGAAACTTGCGCCATAGGCAACACTGTAGCCAGCCACAAAATAAACCACGGTTGACATGCTGAAATCAGCCAAAATTTTCACCAGCGCATTGACTTGGTTTTTTTTGCGAACCGTGCCCAACTCCAGAAAAGCAAAGCCGGCATGCATGGCCAGCACCATGATGGCGCCTAGCAGAATGAAAAGCGCATCGGCGCCCTGTTTGAGTGCTTCCATGAGTGAATCCTTGATTTATGAACTTTTTTGGTGCAAAAAAATGCTGCTCTTGACGAGCGCACCAAACGCAAGCAAAAAACGCACCAAAGGAATGCTTTCGCGCATCTTTGGGGCGTTTTTAGCGCAGGTGAGTCGCTGCGTGTCACATCAAGGCGACAAACCCGAGTTGGGCTGGCGAAAAAAAGCCCGCGTGGATCAAGCGCGGGCTTTGAGCTTGCCGCTCACGTCAAGTGAGCGGGGCGGAACAATTATTTGGCGATGACGCGAACCATCTCCAGACATTTGTTCGAATAGCCCCACTCGTTGTCGTACCAAGAGACGATCTTCACGAAGGTGCTGTCCAGCGCAATGCCTGCATCCGCATCGAACACGCTGGTGCATGGCTCGCCGCGGAAGTCGGTGGCCACCACTTTGTCTTCGGTGTAACCCAACACGCCTTTCAAAGCGCCCAAGCTTTGTGCCTTCATCTCGGCACAAATGTCGGCGTAAGAGGCCTCCTTGTTCAACTCAACCGTCAAGTCCACCACCGACACGTCAGACGTCGGCACGCGAAAGGACATGCCTGTGAGCTTCTTGTTGAGCTCAGGGATCACCACACCCACAGCCTTGGCTGCGCCAGTGCTGGAAGGGATGATGTTTTCCAAGATGCCACGTCCGCCGCGCCAGTCTTTGTTTGAAGGACCATCCACGGTTTTTTGGGTGGCTGTGGCGGCGTGCACGGTGGTCATCAGGCCACGCTTGATGCCCCATTTGTCGTTCAACACTTTGGCCACAGGCGCCAAGCAGTTGGTGGTGCATGATGCGTTGGAGACAATGGCCTGGCCTGCATAGGTGGTGTGGTTCACGCCATACACAAACATGGGGGTGTCGTCCTTGGAAGGCGCCGACAGCAGCACTTTCTTGGCCCCAGCAGCCAGGTGCTTTTCAGCCGTGGGCTTGTCCAAAAACAAGCCAGTGGCTTCGATGACGATGTCGGCACCGATCTCGTTCCACTTCAAGGCCGATGGGTCGCGCTCTTGGGTCAAGCGAATCTTCTTGCCATTGACCACCAAGTGGCCCCCATCGACTGACACCTCACCTTTGAAGCGGCCATGCACGCTGTCGTACTTGAGCATGTAAGCCAAGTAATCAGGCTCCAACAAGTCGTTGATGCCAACCACTTCGATGTCGTTGAAGTTTTGCACGGCGGCGCGAAACACCATACGTCCGATACGACCGAAGCCGTTGATACCGATCTTGATAGCCATGGAATTACCCTTCTAAAGTTAAAAATGAATTTGTGAAACAGTTACTTAGCCAGCACAGCTTGCACCGTCTGGGCGACGTTTTCGGGGGTGAAGCCAAAGTGATTGAACAACACCGGCGCAGGAGCTGACTCACCATAGGTGTCGATGCCAACAACAGCGGATACGCCATATTTCCACCAACCGTCGCTCGAGCCCATCTCCACGGCAATGCGTGGCAAGTGGGCAGGCAACACCGCCGATTTGTAGGCCACGCTTTGGCGATCAAAGGTGGTGGTGCTGGGCACAGACACCACGCGAACGGCAATCTTTTTCTGAGCCAACAATGCTTGTGCCTTGAGGGCCAAGTGAACTTCCGAGCCTGTGGCCAAAATCACCGCCTGGGCTTTCTTCTTCAAGCCCACCTCGGTGGGCTCAGCCAATACATAAGCCCCTTTGTTGATGGCGTCTAGGCCCGAGATATCGCCAGCCGCTGGGCTGAGCAGGGCCTCGCCTTTGGGCAAGTAAGGCAAATTTTGTCGGCTCAACAACAAGGCCGTGGGCTTGTGTTGGTTTTGCAGTGCCACGGCCCAAGCCACAGCGGTTTCAGCCGTATCGGCGGGACGCCACACATCCAGGTTGGGGATCAGACGCAGCGAGGCCGCATGTTCAATCGACTGGTGCGTGGGGCCGTCTTCGCCCAAACCAATGGAGTCGTGGGTGAACACATGGACCACGCGTTGCTTCATCAGCGCTGCCATGCGAATCGCGTTGCGGGAATAGTCACTGAAGGTCAAGAAGGTGCCACCGTAGGGAATGAATCCCCCGTGCAGCGCCAAGCCATTCATGATGGCCGCCATGCCGAACTCACGCACACCATAGTTGATGTGACGTCCACCGACACCCGCTTCATTTTTCACGACGTGACCCGCCAAATCCACGCGCAGGTTCGGCGTGCTCTTGGTGTTGGTCAAATTAGAGCCGGTCAAGTCGGCGCTGCCGCCCAGCATTTCGGGCAATGCGGCCGTGAACGCTTCTAAGCTCAACTGGCTGGCTTTGCGGCTGGCCACAGTTTCTGCCTTGGTGTGCGCACCAATCACGGTGTCGACCACTGTTTGGGCAAAGTTTTTGGGCAGCTCGCCCGCCATGCGGCGAAGCAGTTCTTTGGCCAGGGCTGGGTAAGCAGCTTTGTAGGCGTTGAATGCAGTTTTCCATTCGGCTTCCAAGGCTTTGCCTTTGGCGGCGGCATTCCAATCGGCATAAACCGCTTTGGGTATTTCAAATGGAGCGTGGTTCCAGCCTATAGCGGCGCGCGTCAACGCAATTTCTTCAGCACCCAAAGGCTCACCATGGGCTTTTGCGGTGTCAGCGCGGTTAGGGCTACCTTTGCCAATGCTGGTTTTGCACACAATCAAGGTGGGTTTGTCCGCACTCAATTTGGCTTTGGCGATGGCTTGGCTCACAGCCGCAACATCATGTCCGTTGATCGGACCTATCACCTGCCACCCATAGGCTTTGAAGCGCTCGGGGGTGTTGTCAGCAAACCAAGGGGCCACTTGGCCGTCGATCGAGATGCCGTTGTCGTCATACAGCGCGATCAATTTGTTTAATTTCCAAGCACCCGCTAAAGAACAGGCTTCGTGGCTGATGCCTTCCATCAAACACCCGTCGCCCATGAAGGCGTAGGTGTGGTGGTCGACCACAGCGTGACCTTCGCGGTTGAACTCGCTGGCCAGCAGCTTTTCGGCCAAAGCCATGCCCACTGCGTTGGTGATGCCTTGGCCCAAGGGCCCTGTCGTCGTCTCAACGCCTGGGGTCACGCCCACTTCAGGATGACCGGCCGTTTTGCTGTGTAACACGCGAAAGTTTTTCAACTCGCTCATCGGCAAGTCGTAGCCGGTGAGGTGCAACAAGGCATAAATCAACATTGATCCGTGACCGTTGGACAGCACAAAGCGGTCACGGTTGAGCCAATGAGGATTCTTCGGGTTGTGACGCAGGTGCTCGCCCCATAAAGCCACGGCCATATCGGCCATGCCCATGGGCGCGCCGGGGTGTCCTGAGTTGGCTTGTTGGACAGCGTCCATTGCCAGGGCACGAATTGCGCTGGCCATTTGTTGGGTGTTTGCCATGTCAGGCGACTCCGGGGGTGATGAGGGAAACCTCAGATTTTAGCGAGCAGCTCCACAGCCGCCCGATCTCGCCCTGGTCTGGGGTGTGATGAGGGACCAACCGCTGGCTACACTCGTTGCGTCATGAATCGCGCCATCCCTACATCAGCCCCGGTGGCCACGGCCTTGCTCTTGGCTGCTGGCCGTGGCGAGCGCATGCGCCCGCTCACCGATGAGACACCCAAACCCTTGCTCGCCGTGCGTGGCAAACCCTTGATGCAGTGGGCCATGGAGGGCTTGCAGCGCGGGGGCGTGCAGCACTTGGTCATCAACACGGCTTGGCTGGGGGAGCAAATTCCACAGCACTTTGGCCAAGTGTTTGAAGCCGCGGGCCAAGTGCCTATGCATCTGCGTTATTCCCAAGAGGGCGTGGACTTTGGCGGCGCGCTTGAAACGGCAGGCGGCATTGTGCGCGCGCTGCCGCAACTCGATGAGGTGTTTTGGGTGGCCGCGGGCGATGTGTTTGCCCCAGAGTTTGTGTTTTCTCTGGAAGCGCGCGCGCGCTTCATAGCCAGTCCTCAACTCGCCCATCTTTGGCTGGTACCCAATCCCGAGCACAACCCACGGGGAGACTTTGGTTTGTCTGCAGACGGACTGGCGCTGAACCTGCCTAAGCACGAGCCCATCGGGCAGGTGCCTGAGCAGGCCCGCGAGGCGCACGCTGAGGCCCCTCGTTGGACCTTTAGCACCTTGGCGCTTTACAAACGTGCATTTTTTCAAGCGCCATGGTGTGCGCTGTCCAGCGGGAACGCGCAGGGTGTGAAAGCCCCCTTGGCCCCCATGTTGAGGGCCGCCATGGACAATCAGGCGGTGAGCGCCGAGATCTATGACGGTCCGTGGACCGACGTGGGCACGCCCGAGAGACTTGGGGCGTTGAACCGGCTGTCTTGAGCTTGGCTTGTAGGACCTTACCCTTTCACCTTGGATGCGCAAAACCCCATGACCCAAACAACTCCTAACGTGTATGCGCAGCGCCGTGCGGCCTTGGCGGCCCAATTGGGCGCGGGCGGTGTGGCCATCATCCCCACGGCAGCTGAGCATCCCCGCAACCGCGACAGTGACTTTCCCTATCGCCATGACAGCTACTTTTATTACCTGACGGGTTTCACGGAGCCAAATGCCTGGTTGGTGCTCGAAGCCACGGGGCGCTGCACCTTGTTTTGCCAACCCAAGGACTTAGAACGCGAAATTTGGGACGGCTATCGACTCGGCCCTGGTGCGGCGGTCGATGCGCTGGGTGTCGATGTCGCCAATTCGGTGGCCGAACTCGATCACCACGTGCCCAAACTGCTGGAGAACCAGCACACGGTTTGGTACCCGTTTGCCACCCACAAGGGCTTGGAGAGCCGTGTCGACGGTTGGCTCAACGCCGTACGCGCGCGGGTGCGTTTTGGTGCCCTGTGCCCAGCCCAACAGCGCGACTTGTGTGTGCCGCTGGATGACATGCGGTTGATCAAGGACGCGCATGAGCAAGACATCATGCGCCGCGCCAGTGTCATCAGTGCAGGGGCGCACAGACGTGCCATGCAAACCTGTGCGCACATGTTGCGCGCAGGACAAGACGTGCGCGAATACCACTTGGATGCGGAGTTGCTGCATGAGTTTCGCCGGCACGGTTCGCAGTTTCCAGCCTACACCTCCATCGTGGCAGCGGGCGCCAATGCCTGTGTGCTGCACTACCGTGCCGATGCTGCGCCTGTGCGTGCAGGGGAGTTGGTCTTGATTGACGCCGGATGCGAGTTGGATGGGTATGCCAGTGACATCACCCGAACTTTTCCGGCCAACGGCCAATTCACTGGCCCACAGCGAGATCTCTACAACTTGGTGCTCGCCAGTCAAGATGCGGCAGTGGCTGCTACTTGCGCTGGCGCGCGATTTAGCGACCCTCATGAGGCCTGCGTGCGGGTGCTCGCGCAAGGCTTGTTAGACCTTGGTTTGTTGCACCCCAGCAAGCACGGCAATGCACAAGACGTGATTGAAAAGCGAGCCTATTTCCCCTTTTACATGCACCGCACCAGCCACTGGTTGGGCATGGATGTACACGACTGCGGCAGCTACGTGGAGCCCTCAGAGTTGGGACAAAACAGCGAGCGCAAAGACCCGCTTTCAGGCGAAACCATCGTCAACCGTCCCAGTCGCATCTTGCGCGAGGGCGCGGTGCTGACGATTGAGCCAGGCCTGTATGTGCGCCCCGCGCACGACGTGCCCGAGGCGTTTTGGAACATTGGCATTCGCATCGAAGACGACGCGATCGTCACCTCGCACGGTTGTGAGTTGATCACGCGCGGGGTGCCGGTGATTGCGTCTGAAATCGAAGCGTTGATGCGTGCTTGATGGGTTTTTCCAAACATTGACATCCTCACTGGCGCACTGCGCGCGAGGGGTCCTCTGATTAAGGGCCATGCCCGGCCTACAATGAATCCGCCTTGTTGGGCTGTTGTTTGGAATTCCAGATGGCGGCCCATTGCATTTTCAGGAGATCAACATGGCCGTCAATTCCAATCAAGCCCGTGAAGAACTGCGCCGTGCGGCGCTTGAATACCACGAGTTCCCTACCCCCGGAAAAATCGCCATTGCGGCCACCAAACAGCTGGTCAACCAGCATGACTTGGCGCTGGCTTATTCGCCAGGTGTTGCCGCACCGTGTGAAGAAATCGTCAAAGACCCCGACGCTGCCTACAAATACACCAGCCGTGGCAATTTGGTGGCCGTGATCTCCAATGGCACAGCCGTTTTGGGGCTGGGCGACATTGGCCCACTGGCATCCAAGCCGGTGATGGAGGGCAAAGGGGTTTTGTTCAAAAAATTCGCTGGCATCGATGTGTTTGACTTGGAGATTGAAGAGAAAAACCTCGACAAGTTGGTGGACATCATTGCCGCCTTAGAACCTACGTTTGGAGGCATCAACCTCGAAGACATCAAGGCGCCTGACTGTTTTTATGTCGAACGCAAATTGCGCGAGCGCATGAAGATCCCGGTCTTTCACGACGACCAGCACGGCACAGCCATTGTGGTGGGCGCTGCCATTTTGAATGGCCTCAAAGTGGCCAAAAAGGATTTGAAGCAGGTCAAGGTTGTCACCTCTGGCGCTGGAGCTGCTGCCTTGGCTTGTTTGGGCTTGTTGCTCAAACTGGGCGTGCCGCGCAGCAATATTTTTGTGACCGACTTGGCGGGTGTGGTCTACGAAGGTCGCACCGAGTTGATGGACGAGGACAAAATTCAATTTGCCCAAAAAACTTCTGCACGTACGTTGTCGGATGTGATCGAAGGTGCCGATATTTTCTTGGGGCTCTCAGCAGGCGGCGTGCTCAAGGCGGAGATGGTCAAGAAAATGGCCGCCACGCCATTGATTTTGGCTTTGGCCAACCCCACGCCGGAGATCTTGCCTGAGGATGTCCAAGCGGTGCGCAGCGACGCCATCATCGCCACTGGCCGCACCGACTATCACAACCAAGTCAACAACGTCTTGTGCTTCCCCTACATCTTTCGTGGGGCCTTGGATGCAGGCGCATCCACCATCAACGATGAGATGGAGATTGCCGCGGTGTATGCCATTGCCGAGTTGGCCCAGGCCGAGCAAAGCGAAGTGGTGGCGGCAGCTTATGCGGGAGAAAGCCTGGCGTTTGGCCCGGAGTACCTCATTCCCAAACCCTTTGACCCTCGTTTGATGATCAAGATTGCGCCCGCGGTGGCCCAAGCCGCGGCTGACAGTGGCGTGGCGCGGCGCCCCATCAAAGATATGCAAGCTTATATCGAGCGTTTGCAGAGCTTTGTTTACGCATCGGGCTCCACCATGAAGCCTATTTATGCGGCGGCTAAACGCGCCAGCAAAAAACGCGTGTGCTACGCCGAGGGAGAAGAAGAGCGCGTGCTGCGCGCCGTGCAAATCGTGGTCGACGAGGGCTTGGCCCAACCCACCCTCATTGGCCGTCCTGCGGTCATAGCGCAACGTGTCGAGAAATTTGGTTTGCGCTTGAAAGAGGGCGTGGACTACCAAGTGGTGAATGTGGAGCAAGACCATCGCTACCGTGACTTTTGGCAAACCTATTACAAGATGACCGCTCGCAAAGGGGTGACCGAACAATTGGCCAAGATCGACATGCGTCGCCGCCTGTCCTTGATCGGCACCATGATGCTGCAAAAAGGGGAGGTGGATGGCTTGATTTGTGGCACTTGGAGCACCCCGCACACCCATTTGAACTATGTGGACCAAGTCATTGGCAACCGTCCAGGAGTCAGCACGTACGCTTGCATGAATGGCTTGTTGTTGCCCGATCGCCAGGTGTTTCTGGTGGACACCCACATCAACTACGACCCGACCGCGGAACAGTTGGCCGAAATCACCATCATGGCGGCGGAAGAAATGCGTCGCTTTGGCATTCACCCCAAAGCCGCTTTGTTGTCGCACTCCAACTTTGGGAGCAGCAACCAACCCACGGCCATCAAAATGCGTGAAACCTTGGCCCTGGTGCAGAAAAAAGCGCCTTGGCTTGAGATCGATGGCGAGATGCACGGAGACGTTGCCTTGGATGGGGCCTCCCGTGCTGCGCACATGCCAACGTCCACGCTCATCGGCAATGCCAATTTGCTGGTCTTGCCGAACTTGGACGCAGCCAATATCGCCTACAACCTGCTTAAAACCGCCGCAGGCGGCAACATTGCCATTGGCCCCGTGCTGTTGGGAGCAGCCAAACCCGTTCATATTTTGACGGCCAGCACCACGGTGCGCCGCATCGTCAACATGACCGCATTGACGGTGGCGGACGCCAGCGCCACACGCTAAAGCTCGCCTTTTCGCGAAGTTTTATCGATCAATACCCCTTCAGCGCTCGTCCTTGATGGGCGAGCGCTTGCTTTTTTGTGGGCTTTCGGCGACACTATGTCATCAAATTTCGGGGTTTACCCGAGCTTTTCCCCACAACTTTTCCCAGGAATTAGACGGCGATGGACCAGCCACTACGTACGGTGAAAACCAATATTGTTCAGTCGATTCGCGCATTTCGCGTTCAAGACTTGCAAGATGCTGCACAAGCACTTGGACACCATTTTTTGTATGCCAATTTGGCTCAAACCCAAAGCAAGCAAGATGTGCTGGATTTGATCGCCAAAGAATTCACGTTCCCAGCACAAGCCAGTAAAAACTTCGACTCTTTGTACGATGGGATGACCGACCCCCTGCACAAGTCGGGTCCTCAGCCCGGATTCATTCTGGTGCTCGAGCACATTCCGGCCCATGCCAAGTTTGACAAAGAAGCCCGTGAGCAATTGCTGGACATCTTCCGTGATGCTTCAGACTATTGGGCCGACCGCAAAGTCCCCTTCCGCTGCTTTTACTCGTTCTCTGTGGCACGCGCACCTGCGGCCGACAAGCTGGGCCAAGGCTCAGACGTCGAAGGCGCTGAGACTTTGGAGGAAGGCGAAAAAATGCCAACCGACAAGTTGGTGGACGTCTCGCCCATGGCTTTGCGCATGAGCAGCCCATTCAACGCGGGGTACTGGTTGACAGCCGCCTGATCGAACCCGTGCACTGGGCGTGCGCAGCAAAAAGCCTGTCCGTGCGTGACGGGCTTTTTTGTGCCATTTGAACGCTGGTGTCACCCCTCAAAGGCTTTGGACGAGGGCCACGTACTGCGAGACGGGAACCTCCTCGGCACGCCGCTGGGTGTCAAATGAGCCCGCAAAGCCGCGCGCTTCTAGCCAGCGTCCAAGGGTGTGGCGCAACAACTTGCGCCGTTGGCTGAAAGCCACTTGCACCATTTCTTCGAGCAAACGCAGATTTAGCACAGGCGGTGTGTCCAAGGGCACCATGCGCACGACAGCGCTGTCCACCCGAGGGGCAGGCTCAAACGATTGCGGTGGCACGAACAACACGTTTTCCATCTCATAGCGCCACTGCAGCATCACGCTCAAGCGGCCGTAATCGCCGGTGCTGGGCTTGGCAACCATGCGATCAATCACCTCTTTTTGCAGCATGAAGTGCTGATCCTGAATCACTGCCACATGGTCCAAGAGGTGAAACAAGATGGGAGAGGAGATGTTGTAAGGCAAATTCCCCACCACCCTCAGGCGTGGCACTTTCAAGTCCTGAGCCAGCGCGGTGAAGTCCACCCGCAACACATCTGATTCGATCACGTTCAAGTGGCCATGAGCGCGCAGTCGAACCGCCAAATCTCGGTCCAATTCAATGACGTGTAAGTGACCCAATCGCTCGACCAAGGGTTGGGTGAGCGCGGCCAGACCCGGGCCAATTTCAACCATCGGCTCACCCGCGAGTGGCGCAATGGCTTGAACGATGCCATCGATGATGGCGCCATCCGTGAGAAAGTGCTGTCCAAAGCGCTTGCGGGCAATGTGTTTCAACGCAGATCCAGCTTATTGAGGGGCGTCACGGTATTCCACGTAAGCACGTCCGCGCACTTCTTGCACCCACAGCTGGTAGGCCTCATCGAATTTTTTCTCGCGCAAGCTGTTGCGTACCATATCGCGTACCTCGCGCTCGCTGATGGCGGCTTCTCGGCGTGCCAAGACTTGAATCAAGTGGACCCCAAAGCGCGAGACGGTGGGGTCAGACATCTGGCCGATGGCCAATTTGTTCATCACTTGCTCAAACTCCGGCACAAACATGCCAGGGCCTACCCAACCCAAGTCACCCCCGCTGGTGCTGCTGGTGTCTTGCGATTGTTCTTGTGCCAATTGAGCAAAGTCGGCTTTGCCCGCTTCGATCGCGCGGCGGTCTTCCGCCAATTTCGCACGCGCGGCGTTTTGGCTCAGTTGGCTGTTGGGACGCAACAAGATGTGACGCACCCGCGTTTCCGTCACCGTCATCGTTTGGCTGCTTCGTTTGCTGACCAATTTGAGGATGTGAAAGCCTGCGCCTGACCGCACCACCTCACTGAGGCCGCCGACCTTCAAGGACTGCGTGGCGTCCACGAACAAGGCCGGATAGCGCTCGCTGGGGCGCAAACCCATCAATCCGCCTTTGTCGCGCTCAGCCCCATCGGAGACTTCTTTGGCAACACTTGAAAAATCTGCACCCTGCTGCAAGCGTGTCAAGATCTCTTGCGCTTTGCTTTGCAATCGTTGGATCTGTTCTTCGTTGGCGGACTCGGGCACTGCCACCAAGATGTGCCCAAGCTCGATGTCAGCGGCCGTGTTGACCTGAGCGCCCTTTTGTTCACGCAGCACTTGGTCGATTTCGGCATCGCTGATTTTGATGCGCGAAGGCACATTGCGCTCCGTCAAGCGTTGCAAGGTCAATTGCTCGCGTTGCTCTTGGCGGGCACCCAGCGCACGGGCGGTGTCAGGCTTGGTGGCAGGCTCGGACAATTCGCCGTTGGAGTTGTCCACATCCACCCCAGTTTCCTTGGCAAATTGCAAGAGCGCTTTTTCGTTGATCAGCCGCTCAAGCGCTTCGCGCAACAAACTGCTGTCTGGGCCAACGCTGCGTCCTTGCTGGCTCAGTTGCTGGCGAATTTGGGAGACACGCAAATTGACATCGTGGTTGGTGATGGGTTCTGCATCCACCACCGCCACGATGAAATTGCGTCCCGTCACGCCGCCCTGGAGTGCGGGTTGCGCGAGGCTTGAGGTGCTGAGGCCCAGGAGGGCCATCCACAGCAGCGGTAACCGGAGGGCTGAGCGAGACATAAAAAAAGACATGGTCACCATCAATCGTAATTGCCAAATCGGCTGGGCATCATCGAGTTTTGGCGCAAGGGTTGGTAGCGTGGCACATTGCTGCGCAACGATCCCAAAGCGTTGGTGCCCAAACGCGAGAAACCGACAAACTCCAATTGGAACAGCAAACGCTGGCGTGCCAAGCCGTCGGTTACTTGCAGCCGTTCAGCCACCACACGGCTGACCCAACAACCTGCATCGTATTCGAAGCCAATGATCGATTCGACCACTTTATTGTCCAGTGGGCTGAAATTCATCCGCGCCACGCTGTACCAACGCCCCTCGCCCAGGCCACGGCCTTCACCCAACAGCTCATCTTGTCCGCCCCATAGGTCGTGCAAGGGCCATTGCCAGCCAATATCGACTTGGCGCGAGGAAGGAGACCCGTCGTCGTTGTTTTGTGAGCGATAAGCGGCATTGATCACACGGTAGGAGCCCGGACTGTAGCGCCCCCCCACCATGCGGCGCATGAAATTGTCCGTTTTGGGGTTGTACTGGATGGTCGAGTCCAGGGCCCAACTTCGACTCAAATTGAGCGTGGCGCCGCCCAAAATGTCGCTGATACCGGCTTTCGCTGTCGCGTCACCCGGAATCACCACCCGCTGCTCTTGCATGCGAAGCCGCTGTGCCAAGCCAAAACGAGCACCTTCTGCGCCAGTGTCCGGATCGAGAAAACGCGACACCGCCCCCAAGGTCAGCAATTTGCTGTCGGAGATGCGGTCCGAGCCGCCAAAGGCGTTTTCGGTGAACACACTGGCAAAGTTGAAAGAATTGCTTCCCGAGTCGTAATTGGGCAAGTAGTTTTGATCACGGTAGGGGGTGTAGACGTAAAAAGCGCGCGGCTCCAAGGTTTGGCGCCATGCGCGGCCAAACAAGCGGTGATCGCGCTCCAAGGTCGTGCCCGCATCCAAGCTGAAGGTGGGCACCGAGACGCTGGCGCTGGTTTGGCCCATGTGGCCGTCATACAACGCGCTGTTGGGCAGACCGCCGTCAAACTGGTAACTGCGTGAGTTCACCTGGACTTTGGGTGTCAGGTAACCCAGCGCGCTGACCATGGGACGGCTGACTTGGAGCGAGGCCACGCTGCGGTTGGCGTTGGGCGCGCAGTAATTGGACAGACTGCTGTTGGAGCATTCGTAATCGCGGTTGGATTCAAAGCGGGTCAAGTCGCCCTGAATGCTGAAGTCAAAACCCGCGACATTGCTGCGTTGCATGCGGGCAATGAATTGAGGTACCCGGTCAAATGGCGGTGTGATTCGGTTGGTGGTGTCGGCCAAGTCCTGCAGAGTTTGCCATTTTTGTGCGCGCAAGCTGGTGCTGAAAATGCCATCGGTCCAATTCAGCCCAGCATCACTCGACAGCAAGCGTTGCACGCCGCTGTTGTTGACCATGGAAAAATCTTTCCAGTAATTGTCGTCACTCACGCGGTTGAAATTCACATTCAAGCCCAGCGTGCCTCCTGCCAGGGACGGGTCGATCAAGCCGGTGTGCTTGAACATAAGACCCCAGCGCCGATCTCCGCGCAGCATGTCCTTTTCCATGTAATCCACCCGGGCTTCGCCGCCAAACGGAGCAGCCGCTGATTGGCTCTCTAAGTAGCGAAACTCTGTGCCAATGCGCAGGCCGCGTTGGCTCCAGTAAGTGGGGAAAAACGTCACATCCCGATTGGGCGCCAAATTCACGTAATAAGGTTGCGTGTACTCTAGGCCACCAATGTTGTCTACCCCAATCGTGGGGGGCAAAAATCCTGACTTTCGTTCTTCGTTGAGAGGAAAGTCAATGCTCGGCACGGGCAAGATGGGAACTTCCTTGAAGTACAACGAGGCACCTTCTGCAACCCCCACATTGCGATCGGTGTCGAGCGTGATTTTGTCGGCCTTGAACAACCAGTCGGGCAACCAACTCGGGCCTGGCTTGCGCTGGCACGTGGTGAAGTCGGCCTTGTGCAGCACCGTGTGGGCGCTGTCGACAAAGTCAATTCGCTCGGCTTTGCCGTAGGCCTTGTTTTTGAGCAGTTGGTAAGTCGGCTGGCTGAAAAATCCTTCAAACGCGTCCAGATGCAGGTCCAGCGCTGGGCCTTGGTAGACATTGCCGGAGGTGTTGATGGTGACGTTGCCTCGTGCTTTGGCCAAGTCCTCCACCTGGTCGTAATCCACGGAGTCGGCTTTGAGCAACAAGTTGCCGCGACGCAGGACCACATGGCCTTCTAGCTCGGTTCGCACATCGGTTTGACCGCGCAATCGATCGCTTTGAATGTAGGTGGGGGAGAGCTTGCGTACCTCCTCGGGGATGGCCTCTTGCAAGGTATTGCTGGGGCGCAAGCGCAATGAAGGGGCCTGTGTCTCTTGCGCTGCGGCAGAAAATAGCCCGCCCACTGAGCCCGCCAGCAAGCCCAGCGCCCACACAACAGGCAGGCAGGTTAAACGGGCAGATGCAGGCAAAGACATGAACGCGAGACAAGCTTTCAAAAAGCAAAACTTTGTCAGCACCATCTCCAAAACGTGTGCACAAAGCGGGTTTGTAGAATTTGGATTATCCATGAGCACACCCCCAACCCCAACGCCCTCGGGCTCCTCCCACGTTGCAGCCATTGAATGGTCGCAACCCGAGCGCCACAGCGCTTTCATTGAATGGCTCAATGCCCAAGTGCATGCGCACGGTGTGCAAACTGCCACCTTGCGCGCAGCATCGGCCGATGCGAGCTTTCGACGTTACTTTCGCGTCGACACCGCCGCCGGTTCGTGCATCGTCATGGATGCGCCGCCTGACAAAGAAAACTGCCAGCCTTTTGTGCATGTGGCCCGCTTGATGAAAGACGCGCACCTGTTGGTGCCGCGTATCTTGGCGTGGGACGAGCCACAAGGCTTCATGCTGCTCGATGACCTGGGCGCGCAGACCATGATGGAGGTCATTGACCCTACCCAACCACAAGCCAACCATGGGCTGTACATGCGCGCCATTGACGCCTTGTTGGCATGGCAGCAAGCCAGCCGTCCAAGCCTCTTGCCTGCATACGATGAGGCGTTGCTGACCCGCGAGTTGTCGTTGTTCCCCGATTGGTACCTGACCCAGCACCGTGGTGTGCAACTTGACGACAAGCAACGCGACATGCTGGCGCGCACCTTTCAAACCATTGTGCAGCGTAACTTGGCCTCACCCCGTGTGTATGTGCACCGAGACTTCATGCCGCGCAACCTCATGATGCCGCACGACCCCAGCGAGCCGCGTTTGGGCGTGCTTGATTTTCAAGACGCGGTCTATGGCCCGGTGACGTACGACATCGCCAGCCTCATGCGTGACGCGTTTTTGAGTTGGGACGAAGACTTTGTGCTCGACGTCACCATCCGCTATTGGGAGCGCGCGCGCAAACTGGGCCTGCTCGACCATGACGGATGGTCGCAAGACTTTGGTGAGTTCTGGCGTGCGGTGGAGTGGATGGGCTTGCAGCGCCACCTGAAGGTGGCAGGCATCTTTGCTCGCTTGACCTTGCGCGATGGCAAACCCAAATACCTGGGCGACGCGCCGCGCTTTATTGGCTACATCCGATCCACTGCCAGCCGCTACAGCGAGCTCACGCCCTTGTTGCGATTGATCGATAAAGTCGAAGGCACCGAGCCTGCGCTCAGCCTGGCTTATCCCAAGCTCACACCACGCGCTGGTGGTGGGGCTTGATCATGGCACGCTTTCATTGCCCCACGCCGCTGGCCAGCGGCACCACCATCGATCTACCCGCGACTGCGGCTCGCCATGTGCAAGTGCTGCGCATGCAGCCTGGACACGCGCTGACCCTCTTCAATGGAGAGGGCGGTGAATTTGCCGCTGAGGTCGAACACATGAGCCGCAGTGATGTGCGCGTGCGTGTGGGGGAGCACCACCCCATCGAGCGCGAGGCCACACGCCGTGTTCACCTGGTGGTGGGCACGCCCGCCAACGAGCGCATGGACTGGCTGGTGGAAAAAGCCACGGAGCTGGGCGTGGCCCGCATCACACCGGTGATGACGGAGCGCAGCGTGGTGCGTCTGAGCGGCGAGCGTGCGGACAAAAAACTCGCCCACTGGCAAGCGGTGGCGGCCAGCGCCTGTGAACAATGTGGGCGCAATCGCCTACCCTTGATTGATGCGCCTGAGCGCTTGGAGAGTTGGTTGGCGCGTCTTGCCCAAGACAGGTCCAAACAAGCGCCTTCGTTGGTGCAGGCGGTGTTGTCCTTGCACCCCAGCAGTCAGCCTTTGGCCACTTTGCTGGCGCAGCCCAGCAGTGCCGACGACAGCCTCAGCTGGGTATTGCTCAATGGCCCGGAGGGAGGTTTGAGTGACGCCGAAGACGCCGCCGTTCGAGCTCAGGGTTTTGTGGCCTTGAGCTTAGGGGCGCGCGTGTTGCGCGCCGAGACGGCGGCCTTGGGTGCGTTGGCGCGCCTCACGCTGGCATAGCCGCGATCACTTGTGCCACCGCCGCGGTGAGCTTTTTGGCGTAGGGCACGTGCAAAAACTCATTCGGTCCGTGCGCATTGCTCTTGGGGCCCAGCACGCCGCACACCATCATTTGCGCCTTGGGGAAACCGCGGCTGAGCATGTTCATGAGCGGAATCGTGCCGCCTTGGCCAATGTAGCCACACGGTGCGCCAAAGTGCGCTTGGCTGGCCGTGTTCAAGGCGTGCTCAAACCATGGGGCCGTCTCAGGCGCATTCCATCCATTGGCTGAGCCTTCGGCGTGAAAGGTCACACGCGCTTGGTACGGCGCGTTGTCTTCCAACAAGGCTTTGAGTTCTTGCACCGCTTGCGCAGCATCCACCAGCGGAGGCAAGCGCAGGCTGAGTTTGAAGGCGGTAGAGGGACGCAAGACATTGCCGGCGTCTTTGAAGGCGGGCAGGCCCTCTGCCCCGGTCACGCTCAGCGTGGGCGCCCAGGTGCGTTGCAATAGCGCTTGCAGCGGGTCTTGCGTCATGGGCAGGGTCACCAGCGTGGCGCCCCCACAGTCATGGTGAGCCCAAGGAAAGCGCTGGTACAACTCCTCTCCCAGCAACGCCGCCGTGGCGCGTGCTTGGGCCAAGCGCTCGGCCGGTACTTCGACATGAAAGTTCGCGGGCAGCAAACGCCCAGTGGCGCTGTCTTCTAGCCGATCCAGTACATGGCGCATGATGCGAAAACTCGAAGGCACCACCCCCGAGGCGTCGCCCGAGTGAACGCCTTCGCTGAGCACCTCGACCTTCAAGACGCCACTGGCCATGCCACGCAAACTGGTGGTGAGCCACAGCTGGTCGTAGTTGCCCGCGCCACTGTCGAGGCACATCACCAAAGCGACATTGCCCATCCGAGTGCGCAGCGCCTCTACATAGGGCAGCAAGTCGGCCGAGCCGCTTTCTTCGCAGGTTTCAATCAGCCCCACGATGCGTGGGTGGGGGACAGCTTGCGCTTTGAGGGCTTGGATGGCGGCAATGCTGGCATAAACCGCATAGCCGTCGTCCGCCCCGCCCCGCCCGAATAACTTGCCGTCTTCGTACTTGGGGGTCCAAGGGCCCAGGTCTGAGCGCCAGCCGCTGAACTCGGGCTGTTTGTCCAAGTGGCCGTACATCAGCACCGTCTCGCTCTGGCTGTGGCTGGCGCGTGTGGCAGCCACTTCAAAAAACAGCACGGGGGTGCGGCCCGGCAAGCGCACGATCTCCAGCGTCAGGCCCGCCACCTGTTGAGCCAGCACCCAGTCGGCGGCACGTTGCACCACGCTCTCGAGGTGGCCGTGTTGTGCCCAATTGGCATCGAATGCGGGGGACTTGGCGGGGATCGCAATGTAGTCGCTGAGTTGGGACACGATGTCGCGGTCCCAGGCCTGTGTCACTGATTGCAAGACTTGAGCGCTGTCGAGCGCAGAACTGGGAATTCGGGCATTCATACAAACACTCCTTGCGTGGCAACACGCATCAACAAACGGTTTCGGGGAGCGCGTGTGCGTCAACCCCGTTGAAACTTGAACACTGCCGTGCCGGCCAGCAAGTTGGGCCACACCGCCACGCGAGCGCCATCTTGCAGACCAAACGCATCCAGCAGGTGCAAGCCGTTTTGGGTGGCCAGCACCTCAAAGTCGGCAAAGGTGCCAACGCGGATGTTCGGGGTGTCATACCACTGGTAAGGCAGCCGCTTGGTTACCGGCATACGCCCTTGCAACACGCTCAAACGGTTGGGCCAGTGGCCAAAGTTGGGAAAGGCCACGATGCCCATTCGACCCACGCGCGCGGTCTCGCGCAACATGGTTTCGGCGTTGCGCAAATGTTGCAAGGTGTCGATTTGCAGCACCACATCGAACGACTGGTCACCAAATAAGCTCAGGCCTTGGTCGAGGTTGAGTTGCAACACATTGACGCCGCGTTGCACGCAGGCGTGCACGTTGGCGTCGTTGAGTTCGACCCCGTAGCCGGTGCATCCACGGTGTTGTTGCAAATGCGCCAGCAAAGCACCGTCGCCGCAGCCCAAATCGAGCACTCTGCTACCGTGGGGCACCAGTTCGGCAATCGCTTGCAAGGCGCGTTGTTGGCTGTCGTGCGTCATGCGCCACCTCCTGCTTGCGATGTCTCTTGGGCAATGCGCTCAAAGTAGGAGCGCACCACGTCCATGTAGCGTGCGTCATTGAGCAAAAAGGCATCGTGGCCATGGGGTGCGTCAATTTCGGCGTAGCTCACATCGCGTTGGTTGTCCAGCAACGCGCGCACGATCTCGCGGCTGCGTGCGGGTGAGAAGCGCCAGTCGGTGGTAAAGCTCACCAATAAAAACTTGGCAGCGGTGCGGGCCAAGGCGGCCGACAAATCGCCCCCGTAGCTGCGCGCAGGATCAAAGTAGTCGAGCGCACGCGTGATGAGTAAATAGGTGTTGGCATCAAAGTATTCGCTGAACTTGTCGCCTTGGTAGCGCAGGTAGCTTTCAATTTGAAACTCGACGTCTTGTGTCGAGTAGCGGTAGCCGGTGGTGCTGCCAGCCAGAGCATCGCGCAGCTCTCGCCCAAACTTCTCGTTCATCACATCGTCGCTCAGATAGGTGATGTGTCCCACCATGCGTGCAATGCGCAAGCCCCGTTTGGGTACCACGCCGTATTGGTAAAAATGCCCCCCATGAAAGTCGGGGTCGGTCACGATGGCGCGCCGCGCCACTTCGTTGAAAGCGATGTTTTCAGCGGTCAAATTGGGTGCACTGGCCACCACCACGGCGTGACGCACCCGTTCGGGGTGTTGCAGCGTCCAGCTCAGCGCTTGCATGCCGCCCAAGCTGCCACCCATCACCGCCGCGAGTTGTCTGATGCCCAATGCGTCCAACAACAGCGCCTGGGCGTTGACCCAGTCCTCCACCGTCACCACCGGAAAGTCGGCACCGTACACCTGCCCGGTGTCAGGATGGGTGTGCATGGGGCCCGTCGAGCCAAAGCAAGAACCCAGGTTGTTGACGCCAATGACAAAGAAACGCGAGGTGTCTAACGGCTTGCCCGGGCCAATCATGTTGTCCCACCAGCCTTCGCTGTGGGCTTGGTTCTCGTAGACACCTGCGACATGGTGAGAGGCATTCAGGGCGTGGCAGACCAATACGGCATTTGATTTCTCGGCGTTGAGCGTGCCGTAGGTTTCATAGGCGAGCGTGTAGTCGCGCAAGCTCGCGCCGCTTTGCAGGCCCAAGGGCGCTGCAAAGTGCATGCTTTGCGGCTTGGCGATCAGGGGGGCGTGGGGCTGGATGGACATGGCGTTGGGACTCGTTCACTCCATGCTTATTCGCCCACGGGACGCAGGTGTTTGCCCACAATGCCCGCCAGTTCAAACATGGTGACTTGGTCTTTGCCAAACACCGCCTTGAGTTTGGCGTCGGCGTTGATGGCGCGTTTGTTGGTGGCGTCTTGCATGCCATTGGCTTTGATGTAGTCCCACAGCTTCTTGATCACTTGCGTGCGCGCGACGGCATCGTTGCCGATCACGGCGGCCAACTCAGTGCTTGGCAAGAAGCCTGCAGTCACCTGGCGAGGGGCTTTGGGCTTGGCCACTTTATCGACCTTGGTTGCTTTGGCCCCTTTGGCGCCTTTGGCGGTTTTGGCCGGCGCTTTCTTGCCTGCGGCCTTGATCAAGGCGTTGGTGGTGGGTGTTTTACCGCCACGCGCCGGGTATTTGCTGGTGCGGGGCTCAAAGGCAAAGTTGACTTTGCCGGCTTCGGGGTCCCATTGCAAAAAGGCTTTGAAGGCGCGGCGCGTGCGCATCGAGACAAACTTGTCGAGCAAGTCGGTTTTGCCCTCGGCCAGCAGCTTGGTCATTTGTTCGCGTGCCACCGGTTGCTGCAAGATGATCTTGCCGCTCTTGAAGTCGCAGCTGGGCGTGGCTTGAGCATGCGTGGGCACCGACTTGCTGCACACATAGTTGCTGCCGTGTTCATAGACGGGGCTGCCGCATTTGTGGCAATTGCCCAGCGATTCGCTGTCACCAAACTCCACAATTTCACCGGACTCGGCGTTTTTGTCGTCGCCAAAGTCAAACTCAAGTTTCCAGTTTTGGTCTTCTTCGCTGTACTTGAGGGCAATCTCGGCGGTGAAGGGCCAGCCCGCCTTGGAGCGGAAACCGTCGAGCGGGCCAATCTTTTTGTCGCGGATGAACTGTTCGGCTTCGGCCGCCTCAAATGTGCGCCCCCCCGGAATTTTGCTGATCGAAAAACCACAGCCCTCAGACGCACCGTCTTTGCCAACGCAAGCATAGCGACGGTAGTTTTCTTTGACCACTGCGCCGCATTTGGGGCAGGGGGTGTTCAAGGTGGCGTAGTCACCAGGGATGGTGTCGCGGTCAAACTCTTTGGCCTTTTTGACGATGTGCTCGGTCATGGCGGCAATTTCGTGCATGAACGCTTCACGGCTGAGTTCGCCTTGCTCCATCAGCGCTAGTTTGTGTTCCCAGCCACCGGTCAACTCGGGCTTGGAGAGTTCTTCTACACCCAAGCCGCGCAGCAGGGTGAACAGCTGAAATGCTTTGGCGGTTGGAATCATTTCGCGACCGTCGCGGATCAGGTATTTTTCGTTGATCAGGCCCTCGATGATGGCTGCCCGCGTCGCAGGTGTACCCAAGCCTTTTTCTTGCATGGCCTCGCGGAACTCATCATCTTCCACCAACTTGCCGGCGCCTTCCATGGCGCCCAGCAAGGTCGCTTCGCTGTAGCGTGCGGGGGGGCGTGTTTTCAAGCCCTTGGCTTGGGCTTGTTCGTTTTTGGCCGACTCTCCTGGTGTCAAGGCCACCAGGGTTTTGCCGTCCTCTTCGTTATCGGACGCTTCTTGTGCCGCGTCTTTGCCGTACACCGCCATCCACCCGGCGTTGACCAGAACCTTGCCTTCGGTGCGAAAGTGGTGCGCTTTGCCTGCAGCGTGGACTGTGCTGATGCGCGTGGTCACCATGTACTCGGCGCTGGGGAAGAACACCGCCATGAAGCGGCGCACCACCATGTCGTACAGCTTTTGCTCAGCTTCGGACAGGCCGCTGGGGGCTTGCAAGGTGGGGATGATGGCAAAGTGGTCGCTGACCTTTTTGTTGTCAAACACGCGGGGCAATTTGCGCACGTATTGGTTGTTCAAGGCCACCAAGGCGTGTGGCTCTATGTGCTTCATGCCGCTGTCGGCCAGCATCTCAAAGGTTTGTTTCACCACGGGCACGTAGTCCTCTGGCAGATGACGTGAATCGGTCCGTGGATAGGTCAAGGCCTTGTGGCGCTCGTACAGGCTTTGAGCCAGGGCTAGCGTGGTTTTAGCCGAGAAGCCAAAGCGGCCATTGGCCTCACGTTGTAGCGACGTCAAGTCAAACAAGCCCGGGCTGGCCTTGGTGGTGGGCTTGCTTTCTTCGGTGATGCTGGCTGTTTGGTGACGCACCGCGTCAGCAATGGCCAAGGCTTCGGCTTCGCTCCAGACGCGGTCGTGCTTTTTTTCTGCATCCTCGGCGTCTTTTTTGTGCTCGGGGTTGAACCATTTGCCAGGGTAGCTGCCGGCGGCGACTTGGAAACTGCCGTGAATTTCCCAGTAGTCGCGGCTGATGAACTTGCGAATTTGCTCTTCACGCTCCACCACCACGCTCAGCGTGGGCGTTTGCACCCGGCCCACGGTGGTCAAAAAGAAGCCACCTTCGCGCGAGTTAAAGGCGGTCAAGGCCCGGGTGCCATTGATGCCCACCAGCCAGTCAGCCTCCGAGCGGCTGCGCGCCGCATCGGCCAAACCTTGCATTTGTTTCTCAGAGCGCAGCGAATCAAATCCATCGCGAATGGCTTGTGGCGTCATCGACTGCAACCACAGGCGTTTGACGGGTTTGTCCAGCGGCTTTTTGCCACCGGCGTATTGTTCGATCAAGCGAAAAATCAACTCGCCTTCGCGGCCCGCATCACAGGCGTTGATCAAGGCGGTCACGTCTTTGCGTTTGGCCAGCTTGACCACGGCGTTGAGTCGGCTCTTGGTTTTCTCAACCGGCTTCAAATCAAAGTAGGGCGGAATCACAGGCAGGTGGGCAAAGCTCCACTTGCCACGCTTGACGTCAAACTCTTCGGGCGCTTGGATTTCGACCAAGTGGCCCACAGCGCTTGAGACCACATAGGTCTCGCTTTCAAAGTGATCGTCGTGCTTTTCGAACTTCCCCGCCACAGGCGTGAGTGCGCGCACGATGTCTTGCGCAACCGAAGGTTTTTCGGCGATCACGAGGGTTTTGCTCATTTCAAAGTTCCTTAGAAAACTCACCACTACAATTTGCGCTTCTCGCGCGTGCGCGCACGCACACGCGCCTGTGCGCACATGTGTGCGTACGTAATAAAGTTAACAGAGTTTTGACCGTGTCCAAAAATACCCCTGCTCCGATCACTGGCCGACGCATTCAAACCCGACGCTCCGGCGTGCACGGCAAAGGGGTGTTTGCACTGGCCGACATCGCCGAAGGCGAAACCATCATCGAGTATGTGGGCGAGATCATCACGTGGAAAGAGGCGTTGCGTCGCCATCCCCACGACCCCAAGGACCCCAACCATACCTTTTACTTTCACCTGGACGACAAGCACGTGATCGATGCCTTGTACGGGGGTAACTCCTCGCGTTGGATCAACCACTCGTGCAAACCCAATTGCGAACCTGATGAGGTGGACGGTCGCGTGTTCATCAAGGCCTTGCGCAACATCGAGGCGGGTGAGGAGTTGAATTACGACTACGGCTTGGTGATTGACGCGCCTTTGACCGACAAACTCAAAGCCGAGTACCCCTGCTGGTGCGGCGCCAAAAAGTGCCGTGGAACTTTGTTGGCATCCAGCCAGCCCAACAAGCGCGAACGGCGTGCTCAGAAAAAAGCCAAACGGGCAGACAAAAAGCACTGAGCCATGATGTGGCCCGCTGAAGACCTGTGGCAAGCCTTGGTGGCTTGGCAACCTGGCCTGACGGTGGAGGTGCTCCCCCAAATTGACTCCACCAACACGGAGCTGATGCGCCGTGCACGTGCGGGCCAGAACGAGTCGGTGCTCTTGGTGGCCGAGACACAAACGGCCGGTCGGGGTCGATTAGGGCGAGCTTGGCATGGCCAAGCCGGGGATGCACTCACCTTTTCTTTGGGCTTGCCCCTGAGGCCTCGCGATTGGTCGGGTTTGTCTCTGGCCGTAGGCTTGTCGTTGGCGCAAAGCCTCGACCCCGACGGCGTGCTGGATGTGCGCTTGAAGTGGCCCAACGACCTGTGGGTGGCCCAACCCGGTCCCTCGCGCGGCTGGGGCAAGCTTGCAGGGGTGCTCATAGAAACCGCTTTAGGAGCGAGTGTGGACTCAGAGCATTCGCGCTACTGCGTGGTGGGCGTGGGCATCAACATTGCACCCCCTCAAGCGCCGGGGCTGTCCACGCCAGCCTTGGGCTGGCAACAGTTGTCACCCCGGGCCAGCGCCCCTAGCACCTTGACGCAAGTCGCCTTACCTTTGTTGCAAACCTTGTTGGCGTTTGAGCGCGATGGGTTTGCTCCTCTTCAAACACAGTTCAATGACCGCGATGCACTGCGCGACTGCCCTGTCAGCTTGAGCGATGGGCGCGTAGGGATAGCACGCGGCGTAGACTTTGACGGCGCCTTGCGGGTTGAGACCGCTCAGGGCAGCGAACGCATCACCAGCGCAGAGGTGAGCGTGCGGCCTCAATGAGGCCGCACGCAGCTCCGATTCGTCATCCATCCACCTGAAGGCACATCACCCTATGAACTCCTCATCCATTTGGCGCAATCTGGCCCTGGTGTTGGTGCTGGTCAATTTGTTGTTTGGACTTTGGTCAGGGGGGTATTTGGGGTTTTTAGGCCTAGACCCCTCGTCGCCGCATGAGGGCGCGCGTTTGGATGACCAAGTCGCGCCTGAGGCCTTGCAACTGCGCGTGGCAGGCGCGCCGGCCATCCCTGCTTCAGCGGTTGCTTCGCAGTGATCAGGCGAGCGCGGGGGCGGGCGTTGTGACCGCCACGGGTTGTCGAATCAAGTAATCGAACGCGCTCAAGGCGGCTTTGGAGCCCTCGCCTGCGGCAATCACAATTTGTTTGTAAGGCACGGTGGTCACGTCGCCTGCAGCAAACACACCGGGCAAGTTGGTGTGGCACTTGGCATCCACCATGATCTCTCCGAACTTGCTCAGCTCAACCGTGCCTTTCAAGAACTCGGTGTTGGGCACCAAGCCGATTTGCACAAACACGCCCGCGAGTTCGATGTGGTGTAACGCCTCATTGGCGCGGTCTTTGTAGGTCAAGCCATTGACCTTTTGTCCGTCACCGGTGATCTCGGTGGTTTGGGCGTTGGTGTGAATGCTCACATTGGGCAGGCTCTTGAGTTTGTTGACCAACACGGCGTCGGCTTTGAGCGCATCGGCAAACTCCACCAAGCTCACGTGTTCGACCAAACCGGCCAAATCGATGGCGGCTTCTACCCCCGAGTTGCCCCCGCCAATCACCGCCACCCGCTTGCCCTTGAACAAGGGGCCATCGCAATGTGGGCAGTAAGCCACCCCTTTGTTTTTGTATTCTGCTTCGCCCGGTACGTTGACATTGCGCCAGCGCGCACCGGTGGACAAGATCACGGTGCGCGCTGAGAGTACCCCGCCGTTGGCCATGTGCACCTGCGTCAAGCCGCCAGGCGTGGCTGCAGGCACCACTTTCTCTGCACGCTGTAAATTCATGATGTCCACCGCGTAGTGGCGCACTTGGGCTTCCATCGCAGCGGCCATTTTGGGCCCATCGGTTTCCAACACCGAGATGTAGTTTTCAATCGCCATGGTGTCGTTGACCTGTCCACCAAAGCGCTCGGCGGCGACGCCCACACGGATGCCTTTGCGAGCGGCGTACACCGCGGCTGCAGCACCCGCAGGTCCGCCGCCCACGATCAGCACATCAAACGGTGCTTTTTCGCTGAGCTTGGCCGCTTCGCGTGCATCGGAATTGCTGTCGAGTTTGCCCACGATTTCTTCCAGCGTCATGCGGCCCGAACCGAACAAGGCGTCGTTCATGAACACCATGGGCACCGCCATGACTTGTCGTGTGTCGACCTCCTCTTGATACAAACCGCCGTCGATCACGGTGGTGTGAATCTTGGGGTTGTAAATGGCCATGAGTGCCGCTGCCTGCACCACGTCGGGGCAGTTGTGGCACGACAAGGACATGTAGACCTCAAAGTTCATCTCTGTGTCCAGCGCTTGGATCTGCTCGATGACTTGCGGCTCTACTTTGGGTGGGTGACCGCCGGTCCACAACAAAGCCAGCACCAGGGACGTGAACTCGTGGCCCAGGGGGATGGCGGCAAACCGCACGCCTCGGGTCTCACCTTCTTTGGCAATCACGAAGGAGGGCGTGCGAGCATCGCTGCCCGACGCATCAAAACTCACCTTGTCGGACAGGCTGGCGATTTGCGTCAACAAGTCGCGCAGTTCCGTGCTTTTTTCGCTCTCATCAAGAGACGCGATCAAGCGGATCGGTGTGCGAAGGTTTTGCAAATAAGTTTGCAATTGAGTTTGCATTGTTGCGTCGAGCATGGCGTGTCCTTTCGGCGCTTGAGCGCCTACCAAAAAAAGAAGTGGGATGGGGCAACCCACGAGGGGTTGCGAGAAGCAATCGCGCTGTGAGATGGGGCCTTGCGCTGTGGGACGTCCCACAGCGCACACCCCATCAGGCAGCGAGACTGCTTAGATCTTGCCGACCAGGTCCAAAGAAGGCGTCAGGGTCTTGGCGCCTTCGTTCCACTTGGCGGGGCAAACTTGGCCAGGGTTGGCGGCGGTGAATTGAGCGGCCTTGAGTTTGCGCACGGTCTCTTTCACATCACGGGCGATTTCGTTGGAGTGGACTTCCATGGTTTTGATCACGCCATCGGGGTTGATCACGAACGTGCCACGCAAGGCCAAACCTTCTTCGTCGATGTGCACGCCAAACGCACGTGTCAGTTGGTGTGTGGGGTCACCCACCAGTGGGAAGGTGGCTTTGCCCACAGCAGGCGATGTCTCGTGCCACACTTTGTGCGAGAAGTGGGTGTCGGTGGTGACGATGTACACCTCGGTGCCTGCTTTTTGGAACTCGGCGTAGTTCTCAGCGGCGTCTTCAATTTCGGTGGGGCAGTTGAAGGTGAACGCTGCTGGCATGAAAATCAACACAGACCACTTGCCTTTGAGGCTGGCTTCGGTGACTTCGATGAATTTGCCGTTGTGAAAGGCGTTGGCTTTGAAGGGTTGAACTTGGGTATTGATCAGGGACATGGAGATTCCTTTGGTTGGGTTGATGAAAACTATGGAATGAGAAGAACTCATTGAGCAAATCATAATTCCAATGAGACCTTGGCGTCATTGGTTGTTTCAATGGCCCTGATTGAGGCAGTCTTGTCTGGCTGGGCGCAAGTTGAGGGGTCTCTAAAATCAAAACTTGTTCTCAAAGCCTATTTCAAGGATAGCCATCCCTATGAGCCTAATTTTGTATTTCGCCCCCGGCGCCTGTTCGTTCGTGCCGCATTGTTTGCTCGAAGCCGCCGACACAGCATACGAGCCGCGCATGGTCAAGCTCCACAAAGGCGAGCAGTACGAAGCGACCTACCAAAGCATCAATCCGCGCGGGCAAGTGCCCGTGCTGGTCGACGACGGGCACGTCATCACACAAATCGTGGCGATCAGCTTGTATTTGGCAGAGAGGTTTCCACAAGCCCACTTTTTGCCTGCCGCGGGGCTGGCCCGTGCCAAGGTGCTGGAGACACTGAGTTGGATGAACAACACGGTGCACACCACCTTCACCCATGTGTTCATGCCCCAAAAATACAGCAACGCCCCGGACGTTCAGGCCGATATCAAGGCACACGCCGTCACGACTTACCGCAGCTTGTTGGCCGAAATGCAAGACTTGTTGCAGGCAGCTTTGGCGACCGGGCAACCATGGTTTGGTGGCGCCCACTTTGGCCCCTTGGATGCTTATGCACTGACTTTGACCCGGTGGGGATCTATTGCAGGCATTGACCCGAATGATTTCCCTCAGCTGTGGGCATTTGTGCAGCGAGTCGCCCAGCACCCGCCGGTTCAACGCGCGATCGAGCGCGAGCGCCTGCAGCTCAACGTGCTCCAGCGCTAAAGCGCACCGTGAAGCGCGCTCCTGGCATGGGCTTGCCGGGAGTCGCCTCTTCCAGGATCACCGTTGCGCTGT
>CAIVLE010000079.1 GCA_903906635.1 uncultured Burkholderiales bacterium | reverse complement strand
GGGCGTGCCAGAGTGGAGTGCCATAGGAGACTGCTATGGGGAGTGCCATGGAGAGGGGGCACAGAAAAGGGCCTTAGGGATGAGTCAAGGGGAGGTGATGCCCCCACATGGGCATCAAAGCCTGCGTCCAAAGTCCTCACGAGGTGCTGCTCAAACTTCGCGAGGCTGATAGATCACACACACTGCCCCCCCCGCCCGCAGAGAAGGTCACCACCAACTTGATGGGTTTTTCTGGCCATGCAGCTTGAGCGGGTAGGCCAAGGGCAGCCACGCTGGCGGTGAGTGCTTGCAAGGCGTGAAGGCGTGAAATTCCATGAGTTACGGGGCGTGTTGACATGTCGAGCTTTCCGAGTACGCGATAGGCGCTTGATGAACAAGAGGGGCTTGAGTGCTAATTCTTTTTTATCAGCAAGGACTGTGCCGCTACACACCAAGTTCTGGGTTAATCTTGACCTCGCAAAGGAAGCGACACGATGAAGATCAGAATTTTGGGCGCAGGTCCCGCGGGTTTGTATTTCGCAGCCCTGATGAAGCAACTTGACCCCACACACGACATTGAAATTTTTGAACGCAATCCGCGAGACGCCACCTGGGGATTTGGTGTGGTGTTCTCTGACCGTGCCTTGGATTTTTTACGCTCGGATGATGAAGCGCTTTACCAGTACTTGACCCCACACCTAGAGAACTGGCCTGACATCACCGTGGTGCACAACGACACCACCATCCCCATCGCAGGCAATGGCTTTGCCTCGATCGGTCGCCTGGAGTTGTTGACGCTGCTGTTTGAGTACGTGGAAAAACTGGGTGTTCCCATCCATTTTGAAACCGACGTCACCAGTTTGGCGCAACTGGGCCAGGCCGATTTGGTGGTGGGTGCCAACGGCGCGTTCTCGTGGCTGCGCACGGAACACGAAGACAAGTTTCAAACCACCACCGATTGGCGGCCCAATAAATTCATTTGGTATGGCACCACCCAGCCCTTCAACAGCCTGACCTTGACGTTTCGCGAAACCGCGCATGGCGTGTTCTGCGCCCACCATTACCGCTACCGCCCAGACATGAGCACCTTCTTGGTGGAGGTCACGCACCAGACCTGGGAGCGCGCGGGCTTTGCTGATATGAGCCCACAAGACACCATCAAGCTGTGCGAGCAGGTGTTTGCCAAAGACCTACAGCACCACCCCATCATCAGCAACCACTCGCACTGGCGCAACTTCCCCGCGATCTGGAATGAACGCTGGAGTTTTGACAACGTGGTGTTGATTGGGGATGCGCTGCGCACGGCGCATTTCTCAATCGGCTCAGGCACCCGTTTGGCGATGGAAGACGCGGTGTCTTTGTACAAAGCTTTCAAAGAGCTCGGGGCTGATGTGCCCGCTGCATTGGCTCGTTTCCAAGAAACGCGTTTGCCCCCCATGAAAAAGATTTGGGATGCGGCCAACGTGAGCATTCGTTGGTACGAAGAGATGGACCAGTTGGTGCCCGCGCTCACTCCAGTCGAGTTTGCCTACAGCTACATGACGCGAACGGGTCGTATCAGCCACGCCGAAATGATGCGGCGTGACCCCGCGCTGGCCAAGGCATATGAAGCCTTGCATCCCGAGGTGGCCTCATAAAGCACACAGCCACTTCACGCAAAGACATCACACACAGACATCACAAAACAAAGAGGCAACGCATGGATGGATTCATTGGATGGCCGCAGGAACTCTCCCAGCGCTACAAAAAACAAGGTGTGTGGGAAGGACTGACCATTTCTGAAATGGTCGAGCGCAGCGCCCGTCAGCGCCCCGACCAAGTCGCCGTGACCCAAGCCGGGCAAACGCTCACTTACGCCCAGCTGATTGATCGCTCCAAGCGTTTGGCGCTGGGCTTGCACCGAGCAGGCTTGCGAGCACAAGAGCGCGTGGTCATGCAGCTGCCCAACTCCATCGAGTTTGTGGTGACCTATTTGGCCTTGAATTGGATCGGTGCCATTCCTGTGATGGCCTTGCGCGCGCACCGACATGCCGAGGTTCGCCACTTCATCCGTGCCTCGGGAGCTGTGGCCTACATCGTGCCCGGCGTAGTGGGCAACTTTGACTTTCGCACCATGGCACAAGACGTGACACCAGAGTTTGCAGATTGCAAGCATGTGTGGGTCGCCGGTGAGCCCTTGCAGGGACAAACCGCCTTGATGTCTTATATGGTGCAAGACGTTGCGACCACAGAAGTTGACCAGCTGTTGCAAGGCCTGCGGCCCGATCCAGACCAAGTGGCCACCATGTTGTTGTCGGGGGGCACGACGTCGATGTCCAAACTGATTCCTCGCACCCACAACGACTATGTGCTCAACGCCAAGTTGTGCGGCGCGGCCACGGCCTTCAACGAGGCCACGCGCTTCATGGCCATCTTGCCCTTGGCGCACAACTACAACCTGGCGTCGCCAGGCATCTTGGCCACGTTTTATTACGGTGGCACGGTGGTGCTGTCAGAGGGCACCAGCAGCGAAGAAATCTTCCAACTCATCCAAGACTGGCGCGTCACCGTGGTGGCGGCCGTGGTGCCCTTGATCATCAATTGGCTGAACTCAGACTTGTACCAACAATACGACCTGTCGTCGTTGCGCGTGGTGCAAAACGGGGGCGCGCGGTTGCCCACCGAACTGCGCATTCGCTTGCGCGAGCGTTTGCACTGCATCCCACAAGAAATTTATGGCACCGCCGAGGGCCTGATCAACATGACGCGGCTCGACGACAGCGAGGACATGTTGCTCAACAGCTCGGGTGCGCCGGTGTCAGACCTGGACGAAGTCCGGGTGGTCGATGACGACGGGCGTGAAGTCGCCGATGGGGTGCCTGGCGAACTGGTGACGCGCGGCCCCTACACAATTCGTGGCTACTACAAGGCGCCTGAGAAAAACGCCGAAGCCTTCATGGAGGGAGGCTGGTACCGCATGGGCGACATCGTGCGTCGCGAGGGGCGTTATGTGTTCACCGAGGGGCGACGCAAAGACCTGATCAACCGTGGCGGCGAGAAGATCAGCTGCGACGAAGTGGAGAACTTGATCCTGACCCACCCCAAAGTCAAATCGGTCGCCTTGGTGGCCATGCCCGACCCGGTCTTTGGTGAGAAAGCCTGTGCCTGTGTGGTGCCCCAGGCCGGGCAAAACCTGAGCTTTGAAGAGCTGGTGGCGCATTTGAAGACACTGCAAATCGCCTCGTTCAAACTGCCCGAGCGCTTGGTGGTGATGGAGGCATTTCCGGTGAGCCCGGTGGGCAAAATTCTCAAACGTGAGCTGCGCGACCACGTGGCGAGCTTGTGAGTCGGCGCTGCGTGGGGGGGCTGCGGCTGCGGTGAATGAGCCAAGGCCGCATCGTGCCAATTGACCCCATGCAATCGGGCTATGCGAGAGAACTCCCGCACATTGCGCTTGACCACCGCGCCTTGGGGACGCATGGCCTTTGCCGCGATCTGCGTGTCGAGCGGGCCCATTGGAATTACATTGGCTTGCGGTATGGCGAGAATTTTCTCAGCCAGGCGGCACACTCGCTGCCGAACCAGAACATCTGCTTCGGGCGTAGCAGTTGAGTCACTGCAGCCAAGCGTGGCTCAGTGGCTTTGGCGGCAAATGCATCAGGCCATCACACAACTCGTACTTGCCCATCACGGGTACCCCTCAATCAGCAGGCCTCAAAGCCTGCAGTTGCGCCAGATACTTTTCGACTGAATTTCTCAAGCCATGCTGTGCGTCAATTCACCAATGTCTTCAATCCACATCTTGACCACGTCGCCTGGCTTGAGGAACAGTTGACGCCCCATGCCCACGCCCGCGGGGGTTCCCGTGAGGATCAAGTCGCCGGGGTAGAGCGTCACGCGCTCGGACAGTGCGGCAATTTGTTCTGCCGTATCGAAGATGAGCTTGCTCGTGTTGGAGTCTTGCATCAACACATCGTTGACCCACAGTTTGAGGCCCAAGTTGTGTGGGTTTTTGATTTGGTCGCTGGGCACGATCCACGGGCCCACGGGGCAGGCACCGTCGAAACACTTTTGGCCAATCCAGTCGATGTGAAAGGGGGCAGATTGGGGAATTTTGGGGCGCTTCATCATGTCGCGTGCCGACAAGTCATCGGCAATGGTGTAGCCGGCCACATAGGACAGGGCTTTTTCCACGGAGACGTTCTTGGCCACTTTGCCAATCACTGCGACCAACTCTATCTCCCAGTCCATGGCTTTGGAGTAGGGCGGAATTTTGACTTTGGCACCGGGACCTACGATGCTGGCACGTGTGCTCTTCATGAAATGCCAGGGTTTCTCGCCCATTTCTTTCATATTGGGGCCGGGGGGTTGGTTCATCACCCGAGCCATCTCTTGCATGTGGTCGGTGTAGTTGGCGCCTGCGCAATACATGTCGCCAGGGTAGAGCACGGGCGAGAGCAGTTTGGTTTTCTTCAGCGGCGTGCCTTGGATGCGGCTCTTGCCTGTGCTGATCTTGCGCTCGAACTCCGCCAAGGCTTTCTTAGCTTGTGCCCACTGGGCCAAGATGCCCATCACCGTGGCGTAAGCCGGCGTTGCGGTGACTTTTTGGACGTCATAGACAGTGTCGCCCACCAGCACGCCTGCGCGCGCTTGTTTGTTGATTTGGTAGCTGAGAATTTTGTAGGTAGACATAAATCGGGTGATCCAGAGGAAGGGGGATGGGTTCAATCGTGAGAGTCGGCACTGTCGGTGGCGATCACATCGGCGCCAAACAAGTCGCCGCCGTTGAAGAAATGGTTGATGGTGCGTTCTTCGTGTTGGATTTCCCACCAATTGCAATCGAGGTCTTGCATGTAAAAACCGTAGGCGCCGTGACGCTCGCGCACACTTTGAATTTTGCGCAGGCCATAGGTTTGTTGAGCGGCCACAGCCGCGGCGTGTGCCGCATCGACCTCTGCACGTGTGGCGACATTGAGCCCCCAATGGGTCAGCACATGTTGGTTGGGCACGTTTTCGCCGATGCATACGCACACGATGTACATGCCTGAATTGAGGCGCACCATCATGGCGGGCTTGGCGTGGCGCACCACCTCCAACCCTAAGAATTCCTCATAGAACTTGCGGGTGTTGGTCAAGTTACGGCACAGCAGTGTGCCGTGCGACATCAACAAAGGTTGAACGACTGCCATGGGGTCAGGGCGAGATCAACTTGGTGCCCGGGGCTGCGTACTCGCGGGGCCACACCACTTGCCATTTGCCGTTTTGTACTTGCTTGACACGGTACAAATCGCTGCCCTTCATGAAGTTGTTGGTGCCGTCCCAACGCACCTTGCCAATGACCGTGTCAACTTGGCTTTTCTTGAGCCAAGCGGCCAAAGTTTT
>CAIVLE010000078.1 GCA_903906635.1 uncultured Burkholderiales bacterium | reverse complement strand
CCCACCAACAACCAGCCCGTGCCCGTGTAGACCTCTTCCAATCTGCTCCCCAGTCCTAGTGCAAAAGCCCAAGGCTGCAGCCAGTTTTCGTACAACGCGGCTTGTACGTTGGCAAAGGCATCGATCAATGTGTCCATGCTTTATATTGTGGGTGATCTTTGAGGGTCTCAAAGCAAAACCCTTGGGCTTTGAGGCCTTCTAGCAATGGCTCCAAAACGCCAGGCGCCCACGCGTCTTGACGCGACCAAATGCCCAAATGGGCCATCAAAATGTCCCCGCTGCGGATGTTCTTCAAAGCCTTCTTGAGCAGCAGTTCATTGGGGTATTTGTCGCTGGGCAACTCATCTCCCAAGAACCCCGCATCGGCCCAGCCGACGTGGGCAAAACCACATTGTTTGGCCGCTGCCAACAAAGAGGGCGAGGTCTTGCCGCCCGGCGCGCGAAACAAGGGCAAGGGCTGTTGCCCAGTGAGCTGCTGCAAACGCGTGTTGGCGCGCTGGAGTTCTTGACAATATTGAGCCGCGTCCCATGTCTGGACTTGGCCCTTGTGAGGACCGGCACTGGCACGCATGAGCCAACGACCCTGCGGTTGGTCGGCCCGCCAATAGACATGATCAAAGGTGTGAGAGGCAAAGGCATGCCCCTCTGATCCACGGGCGCGCCACCAAGAGGCCCAGTGCTCACCCAAGGTGCCGTCCCCCACTTGGGTGGGCTCATGGGCGGCAAAAAATGTCACCTTGACCTGCTGGCGGTTGAGCACCTGCGCAATCAAAGGCGCAACCCCCATGTGGCCGGTGTCCAAGGTCAGGTACAGCGGTTTGTCGCAAGACGCCCCCGCTTGGGCCCCACCCCAAAAGCCCGCCCAACACGCCACCGCCCAAATCCAACGCCGCATGCTCAAAACCGTTTGGCGTGGTCCAAGGTCCAAATCCCGTGGGGCGACTTGCCCACTTTGATCTGGCGCACCAACTGGCCGCTGGCCAGGTCAATCACGCTGACCTTTTTGATCCATCGCGACGACACCATCAGCAACTTGCCGTCGGCTGAGACCTCCATGCAATCGGGCCCACCCGGCGCTTTGAACTGCGCCACCGACTCCAAGGTGGTGTAGTCGATCTTGTTGATGGTGTTGGCCACTCGGTTGCCAACAAATACATGACGTCCATCTCCCAATGCACGAAAAGCATGTGCACCCTCGCCTGTGGGAATGGTTTTGAAGAGCTTGGCCTGAGGGCCCGTGACGTCATACACCTCCACCCGGTCGCCCCCCGTCAACCCCACCAAGAGGTATTTGTCATCGGGCGTGCCAAACACGTCGGCAGGCAGCGCGCCCGTTTTGACGCGCCATTTCAGTGTTTGTGTGGCCAAGTCAACCGCAACCAACTCGTCGCTGTCTTGCATGGAAGCATAGGCCGTGGTGCTTTTGGTGTCGATCCAAATGTGGCTGGGCGTCTTGCCAGAGGGAATGCGTTTGGCCAAAACCAGGTCTTTGCCGTCCCAGCGGTAAATGTCAATGTGGTTGAGCCGATTGGCCACTGTCACAAACCATTTCATGTCGGGAGAGAAACGCAACTGGTAGGGGTCAAGCGTGCCGCGCACCACGCGCTGAACTTCGGCAGTGCGGGGATCAAAGAAGGTCAACGAGTCCCCACCGGCGTTGGCCACAATGACCGATTTTTCGTCTGGGGTCAGATACAAATGGTGAGGTTCTTTACCCGTCGGAATGCGTCGGGTTTCTTTCCACGTGAGCGGGTCAATCACGCTGACATTGGCGTCTTGCGAATTGAGAACAAAGATGGGGTTGGCAGCCTGCACAGCTGACACACAACACAGCAGCAAGCCCGCAATGGCGAGCATCAGTCGTTGGAACAAAAACACGGTGGATGCACCTTCAAAAAGTCTGCCCCCAGTGTAACGAGCGACGCTTTGCCCCGAACATGAATGGGCTTTACCATTTGCACATGACCATGATCCAGCTCAAACATATGCGCCTTGAGGTGGAGCTGATCAACGCGCCAGCCTCTGAGCACCCGTCCCAGCTCGCCCCGATCGTGTTTTTGCATGAAGGCTTGGGCTCGGTGGCCATGTGGCGCTCTCGCCAAGGCTTTTGGCCCGAACGGGTGTGTCAAGCCAGCGCACGCGCCGGCGTGGTGTATTCGCGCCGAGGCTATGGCCAATCGGACAGCGTGCCCGATGTGCGCGGCCGCAACCGTTTACCCCCCGATTACATGCACCAAGAAGCCTGGGAGGTGTTGCCTGAGTTGCTGAAGGTGCTCGAGATCGAACAACCCGTGCTATTGGGCCACTCGGACGGCGGCACCATTGCCTTGCTGCATGCCGCACGCCAGCCTCTGAGTGCGTGCATCGTGATGGCGCCGCATGTGATGGTGGAAGAGGTTTCCCTGCGTGCCATTGAGGTCGCACGCGATGCCTATGTGCAAGGGCCAATGAGGGAGAGTTTGTCCAAGTACCACAACGATGTCGACACCGCGTTTTGGCAATGGAATGACGTGTGGCTGTCGCAGGGATTTCGCAGCTTTGACATTCGCAACGTGTGCCGCGACATCCGCTGTCCAGTGCTGGCCCTGCAAGGGGTGGACGACGCCTACGGCACGCTGCGTCAGATTGAAGATATTCGCTCAGATCACGGGAGCATCACACGCCACGTTTTGCCTGAGTGCGCGCACTCGCCCCACAAAGACCAAGCCCAAGCCACTTTGAGCTTGGTAGTAGATTTTTTGGCTGACAAGCCCTGAACCCTTTCACCCCGCCCATGGTGGGCACACAACGCCAATGGTGCGTGCACAAGGCCAGTGGTGGGCGCACAACCCCTCATTTGCCAGTCAATAGCTTCATCTCGTCGTCAGTGATCCAACGCCATTGCCCTGGCTTTAAATCATCAGGCAAAGGCATCTCCCCAATTTTCGATCGGTGCAAACCCACCACTTTATTGCCCACGGCAGCCAGCATGCGCTTGACTTGGTGGTACTTGCCTTCGGTCAAAGTCAAGCGCAGGTGGTGCTCGGCCAGCGCCTCGCATGCGGCGGCGCGCACAGGCTTGGGCGAATCGTCCAGCACCACACCATTGAGTAAGCGCTGCACTTGCTGGGCGTCCAGCGGGTCGTCGGTGGTCACCTCATACACCTTGGGCACATGGTGGCGCGGTGAACTCATGCGGTGAATCAAGGGGCCATCGTCGGTCAGCACCAGCATGCCGGTGGTGTCTTGGTCCAAACGCCCAACGGCTTGCACCCCTTGGACAGCGCTTTTTTGAGGCCTCTGGCGCAGCGCGGCGGGCAGCAGCGTGTACAGACTGGGCCAGGCTGAAGGCTTGTGGGAACACTCATAGCCCGCGGGTTTGTGCAACAGCACATAGGCTTTGGCGTGGTAAGGCCAAAGCACACCTTGCACCGAATACATTCGGCCCTCTTGCGCGTCTACTTCTTGGAGCGGGTCATCGCAATCCACCAGGCCCTCACCCAGATCGACTTGCACATGGCCTTGCTGAACCAAGCCCGCACAAATACGACGGGTACCAAAGCCTTGGGAGTACAAAATATCTTGCAGTTGCATGGACGCCATCGTAATCGCCCCGCTCATGGGCAAAATACAAGACCTGCACAGGCCCAGTTGTGCTTGTTTTGAAAGACCCCATGTCCCCCAGTTCTCATTACCTACAATGCGGCCGCTTCAACCTGCACTACACCGCCTGGGGACCCCAAGACGCGCCCGTGGTGATTGCCTGGCACGGCTTGGCGCGCACGGGGCGTGACTTTGACAGCCTGGCCCAACAACTGGCCCCAGACTACCGCGTCATTTGCCCAGACACCATTGGCCGTGGATTGAGCCAGTGGAGCCACGACCCCGACAACGACTACTGCCTGGCACGTTATGCCCGTTTGGCCTTAGACCTGATGGAGGGCTTGCACATCGAGCGCGCCCACTGGGTTGGCACCTCCATGGGGGGCGCCATCGGTATGGTGTGCGCGGCAGGCTTGGACTTGCCTGAGCTCAAGGGCCGCATCCAAAGCCTGCTGCTCAATGACATGGCACCAGAATTGGCACAAGCGGCCATTGAACGCATCAAAGCCTACGCCGGCACACCGCTGGCCTTTGACACCGTGCCCGAGTTGGAGGCCTTTTTTCGCCAGGCCTATGCGCCATTTGGGTGGCAAACCGACGCCCAATGGCGCCATTTGACAGAAACATCGACCCGGCGCTTGCCCGATGGCCGTGTGACACCCCATTACGACCCCGCCATCGTGCGGCAGTTTTTTCGCCCGCAACCTGAATACGACATGTGGGCCCAATACGATGCCCTGTCCCTGCCCGTGATGGTGCTGCGAGGGGCCAGCTCAGACCTGGTGCTCCCCCCCACCTTGCAAGCCATGCAAAGCCGTGGACCGGGAGCGCTGGGACGACTGCAAGTGCATGAGATTGCGGGCTGCGGTCACGCGCCTGCGCTCAATGTGCCGGCGCAATGGCGTTTGGTGAGCGACTTTTTGAGCTCAGTCCGTTGAAGGCTCGCGCGAGACAGGCACAAATGCTGCACGCGCTTGGTCGACCAATCCATCGGTGAGCAGCTGCAACAAGGCGATGAATTGCTCTCTCTGCGGTGCATCCAGTGGGGCCATGAGTCTGTTGTAGGCCTCTTGCACAGAGCCTTCGGCCTTTTTGAGCAATCGAATACCCGCTGGTGTCAGTCGCACCGCCATCTGACGACGGCTATTGGGCGAGACCTCACGCGCGATCAAGCCACGCTCCTCCAAGCCCCGCACCACACGCAGCACGGTGACCTTGTCAAACGCCAAAGCTTTGGCCAAACGGGTTTGGTCAATGCCAGGCTGCAAACTCAGCACGGTCAATGCCCCGTATTGCGCCTGGGTCAAGCCCAGCGCAGCGCAGCTGCCCTCAAAAATGGCCGCTGAAATTTGATGCGCACGGCGCAACAAAAAACCAGGTCGTTCGTACATCTCGATCAAAGGCATGTATTGGGGTTTCTATCTAGAAGCGGTGAATTCAGAACAAGACACAATAATTGTTTGCATGCTAACGAACAAACATTCTCAAATGAATCGGGGTAAACGATGAAAGTAGCGATCTTAGGTGGGGGCATTGTCGGTTTGGGCTTTGCTTTGGGTTTGCACGCGCGCGGCATCGACTGCGAAGTGTTCGAAGCTGTGGCGGACATCAAAGAGATTGGCGTGGGCATCACGCTGTTGCCGCACACCAACAAAGAGCTCGCCGCCCTAGGTCTGTTGCCCCAGCTGGAAGAGGTGGGCATTGAAAACCTCGAGAGCGTGTTCTACAACCGCTTTGGCCAATACATTTACAAAGAACTGCGTGGCCGCCACGCGGGTTATGCCACCCCAGAGCTGGGCATTCACCGCGGCAAGTTGCACCGCATCATGTTTGATGCGGCCATGGCGCGCCTGGGCGCAGACAAAATTCACACCGGGTACCGCTGCATCCGTGTGGACCAAACTGAACAACACGCCATCGCCACTTTTCAGCTCGCCAACGGTGACACACGACAAGTGCAAGCCGACATTGCCGTGGCCTGTGACGGCGTGAACTCCGCCGTGCGAAAACAACTCTTCCCCGACGACAAGGTGTGCTTTGCAGGCATCAACACCTGGCGTGGTGTGACCGTGCACAAGCCGATTTTGTCGGGCAAAAGTTACTTGCGAATTGGCTCCATCGACACAGGCAAGATGGTGATCTACCCCATCGTTGACAACGTGGACGGACAAGGCAACCAGCTCATCAACTGGACCTCCGAGATCCGCCTTGATGGCGCACGTATGAACGACTGGAACAAACCCGGCAACCCGGCCGACACCCTGGAATACTTCAAGGATTGGAAGTTCCCATGGTTGGATGTGCCCAACTTGATCATGTCCTCCGAGCGCGTGTTCGAGTACCCCATGGTCGACAAAGACGCCCTGCCCCAGTGGAGTTTTGGCCGAGTCACGCTGATGGGCGATGCCGCCCACCCCATGTACCCGCGCGGCTCCAACGGCTCAGCCCAAGGTTTGATCGATGCCAGAACCTTGGCCGACCTGCTCACGCAAAGCACCGACCCGGTGGCCACCTTGAAGGCCTACCAAGACCTGCGCCTGCCTGCCACTGCCAAAGTGGTGGAGACCAATCGCTCACAACCGCCAGACTTCATCATCATGAAAGCTGACGAACTCAGCGGCGACAAGCCATTCAAGAACATTGACGACTTGATCAGCCAAGACGAGTTACGCAAAATATCTGACCATTACAAAGAGATTGCAGGCTTCGCCCTCAAATCTTGAATTTTTACAACCAGGAGACACGCATGGACCGCCGTCACTTCTTTCAAAACTCCGCCTGGGTCACCACCGGTGCCCTGGTAGGCTGTGCCACGCCTGGCGTGGCTCAGCAGCAACCCAAAACACCGTTTGCGGTCCCCGCGGTCTACCTGCCCATCGTGGGCTCAGACGAGATGTTTCCGGTGCGCCGCATATATTGCATTGGTCGCAACTACGCTGCGCATGCTCGCGAGATGGGCTCAGACCCCACGCGTGAGCCGCCTTTCTTCTTTCAAAAACCCACCGATGCGATCCAATACGTGCCCTCAGGTACGGTGGGGCAGCACCCCTACCCCCCGCTGACCAAGAACTACCACTACGAAGCCGAACTGGTCGCGGTGCTGGGCAAGGGCGGACGCAATATTTCTGTCGACAAAGCCCTGGACCTGGTCTATGGCTACACCTTGGGCCTGGACATGACCCGACGCGATTTGCAACGCTTCATGGGTGAGCAGAAAAAGCCCTGGGAGATCGGCAAGAGCTTTGACAAATCGGCCCCCATTGGTGCCGTGCACAAAGTGGCGCAAACCGGGCACTTCACCCAAGGTGACATTTGGCTCAAGGTCAACGGTCAAACCAAACAAAAAGCCAACCTGAACCAAATGATTTGGTCAGTGGCTGAACAAATCGCCCAGCTCTCCGAAGCATTTGAGCTCTTCCCCGGCGACATCATTTATTCAGGCACCCCCGAAAACGTCGGTCCGGTGGTGCGTGGCGATGTGATTGAAATGCACATCGACGGCTTACCCAACCTCAGCGTCAACATTGTTTAAACCATGACACAAAAAAACTTACAAAAACCCGGCAAAGTGCCCTACCTGCGCATCGCCACGGAAGAGGCGTTTTGCCCTTCAGAGATGCTCGACATTTACCGCAACATCTTGAAGCAACCCCATGTCGACCCTGGCTTTCAGAGCTTGATGGGTTTTTACATGAGCAGCCCCAGCGAGCGCGCCCAGCACATCATGCGTTGCTTGGTGGACTTGGACCAAGTGCGCCTGGGTCACATGGACGATGCGGGCATCGACATCCAAGTGATCGCCCTCACCTCCCCCGGCGTGCAAGCCATGGACCGCGACCTCGCCGTCTCGTTTGCCAAAGTGGCCAACGACGAATTGGCTGAGGGTGTGCGCCGCCATCCTGACCGTTTGGTCGGCATGATTGCTGTCGCCCCCCAAGACCCGGGCGAAGCCGCCAAGGAAATTCAACGTGGCGTGAACCAACTGGGCATGAACTCGGTGGTGATCAACTCTCACACCCATGGTGAATACCTCTCGGATCAGAAGTTTTGGGAAATTTTTGAAGCGGCCCAAGCCCACGACACACCGATTTACCTGCACCCCAACACCCCACCGGCCAACATGATTGGCCCCTTCCTAGAAGCGGGCCTGGACGGCGCGGTCTATGGCTTTGGGGTCGAGACCGGTTTGCACGCTTTGCGTTTGATCACCTCGGGTGTGTTTGACCGCTTTCCTAAGTTACAAATCATTCTGGGCCACATGGGCGAGGCCCTGCCGTTTTGGGCCTACCGGCTGGACTACATGCATGCCGCCACCGTACGCTCTAACCGCTACGCGTCCGTGCAACCCTTGAAGCGCAAGCCCAGCGATTACCTACGCGACAACTTCCACATCACCAACAGCGGCGTGGCATGGCCCAAAGCGATTGAGTTCACGCAAAGTGTGGTGAGTGAAGACCGTGTGCTGTACGCCATGGACTACCCCTACCAGTACGCGATTGACGAAGTCCATGCGCTTGATGGCATGGACATGAACCCTTCTGCCAAGAAAAAGTTCTTCCAAACCAACGCGCAAGCCTTGTTCAAAATTCCAACGCCAAAAACTGGCGCTTGAAGCGAAGGAAGCTGCATGAAACGTTTTCTGCTTGCGTGCTTGGCGTGTGTCTTATCCGTTCACGCCTGGGCACAGGTCAGCAACACTTCCGTCAAAATCGTCGTGCCGTTCACACCCGGCACGGGCATGGACACCATTGCCCGCACCGTTCAACCCCGACTGTCTGAAAAACTGGGGCTGCCGGTGGTGGTGGTGAACATGCCCGGCGCCAGCGGCAACATTGGCGCGGAATTTGTGTCCAAAGCGGCTGCCGATGGCAACACGATTTTGATGGGGGCCAACACCATGCTGATGGCGTCGCAGCTGTACAAAACCACCAGCTATAACCCTGTCAAGGACTTTGCCCCCGTGTCCATGGGTGCCTATGGCACCTTGATGCTGGTGGCCCATCCGAGCACAGGCATCAAAACGGTGAAGGATTTGGTGAACACATCGCGCGCCAAGCCCGGCTTCATCACCTTTGGATCTCCTGGTGTAGGCACGCCGCACCATATGGCGATGGAGTTGTTCAAGCTCGAAACCAAATCCTTCATGTTGCATGTGCCCTACCGAGGTACAGCGGGCTACACCCAGGACTTGCTGGCGGGCGAGCTGATGGTGGGCTTTTTGCCCATTCATGTGGCCCAGGGTTTTGTCAAGTCGGGCAAGCTCAACGCGTTGGCCGTGGGTAGCCCCAAACGCCACCCCGTGGCGGCCGAGGTGCCCACCTTCTCGGAGTTGGGTTATAAAGAGATTGACGTGGACCTTTGGTATGGCTTCTTTGTGCCAGTGAAAACGCCCTCAGCAACCGTGAAGGCGCTCAGCGGTGACTTCGCCAGCATCTTGCAGCAGCCATCCCTCAAAGAGATCTTCAGCCGCGCGGGGCTCGACGCGAGCCACTCCACACCTGAAGAGCTCAGTGCCATCGTGGCCAAAGACTATCCACGCTGGGGCCGTGTGATTCAGCTCAAGGGCATCGTGGCCGAATAAGTCCAGCGCCAAGACCTGAAGTTTCAGGCCTTGGCGTCCCACCCAGCAGCTAGGTGCTTGAGCCCAGCACCATCTCACCGCCCAAGGCCTCTATCAGACCGGGCAGCAGTTGACAGAGTTCGCCTGTGGCAATGGCCACATCGGCATCAAAGCCGTCGTCTTTCTCGGCCGAACTGGCTTCAAACACCACATCCAGAAAAGTTACCTTCTTGAGCTGCAGGGCTTCGGTCAAGACAAACGACACGCGGCTGTTCCAGGTCAAGGCCAAACGGGTAGGCAACTTGCCACCCTCCACATGTTGCTTGACTTCGTCCGTGTCGAGTGCGTGACGCACATAGCGCACCACCGACTTGGACTCATCCACCGCCTTGAGCTCACACTCGCGATCAACCGAAAAGTCTGAGGGCGGCTCTTGCATGATGAGCCATGCCGTCATGGCTGCTTGGGGAGACATCTGTGTGTTGAGCAGGGTCACACTCAACCCCGGCAAGGAGCTGACCAAGCGGGTGATCACCTCATCGACTTTGGCTTGACTGCCTGCATCGAGGATGAGCAGGTTGGAGGTTGTGTCAATCCACACCAACACCGAAGACTCTTTGCTGAATGCCAATGGCATCAGGGTCATGCGCACGTCTTCTTTGATCTCGCGCATTTCCTTTTTGCCGGGCTTGCGGCCTGTGGTGGCCTCGATCTGCTCGCTGCGCTCTTTGGCTTTGCGGGCAACCACCGAACTTGGAACAGATTTGGTTTCTATTTTGAGCTTCAAAATGAGTTGGCCCGCCACTGATTCGACCAAGGGCCCATGTGCTTCGCCACGGGGCTCAACCCATCCCACCGACTTGTCTTGGCTCGCGCCGCATGGCACAAAACGCTCGGCATCTAAGCTGTCTTCGATGTGAGCCAAGGTGGCAGACCACCCCTCACCCATTCGGTACACGATCACATTTTTGAACACGCGTGGCCTTTATTTTTAGAGCACTGACAGAATAAAAAAAGCCAACCGCAAGAGTTGGCTTTGGGATCGGTTTTGATTTTAACGTGCCCCTCACGTGCCCTGACTTGTCAATGTCAGCCTATGTGGAAAATGGGGAGAAATGGGCGAAGCTGGCTTTACTCCAGCTCCACGATCGCCATGGGAATTTGATCGGTCAACCAAAACTTGTCAGTTTTCAAGACAACCCACAATGGATTCATGGTGGCGGGCAATTGCAGTTGCGCCCGCCCGACAGGCATTTTGGATTGAACCATCGCCGTCACCCGCATGGGGTCCACATGCACTGCGTTCTTTTGTGGCAAATTGAGCAAGATCAGGCTGGTCTTGAAAGCGTCACGCAAACTCTGCGCGTCGGGCAACTGCCACTGCTTGAGAAAGACCTTGGCGCCTGAAGGAAGTGTGAAAAAAGCCCGCTCGGACCAACTCGCGCTCACCTTGGCGATCTCGCGCTCCAGCGCTGGGTCTGATAACTCCAGCTGATCTTGCAAAAACGCCGCATAAGTCGATTTCGGTGCCAACATGCGATGCAGCAGTTGGGGCAAGTTAATTGCAAAGTTGAAGTTGACCGCGGCATTGGCACCCCGCGTGATCTCCACGCTGTTGGGATGCCCAGGGTCTTGCGCTTTGGCCGCATGGACACACAAGAGCAGACAAACCGCTGCCAGTGAAAAAGCCTTGTGAATCAGGTTCAAATAAATACCCGCCTTAGGGCGAACAAGTTGTCGACGTGGTGTTGCCACCCATGTACTTGTTGTTGGTGAAATTGCTGCTGGTCCTGAAACAAGGGATGAGGGCAGTTTTGCCAATGTAGGCGCCCTTCATCAACACGTGCAGCGTGCTTTTCAAGCTCGTGAGTTCCCCCTCTGGTTGATAGTCCAGCACCGTATGGGCATGGTAGTGGTAGCCGATTGAGTTGTGGTCGTGGCCGCCAAATGCATCCAAGGCGGTGTCATACCCCTTCAAAGAGGTATCGGATGTTCTGTAACTCGCAAACAAAGCAATGCCATCGTAGCCAAAGCCAATCAATGGAGGATGGGCCACGCCCACATAGTCCGAGTCGTTGTACAAGCCCAACCCCGCGCTCGCTTGGTAACCATCGGCATGGCAATGTGGTCCGCCCCCGCCCTGTCCTACATGACAGCCACTGGCAGAGAGCTCCCCGACTAACGGAGATGGCAGCAAGGTGTTGTTGAAAATAGGAAACATCACAGACCCATCAATCAACAAACCATTGTCTGCTGTGTCGGCATAGGTATACACATCTTTGGATTTTGTCGTGCCTGGCACATCACTCCAAAGGGTTTTGGTGAAGGTGTTCTCCGTCACCGCGCTGACCTGCCCGTAATCCTTCATGGGGATCATGGACACATAGTTTTCCAAATTGGAGTAACGGGTAACTTTTCCGCTCTCATAGGGTTGGGTCCCATCTCCGGGGGGACGCGTAATGTCTTTCAATCCATTGGGGGAGGCTTGGTTGCCGTAGTTCACCACCACCATGAACGGATGGTATTTGCCTGAAGTGTCTTTCTCATTGGTGAAGTACACATACGGCACCAGGTTTTGACCTGGTACGCCATCTGAAATGGAGTCACTCACGAGCTTGGTAGCCAAAGCAGCATCCCGAAAAGCGGTGTACACGGCCGGGGCATATCGCAGACTTTCCCCATTAGCCTCCAAGGCGGACTTGATCGTGACCAACATGGCATCCGCTGCCGTTTTTGTGTCGGCATTGGTGCCAATCGAGGCGATTTGCGCTTGGTAATCGCTTTTGACATTACTCTTAATTCTCGACACGACCTCGGTTGACGAGTAAGTGATTTTGGACTTGAAGGGGGCTGGGGCGTTGGTGACCATGGTGACCAATTTCGGATTCATGAAACTTGGAATACCCAAATCCAAGGGCGTGGGGTACAAATACAACGGTGTCCCAGTGGTCGCCAAAGAATAGGTACCGTTGGTCAGGCTCACGTACTTGTCCTTCCCTGTGAATTCGACTTCGGTGTAAGAAGCTACATAAGTGGTAGCGTCATAACTGTAGGTGTAGCGTTTTTTCGCCTGCAGCAAATGGGTGCTCGCATCGTAGTAAAAGGTCACATACCCGTTGGTTGTGGCCGATGTTTTGCCAAATACATTTCTGAATTTCAAAGTGGAAGTGCTTGCATCTACATCGACAGAATTGTTGGGATGCAAGTGCGAATCAAGCCGGTAATAGTTGTAGTTGTCCGCCACCAGTTGGATGGTTTTGGTCAAGTAATCGCTGTAGTTGGACGATGAAGTGAGCGTGCCCGTCGTGGCCGTGTAACCAGCCGTGGTGCTGTCGCTGTAGGTCACTCCAATGGCTAGGTAATTCGACACGGTGCTTGACGTCGCGGCATCCGAAATCATGTACCGGGCTCGATTTGTCAAGGTGCTGGTTGCAACCAGAGATGAGGTGGGGCTGTAGCTGGCATTCATCAAGGCTGCAAAATTCGCTGGCGTTGTATAGCTCAAAGCCACCGAGGAGGCCACAGGCGTGACGCTCACCGCCGAGGAAGCTGCGCTGGTGCCCACGCTGTTGGTGGCGGTGACCGTGCAACTGTAGGTCAAGGCATTGGTCAACCCCGTCACGATGATGGGACTGCTGCTACCAGATGCGGTGACGGCCGGAGACGTGCCGGTGATGCATGACACGGTGTAGCTCGTGATGGCGGCGCTCCCTGTGGAAGAAGGCGCTGTGAACCCCACGCTGGCTTGGCCACTACCTGCTGTGGCTGAACCCACCGTGGGTGCACCGGGCACGCTGGTGGTGGTCGACGAACCGCCACCACCTCCGCCACAAGCGACCAATCCAAACAAGACAGAAACCGACAAGACAAACCACAGTCCATGTTTCATTTTGTGAATTCCTAAATTTGATATCAACAAAAATATTAGGAATACTTTAACACTCATAAATATGATTTTTATGACAATTAAGAAACTATTCTGTCTACCAGCCAATAAATCCCGATCGCCAAGGCGCCTATGCCCGCGGCACGTTGCCACATGACATCCAAAGAGCGACCAAAGAAGCGGCGCGCGCACCACACCCACAGCCCCAAGACCAACGCCACAGCACATTGCCCAGCCTCAATGCCCAGGTTAAAACCCAGAATGCTCCAGATCGGATAAGGACTCAATGCAATCAACTGACTCCCCCCTTCTTCTTGCATCGCAGAGGCAAAGCCCAGACCATGCACCAGGCCCAATGCCAACACCAGCATGAGCTCTGAGCGAAGCGCCACGTGCACGCGCATCAGGTGCAGTGCTGCGACACAGACGATGGAGGCCGCAATGGCGGGCTCTACCAGGGAGGCTGAAACGGTGACCCATCCCATCGCAGCCAAGCCAAACGTCAAGCCGTGGGCCAGCGTGAAGGCCGTGAGCAACGCTGCCCAGCGTCGCACGCCAATGCCACTGGCCAGTAGCGCCACCAAAAATACAAGATGGTCTGCTCCTGCCATGATGTGGTCAAACCCGTGGTGCGCAAAGTTGGCGATGTGGCGTTGCACGGGTGCAAAAAACTCCAGCTTGGGTTGAAGGGGTGACAACAGCCCGACCTCCTCGGCGAGGACTTGTCCGTCTTGGGTGCGCGTCACACTAACCTTGATCGTTTCAAGGGGAGCCCCCGACTTCATCAGCGCATTGCCCAAGGGCGGGTGCCATAAGTCATCCGTAAGTACCACCACCGCTGGGGGCGTGTCCCACGCTGCAAGGCCAATCACCGCCAATTGGGGCGCATAGGGCTCGGGGGTTGAGGTGTCGCGGGTCGCAGGGCTCAACACCATGTACCGCCACACCGCGAGGTGTTCGTCCCCCCACAAGCGCAAACCGTTTTGCACCTTGGCCTGCAGCTGATCAAGATGGGCTTTAATTTCCCCCGCATCCAGCCCACCATCCCCGTTGTCATCTGCGCTGGCGAAGATTGATGAAGGAAAAGACATGACCACATAGGCCTGATTTGCAACCAAATTGACTTTGCCTTGCCCCACTTCCACCACAGGCGCGCGGACCATAAACGGTGCCAGGCAAACGAGCCAAGGCAGACAGTTCACACAGAGTCGTGGAAATTGAGATGAAAACCAGTTCGACAGAAAGTGTGGGATGCATAGAATGAACTT
>CAIVLE010000077.1 GCA_903906635.1 uncultured Burkholderiales bacterium | reverse complement strand
GGCGTGGCCGAGATCGTGCGCTGTGGGGTGTGTTTGCGCACAGGCGCTTGGCCCGAGCGGCTCAAAGACGCTGACGAGATTGATGTGGTCGAGCAGCAACTGGCCAACAGCATCTATGTGGATGATGACGCCAAACGCGACGCCATTGCGCGCGCCAAGAGCATTGACGAAGAGGCGCATCAGCGCGGCCACAACGCAGGAGGTCAGCCATGAGCGATCCCGCACTCGGTCTGACGATGCTGGCCCTCATCGTGGTGGTGATCATGATGGGTTTTCCCACCGCCTTCACCCTCATGGGCTTGGGCATGGCATTTGGCTTCACGGCTTTTTACGATCCCAGCCAGCCCTGGATGGACAACAAGATCTTTAACCTGATGGTGCAACGCACCTTTGGTGCGATGACCAACGACACCTTGCTGTCGATTCCGCTGTTCGTGCTGATGGGCTACGTGATGGAGCGCGGAGCGCTGGTGGACAAGATGTTCCACAGCGTGCAACTGGCGTTTCGCCGCTTGCCCGGCTCACTGGCGGTCGCCACCTTGGTGATTTGCACCTTCTGGGGCATTGCCAGTGGTTTGGTGGGCGCCGTGGTGGTGCTGATGGGCGTGATTGCCATGCGCCCCATGCTCAACGCGGGCTACGACACGCGCTTGGCCGCAGGCGTGATCACCGCAGGCGGCACGCTGGGCATTTTGATTCCACCCTCGGTCATGATCATTGTGTACGCCGCGGTCGCGGGCCAGTCGGTGGTCAAACTGTACGCCGCGGCCATGTTCCCGGGCTTCTTTTTGGCCTTCTTGTATTTGGTCTATGTGATCGGCTGGGTCTTGATTGACCCCAAGATCGCACCCAAATTGCCCGAAGAACAGTTGCACGCCCCGGTCTCGCCCTGGATCCAACAACTCACCAGGCTTTACTCAGAGCGCATGTTGCCCACCTTGATCAAGGCCACACTGGCCCCCCAGCGTGCCTTGCAAATCCAAGTAGCCGAGTTGCGCGTGAGCTGGAGCTTGCTGTTCAAGAGCCTGATGATGAGCTTGGTGCCCGTCTTCATGGTGGTCATCAGCTTGGGCGCGGTGTGGTGGTATGTGGTGATTTACTCACAAGCCGACAACAACGCGGCCGCGCAAGCGAGCGTGAGCCAAGTCAAAGCCCCCGCCCCCACGGGCGCTGCCGAGTCGGCCAACACCACGGAGCGTGTGGCCGCCCCGAACGCCGGCCTGTCTGAGCCACCTGGCGGTTTGTCAGAGCCACCGGGCAGTGAGTCTGCGCTGCAAAGCTCAGGCGACAACGGCGTACAAGCCCCTCCAGGCGCAGAAGCGGACACACCCGCTGAGGCTGAAACGGACGCTCCACTGCAAGCGCTGGGCGATGGCGACACCTCAGACGCCCCCAAAACCGAGCCTGTCCCCAACAGTTTTTACATCGGGTTTGGCGCTGCCGCGGCCTTGTCGCTGCTCCTGCTGGCTTGGTACTACAAGGGCTTTAATGGGGAGCAGTTCGAGATCTTGAACATGCTGGTCAAGTCGGTCATGCCCTTGGGTGTGCTGACTTTGGTGGTGTTGGGCGTGATTCTCTTGGGCATCACCACCGCCACCGAGTCGGCGGCCGTCGGGGCTGCAGGCGCCTTCTTGATGGCGTTTTCTTCGGGCTCGTTGAACTTTGAGCGCATCAAAGAAGCGGTGTTCTTGACCGCCAAGACCACCTCGATGGTGTGTTGGCTCTTTGTGGGCTCGGCCTTGTTCTCTGCGGTGTTTGCCATTTTGGGTGGCCAACGCTTGGTGGAAGAGTGGGTCATGGCCTTGGATCTGTCGCCCATCCAGTTCATGCTGCTGTCGCAAGCCATCATCTTTGTGCTGGGCTGGCCTCTAGAGTGGACCGAGATCATTGTGATTTTTGTGCCCATCTTCTTGCCGCTTCTCAACCACTTCCACATCGACCCCATGCTGTGGGGCGTGCTGGTGTTTGTGAACTTGCAAGCGGCCTTCTTGTCTCCCCCCGTGGCCATGTCCGCCTTCTACCTCAAGGGGGTGTCGCCGCCACACGTGACGATCAACCAGATCTTTGCGGGCATGATGCCCTACATGGTGATCGTGATCTTGTGCATGGTCTTGATGTACATCTGGCCGGGCCTGACCTTGTGGTTGCCCAACTACCTGTACGGTGGCCGATAAGCCTTTGCCCTAGCGCCTCAAAGCCGCAGCGTCTGCAATGACCCGAGTCATTTGGCCCTGCGGCTTTTTTGTGCCCTCACCGATCGCAGCAAAAAGGACTTGGACCAGGACCAGGACCAGGACCAGGACCAGGACGCTTAAACAGGATTCTCAAACGGGACTCTCAAAGTGGGATCTCAAATAAGGAGCTCAAAAAAGGAGTGCAAATCAGCCTTGTCCACAAGAGACACCAACAGACATCACAGCCGCAAGCCTCTGTCAAAGAGCTATGATTGACGTTTACGTAAACGTAAACGTCACTTTCAACTTCATTGCCTCGCCCAACCCCAGAATTTCGGAGTTCCCCATGACCGACTTGTCCGCAGACTTCAAAGCCCTGGCCCACTACAAACCCCAGCACAAGGTGCGCTTTGTCACGGCGGCCAGTTTGTTTGACGGGCATGACGCTGCCATCAACATCATGCGTCGCATCTTGCAGGGCATGGGCGCAGAAGTCATCCACCTGGGGCACAACCGCTCCGTCGACGAGGTGGTGACGGCCGCGTTGCAAGAGGACGTCCAAGGCATTGCCATCAGCTCCTACCAAGGCGGGCATGTGGAGTATTTCAAGTACATGGTCGACCTGCTCAAGAGCCGAGGCGGCGCGCACATCCAGGTGTTTGGCGGGGGCGGTGGGGTGATCGTGCCGCCTGAAATTCGCGAGCTTCAGGCCTATGGCGTGACCCGCATCTACAGCCCTGAAGACGGTCAAAAGATGGGCTTACAGGGCATGATTGGCGAGATGATCATGCGCTGCGACCACGACCTGTCGGGTCATGCACCCAAGACGGTCCAAGCCATTCAGGGCCACGACGACATGGCTTGGCGCTCACTCGCGCAGATGATCACAGCCCTTGAAAACGACCAACTCCCAGCCGACGTGTTGGACGCGGTGCGCCTGGAGGCGAGCCGCCACAGCGTGCCCGTGCTGGGGATCACGGGCACAGGTGGCGCGGGCAAGTCCTCCTTGACCGACGAGTTGGTGCGCCGCATCCGCTTGGACCAAGACGACAGCCTGCGCATTGCCGTGATCTCCATCGATCCGTCGCGTCGCAAGAGCGGCGGCGCCTTGCTGGGCGACCGCATCCGCATGAACGCCATTGGCCCTTGGCGCAGCGGCGCACGCGTGTTCATGCGCAGCTTGGCCACGCGTGACTTTGGCAGCGAAATCAGCGCGGCCTTGCCCGATGTGTTGGCAGCCACCAAGTGCGCGGGCTTTGACCTGATCATTGTGGAGACCTCAGGCATCGGCCAAGGCGACGCAGCCATCGTGCCCCACGTGGACGTGCCCCTGTATGTGATGACGCCCGAGTTTGGTGCGGCCAGCCAACTCGAAAAAATCGACATGCTCGACTTTGCTGAGTTTGTGGCGATCAACAAATTTGACCGCAAAGGCGCAAGCGACGCGCTGCGTGATGTGGCCAAACAAGTGCAGCGAAACCTCGAAGCGTGGGACACCCCCACGCAGGAGATGCCCGTCTTTGGCACCATGGCCGCGCGCTTTAATGACGACGGCGTGACCGCGCTCTACCAAGCACTCAAGGTGCGCCTCTCAGCCCTTGGGGTGCGCTTCAAAGAGGGCCGTTTACCCGTAGTGACTGTGCGCCACAGCACCAACCAAACCCCTGTCGTGCCCGCAGCACGCACGCGCTACTTGGCCGAAATCACCGACACCGTGCGCGGCTACAAAAAGCGCGCCCGTGCGCAAGCCAAGCTCGCACGCGAGATTCAGCAACTGCGCGAATCCGCGCGCATGTTGGCCGAAGGCAAGCCTGGGCGTGCCAAAGCGTCTGAAGCGGCCATCGATTTGGCCGTTGCGCGCGAAGAAAACTTAGGCGCTGCAGAACGCAAACTGTTGGCGCAGTGGCCCGACATGCAAGCCGCCTATGCGGGCGACGAGTATGTGGTGAAAATCCGCGACAAAGAAATCCGCACCGCCTTGACCACCAAATCCCTGAGCGGCACCACCATCCGCAAGGTGGCGCTCCCTCAGTACGAAGACCACGGTGAGATATTGAAGTGGTTGATGCTCGACAACGTGCCTGGCAGCTACCCCTACACCGCAGGCACCTTTGCTTTCAAGCGAGAAGGCGAGGACCCCACCCGCATGTTTGCTGGCGAAGGAGACCCATTTCGCACCAACCGCCGCTTCAAGTTGCTCTCTGAAGGCATGCCCGCCAAGCGCTTGAGCACCGCGTTTGACTCGGTCACTCTGTACGGCAACGACCCGGACCTGCGCCCTGACATTTACGGCAAAGTGGGCAACTCCGGCGTGAGTGTGGCCACACTCGACGACATGAAGGTGCTCTACGACGGCTTTGATCTGTGCAGCCCCACCACCAGTGTGTCGATGACCATCAACGGGCCTGCGCCTTCGATCTTGGCGATGTTCATGAACACCGCCATCGACCAGCACCTGGCCAAGTTCAAGCTTGACAACAGCCGAGAGCCCACCGAGACCGAGACCGCCAAAATCCGCGCCTGGGTGATGCAAAACGTGCGCGGCACCGTGCAAGCCGACATCTTGAAAGAAGACCAAGGCCAAAACACTTGCCTCTTCTCGACCGAGTTTTCGCTCAAGGTGATGGGTGACATTGCCGAGTACTTTGTGCACCACCAAGTGCGCAACTTCTACAGCGTGTCGATCAGCGGGTATCACATCGCTGAGGCCGGTGCCAATCCGATCTCTCAGCTGGCCTTCACGCTCTCCAACGGCTTCACCTTTGTGGAGGCCTACTTGGCGCGCGGCATGCACGTGGACGACTTTGCCCCCAATCTGAGCTTTTTCTTCAGCAACGGCATGGACCCCGAGTACACCGTGATGGGCCGCGTGGCGCGGCGCATTTGGGCCGTGGCCATGAAAGAGAAATACGGGGCCAATGAGCGCTCACAAAAACTCAAATACCACATCCAAACCTCCGGGCGCTCCTTGCATGCGCAAGAGATTCAGTTCAACGACATCCGCACCACGCTGCAAGCGCTCATTGCGATTTACGACAACTGCAACAGCTTACACACCAATGCGTTTGACGAAGCCATCACCACGCCCACCGAAGACTCTGTGCGTCGCGCCATGGCGATTCAGCTCATCATCAACCGCGAGTGGGGCTTGGCGAAAAACGAAAACCCCAACCAAGGCGCGTTCATCATCGAAGAGCTCACCGAGTTGGTGGAGGAAGCCGTGTTGGCTGAATTTGAGCGCATCGCCGAGCGCGGCGGTGTCTTGGGGGCCATGGAAACGGGCTACCAGCGCGGCAAGATTCAAGACGAGTCGATGACCTACGAGATGCTCAAGCACACCGGCGAGCTGCCCATCATTGGCGTCAACACCTTCCGCAACCCACATGGCGAGCAGGTGATGGACAAGCTGGAGTTGGCCCGCTCCACCGACGAGGAAAAACAAAGCCAGTTACAGCGCTTGAACGACTTCCACAGCCGTCACCAAGCCGAGGCAGCGGTTCAACTCCAACGCTTGCAACAAGCGGTGATCGACGACGCCAACGTGTTTGAGGTGTTGATGGACGCGGTGCGGGTGTGCTCACTGGGTCAAATCACCCACGCCTTGTTTGAGGTGGGCGGGCAATACCGGCGCAATATGTAGAAAAACAATCCTTGCATTTTGAATATGTCATGTTCAATACGCAAGGATGTTTGCTCGGCAATCTTCGCAAGAAATTCGCAATCAACGGGCCTTGTGTGAGGCAAGCGGTGAGGAATTCGCTGAACCTCGCTTTGGCATCTTGTACGGGCCATGAGTGCATGGGCAGTCCTGTCAAAGTCAAACAGACCAGTTGTCTGACTATTTTGAAGTAAACGCCAGATGGCGTCTACCAGGCTGTCATCCACGATGTCGTCCACGATGCCGTCACATGTCCGCTTTAACATCGGCGCATGAGCATTCGACCCCCTTTCATCGCCCCCACCCGTCACAGCGACGCCGACAGCGCCCTCGCCCAAGTGCAGGCCCTGTACCAAACCAGCCTGGACCACCTGCGACAGGCCATGAAGCAGTTCGTGGCTGGCGAAGATTTTCCCCAGCGGGTGCGCGCGTATTACCCGTTTGTGCGCATCCACACCCAGCACGGTGCGCTGCAAAAAACGAGCGACAGCGCCCACTTGAGCTATGGCTTTGTGGCCGAGCCCGGGCGCTACGAAACCACGCTCACGCGCCCTGATTTGTTGGGCGCCTACTACCGAGAGCAGTTTCGCTTGCTGCTGCAAAACCACGGCGTGCCTTTGGAAGTGGGGGTGAGCCATCAGCCCATACCGGTGCATTTTTCGTTTGCCGAGAACGACCACATTGAAGGCGAGATGAGCGCTGAGCGGCGCCAGCAGATGAGAGAAGTGTTTGATTTGCCCGATCTCACCGCCATGGACGACGGCATTGCCAACGGCACGTTTCAAGCGGCCTCAGGCGAGCACCAACCCCTGTCCTTGTTCACGGCCGCGCGCATGGACTATTCGCTGCAACGCCTGCGCCACTACAGCGGCACGAGCCCCGAGCATTTTCAAAACTACGTGCTCTTTACCAACTACCAGTTCTACATCGACGAGTTTGTGCGCTTGGGCCACGAAGCCATGCAAGACCCCCACAGCGAGTACATCGCGTTTGTGGAGCCTGGCAATGTGGTCACCCGCCGCGTGGGCTTGGCCCCAGAGCCCCAAGACGCGCTGGGCAAAGTGCCCCCACGCCTGCCTCAAATGCCGGGTTACCACCTGGTGCGCGCGGACCACGCCGGCATCACCATGGTCAACATTGGTGTGGGGCCTGCCAACGCCAAGAACATCACCGACCACATTGCTGTG
>CAIVLE010000076.1 GCA_903906635.1 uncultured Burkholderiales bacterium | reverse complement strand
TGAGGGGGTAGTGGCGAAAGCTGTGCGAGTTCGAGTCTCGCCGACGGCACCATCCAAACATAGTCTGCTGTCAACTTGGTGTCAACTGGTTGAGGCAGACTCGCAGACTAAGAACAACTAGTCACACCGCGAGATTGCGATGAGCCTTGAACAGTACCTCCCCGTCCTCTTGTTTATCCTTGTGGGCCTTGGCGTGGGGGTTGCCCCCCAAGTTCTGGGTTATCTCTTAGGTCCCAATCGTCCGGACCCCGCTAAAAACTCACCCTACGAGTGCGGTTTTGAGGCATTTGAAGATGCCCGTATGAAGTTTGATGTGCGGTACTACTTGATCGCCATCCTCTTTATTTTGTTCGATCTCGAAATTGCTTTTTTGTTTCCTTGGGCTGTTGCGCTCAAGGAAATTGGTTTCATTGGCTTCATCGACATGATGATCTTCCTTGCCATCTTGGTAGTCGGCTTCGCCTACATGTGGATCAAGGGCGCCATCGACTGGGAATAAGGATCGACTATGTCACTTGAAGGCGTTTTCAAAGAAGGCTTCATCACCACGTCTTACGACTCGGTGGTGAATTGGGCCAAGACAGGCTCTTTGTGGCCCATGACCTTTGGTCTGGCTTGTTGTGCGGTTGAGATGATGCATGCGGGCGCGGCTCGTTACGACATTGACCGCTTTGGCATGTTGTTTCGTCCCAGTCCACGCCAGTCTGATCTGATGATCGTGGCTGGCACTTTGTGCAACAAAATGGCACCGGCTCTGCGCAAGGTCTATGACCAAATGTCTGAGCCGCGCTGGGTCTTGTCCATGGGCTCATGTGCCAATGGGGGTGGTTACTACCACTACAGCTACTCGGTGGTGCGCGGTTGTGACCGTGTGGTGCCGGTGGATGTGTATGTGCCCGGTTGCCCGCCCACGGCGGAGGCCTTGTTGTATGGCATCTTGCAATTGCAAAGCAAGATTCGCCGCGAAAACACCATTGCGCGTTGAGCAGGACTGTGACCATGAGCCACTCTATTCATACGCTCCAAGCCAACCTAAAAGACGTGCTGGGCGAGACCATCCAGCAACTCGATGAGGCATTGGGCGAAGTCACACTGACTGTGTCAGCCGCCAATTACCACGCGGTCATGCAGACCTTGCGCGATGATGCCCGGTTGTGCTTTGAGCAACTCATCGATGTGTGTGGGCTGGACTACTCCAGCTACAAAGATGGTGCCCATTCCAAATTCAGCGACGCGCCACGCTTTGCTGTGGTGAGCCATTTGCTGTCAATTGCCCATAACTGGCGTTTGCGTGTGCGCGTGTTCGCGCTCAGCGATGACATGCCTTTGGTGGCATCGGTCAATGATTTGTGGAGTTCTGCCAACTGGTTTGAGCGCGAAGCCTTTGACCTTTTTGGGATTGTGTTTGAAGGCCACGAAGACTTGCGTCGCATCTTGACTGACTATGGCTTCATTGGTCACCCATTTCGCAAAGACTTCCCGACTTCGGGTTACGTCGAAATGCGCTACGACGCAGAACAAAAACGTGTGGTGTACCAGCCGGTCACCATTGAGCCGCGCGAGATCACGCCGCGCATCATCCGCGAAGACAACTACGGCGGCTTGGCATGATGCATCGCGCCCACGCTCATCACTTCGAGTATTCGCAGCCCCCCGTGGGGGCGTTGTTGGCCTCCCTTGGGGTGGCCCGGCGGGAGTCCAATCATGGCTGATATCAAAAACTACACCCTCAATTTAGGGCCTCAACACCCAGCTGCGCACGGCGTCTTGCGCCTGGTGCTCGAGCTCGATGGCGAAGTGGTGCAACGCGCCGATCCGCACATCGGCTTGCTGCACCGTGCCACCGAAAAACTCGCCGAGAGCAAAACCTACATTCAGTCGCTGCCCTATATGGATCGTCTGGACTATGTGTCCATGATGAGCAACGAGCATGCGTACTGCTTGGCGATTGAAAAAATGATGGGCATTGAGGTGCCCGAGCGCGCGCAGTACATCCGTGTGATGTATGCCGAAATCACCCGTTTGCTCAATCACTTGCTGTGGTTGGGCTGCCATGGGTTTGATTGTGGCGCGATGAACATCTTGATCTATTGCTTTCGCGAACGCGAAGACTTGTTTGACATGTACGAGGCAGTTTCTGGCGCCCGCATGCACGCAGCCTATTTCCGTCCCGGCGGCGTTTACCGCGACTTGCCAGACACCATGCCCCAGTACAAGGCGAGCAAGGTGCGCAATGCCAAAGCCATCGCACGTCTGAACGAAAACCGGCAAGGCTCCTTGCTCGATTTCATCGACGATTTCACGCAACGCTTCCCCAAACTGGTCGACGAATACGAAACTTTGTTGACTGACAACCGTATCTGGAAGCAGCGCTTGGTCGATGTTGGCATCGTCACGCCTGAGCGCGCGAAAAACCTCGGCTTCACCGGCGCCATGTTGCGTGGCTCGGGCATCGCTTGGGATTTGCGTAAACACCAGCCCTATGACGTGTATGACCGCATGGACTTTGACATACCTGTGGGCAAAACTGGCGACTGTTACGACCGTTACTTGGTACGGGTGGAGGAAATGCGTCAGTCCAATCGCATCATCCAGCAGTGCGTCCAGTGGTTGCGTACCAACCCTGGTCCTGTGATCACCGACAACCACAAGGTGGCAGCGCCTAGCCGTGAGGGCATGAAGTCCAACATGGAGGAGCTGATCCACCACTTCAAGCTCTTTACCGAAGGTTTCCACGTGCCTGAGGGCGAGGCCTATGCTGCCGTCGAGCACCCCAAAGGTGAGTTTGGCATCTACCTCGTGAGCGATGGTGCCAACAAACCGTATCGATTGAAAATTCGCGCCCCTGGCTTTGCTCACTTGGCAGCCATGGATGAAATGGCGCGTGGCCACATGATCGCTGACACCGTGGCGGTGATTGGCACCATGGACATTGTGTTCGGGGAAATTGACCGATGAGTTCTGACATCACCACCCACAGCCCGGCGCTGTCGGCCCAAACCTACGCTCGCTTCGACCACGAAGTCGCTAAGTACCCTGACGACCAAAAGCAGTCGGCGGTCATGGCCTGCTTGGCCATCGTGCAGCAAGAGCAGGGCTTTGTGAGCGCTGACAGCGAGCGCGCCATTGCCGAGCATCTGGGCATGGCACCCATGGCGGTGCACGAAGTGACCACCTTTTACAACATGTACAACCTCAAACCCGTTGGCAAGTTCAAGATCAACGTGTGCACCAATTTGCCATGCCAGTTGCGCAATGGCCAAGCGGCGCTGGAGTATTTGACCAAGAAGTTGGGTGTTGAAGTGGGTGGCACCACGCCCGACGGTTTGATCACTTTGCAACCCGGTGAGTGCATGGGAGCTTGCGCCGATGCCCCCGTGTTGTTGGTCAATGACCGAACCATGTGCAGCTATATGAGCAACGACAAGATCGACCAATTGGTCGATGGCTTGCGTGCTCTAGAGGAATGAGCATGAATCTGCAAAACTTGCTTTCTCAGTTTCAGACCAATGCGGTCGAATCCTGTTTTCATGGCCGTCACCTTGGGCCCCAAATTCTGGCGGACCTCAATGGCAGCAATTGGTCGCTGCAAGACTATGTGGCGCGCGGAGGCTACCAAGCGCTGCGCAAAATTTTGGGCCAAGACGGCACTGAGGGATTAACCCAAGACCAGGTCATTGCCACTGTCAAAGAGTCTGGCCTGCGCGGGCGCGGCGGCGCGGGTTTTCCCACTGGCTTGAAGTGGAGCTTCATGCCCCGCCAATTTCCGGGTCAAAAGTATTTGGTGTGTAACTCCGACGAGGGAGAGCCCGGGACCTGCAAGGACCGCGAAATCTTGCAGCACAACCCGCACATCGTGATCGAAGGCATGGCCATTGCAGCCTACGCCATGGGCATCAGCGTGGGCTACAACTACATCCACGGCGAGATTTTCCAAACCTACGAACGTTTTGAAGCGGCCCTCGAAGAAGCGCGCGCGGCAGGCTTTCTGGGTGAGCGCATCATGGGTTCGAACTTTAGCTTCCAGTTGCATGCCGCTCACGGGTTTGGCGCTTACATCTGCGGCGAAGAAACCGCCCTGTTGGAGTCGCTCGAAGGCAAGAAGGGTCAACCCCGCTTTAAGCCACCGTTTCCAGCCAGCTTTGGTTTGTATGGAAAACCCACCACCATCAACAACACCGAAACCTTTGCAGCCGTGCCATGGATCATTCGCAACGGTGGGCAGGCTTACCTCGAATGTGGTAAGCCCAACAACGGCGGGACCAAGATCTTTTCGGTCAGTGGTGACGTTGAGCGCCCAGGCAACTACGAAATCCCCATGGGCACGCCCTTCTCCAAATTGCTGGAGTTGGCCGGAGGCGTGCGCCAGGGCCGACAGCTCAAGGCGGTGATTCCTGGCGGCTCCTCGGCCCCGGTGCTGCCTGCCAACATCATCATGGAGTGCACCATGGACTACGACTCGATTGCCAAAGCTGGCTCGATGTTGGGTTCAGGCGCTGTCATTGTGATGGACGACTCTCGTTGCATGGTCAAGAGCTTGCAACGCTTGAGCTACTTCTACATGCACGAATCGTGTGGCCAATGCACACCTTGCCGTGAAGGCACTGGTTGGCTGTGGCGCATGGTCGACCGCTTGGAGCGCGGCGAGGGCCGACCCAGCGACATGGACTTGTTGGACAACGTGGCAGAAAACATCATGGGGCGCACGATTTGCGCCTTGGGTGACGCCGCCGCCATGCCTGTGCGCGGCATGCTCAAACATTTCCGCCACGAATTTGAACACCACATCACGCACAAGACCTGCATGGTCCCGGCGTACGTTTGACGGATAAGCACCATGGTTGAAATCGAACTCGACGGCAAAAAGGTAGAAGTCCAAGAAGGCTGCATGGTCATGCATGCTGCTGAAAAGGCGGGCACCTACATTCCGCATTTTTGCTACCACAAAAAACTCAGCATAGCGGCCAACTGCCGCATGTGTCTGGTCGATGTGGAGAAAGCTCCCAAGCCAATGCCCGCCTGTGCCACCCCGGTCACACAAGGCATGGTGGTGCGTACCAAGAGCGACAAGGCGGTCAAAGCTCAAAAGTCGGTGATGGAGTTTTTGCTCATCAACCACCCCCTCGATTGCCCGATTTGCGACCAAGGCGGTGAGTGCCAGTTGCAGGACCTGGCCGTGGGCTATGGTGGCTCGACTTCGCGTTACGAAGAAGAAAAACGCGTGGTGTTTCACAAAGATGTGGGGCCGCTCGTGAGCATGCAAGAGATGAGCCGTTGCATTCACTGCACCCGTTGCGTGCGTTTTGGTCAGGAAGTCGCCGGCATCATGGAGTTGGGCATGTCGCACCGCGGCGAGCATGCCGAGATTGAAACCTTTGTCGGCCAGTCGGTGGACTCTGAGTTGTCGGGCAACATGATCGACATTTGCCCTGTTGGCGCTTTGACCAGTAAACCCTTTCGCTACCAGGCCCGCACTTGGGAGTTGAGCCGTCGCAAGTCGGTCAGCCCTCACGACGCCACCGGTGCCAACTTGATTGTTCAAGTCAAGAACAACAAAGTGCTGCGTGTCGTGCCTTTAGAAAACGAGGACGTCAACGAGTGTTGGATCGCCGACCGCGACCGCTTCAGCTACGAAGCCTTAGAGAGCGCCGAGCGCTTGACCGCCCCCATGATCAAGCAAGGCGGTGCGTGGAAAGAGGTCGATTGGCAAACTGCCTTGGAATACGTGGCCAATGGCCTGCAAGGCGTCAAAGCCCAGCACGGCGCACAGGCCATCGGCACCTTGGCAAGCCCACACAGCACCGCTGAAGAGTTGTTCTTGGCCGCATCGCTCATGCGTGGCTTGGGTAGCCAAAACATCGACACGCGCCTGCGTGCCGCAGACTTCCAGCACGATGCGCAGGTGCGTTGGCTGGGTACATCGCTGGCATCGTTGAGTTCGCTGCAGCGCGTCTTGGTCGTGGGTGGCAACATCCGCAAGGACCAGCCCTTGATGGCGCAACGCTTGCGCCAAGCAGTGCGCAATGGCGCCAAGCTCAATGCCTTGAATGCGCAAGCCTACGACTGGGCCATGCCCGTGTCCAACACCTTGTTGGCCGACGCCGCCCATTGGGTGCAAGCCTTGGCCGATGTGGCTGCAGCGGTGGGGGCCATCACCGGGGTTGCCGCACCTGTGGCAGGCGACGCAAGCAACGCACACGCGCAAGCCATCGCCAAGTCCTTGACGGGCGGTGAGAGAAAAGCCATTTTGTTGGGCAACGCCGCTGCGCACCACGCCAAAGCATCGAGCTTGTTGAGCTTGGCGAACTGGATTGGCGCGCAAACTGGTGCCACCGTGGGTTACCTGGGTGAAGCGGCCAACACCGTGGGGGCCCAAGTGGTGGGTGCCTTGCCGTTGGCGGGTGGTTTGAACGCGGGCCAGATGTTGGCCGGTGGTTTAAAAGCCCTGTTACTGCTCAATACAGAGCCTGCGTTTGATGCTGCCAACGGTGCTGCCGCTGTGCAAGCGATTGGGCAAGCTGAGATGGTGATCACCCTGTCACCGTTCAAAACCAACCTGGACATCAGCGATGTGCTGTTGCCCATCTCGCCATTCACCGAAACAGCGGGCACCTTCATCAACACCGAAGGTCGCGTGCAAAGTTTCCACGGCGTGGTCAAGCCTTTGGGTGAAACGCGTCCCGCTTGGAAAGTGTTGCGCGTCTTGGGTTCGATGTTGCATGTGCCAGGTTTTGCATTCGAGACCATCGACGAAGTGCGTGCCCAAGCCATTCCTGCAGACGTGAGGGCGCTGTTGTCCAACGCGTGCAGTGCCAGCGTGGACGCAAGCCCCTCTGCGGGTCAACCTGCAACGGCCGCGATTTACCAACTCGACAGCTTGGTGCGTCGCGCACCTTCGCTGCAGTTGACGGCTGATGCGAAGCAAGGAGGCCTGTGATGGTGGACGGAATTTTCAACGCAGGTCTGGCCCTGTCTTCCCAAGTATGGTGGACCACCATGGCTTGGCCGGTCTTGTGGACCTTGATGAAAATCGTGGCTGTGCTGCTGCCCTTGATGGGCTGTGTCGCTTACCTCACGCTGTGGGAGCGCAAAGCCATCGGATACACACAAATCCGCAAAGGTCCAAACCGCACCGGCCCAGGCGGCTTGTTGCAGCCTATTGCAGACGCCCTCAAGTTACTGACCAAAGAGATCATTGTGCCCACTCAGGCCTCGACTGGCTTGTTCTTGCTCGGGCCGATCATGACCATCATGCCGGCCTTGGCTGCATGGGCTGTCATTCCCTTTGGCCCGGATGTGGCCTTGGCCAATGTCAACGCGGGTTTGCTGTTTTTGATGGCCATTACCTCGCTGGAAGTCTATGGCGTCATCATTGCCGGTTGGGCGTCCAACTCCAAGTACGCCTTCTTGGGTGCGATGCGTGCTTCGGCCCAAATGGTGAGCTATGAAATCGCCATGGGCTTTTGTTTTGTGATCGTGCTGATGGTCTCCAACAGCCTGAACATGAGTGACATCGTGATGGGTCAAGCCAAGGGCATGATGGCCGACAAGGGCTTGAGTTTCTTGTCATGGAATTGGCTGCCTTTGTTCCCCATCTTTTTGATTTATTTCATCTCTGGCCTGGCCGAAACCAACCGTCACCCATTTGACGTGGTGGAAGGGGAGTCCGAAATCGTGGCCGGCCACATGATCGAATACTCCGGCATGTCATTCGCCATGTTCTTCTTGGCCGAATACGCCAACATGATCTTGGTCTCCATGTTGACGGTGGTGATGTTCTTGGGCGGCTGGTTGTCGCCCTTGGATAACGCCTTGTTTAACCTCGTGCCGGGTTGGATTTGGCTTGGCATCAAGACCTTTGTGGTTGTGACCATGTTCCTGTGGGTTCGCGCCACCTTCCCGCGTTACCGCTATGACCAAATCATGCGTTTGGGTTGGAAGATCTTCATTCCCGTGACCTTGGTTTGGTTGCTGGTGGTGGGTGTCTGGCTGCAGACCCCATGGAACATCTGGAACTGATGAGACCAATCATGACCACTACCACACACTCCGCCCCTTTCTCTTTGCGCGACTTTTTGTCGAGCTTCTTGCTCACCGAGCTGTTCAAAGGCATGGCCTTGACTGGCAAATACATGTTTGCGCGCAGCATCACGGTGCAGTTTCCGGAAGAGAAAACCCCCATGTCGCCACGTTTTCGCGGCCTGCACGCGCTGCGCCGTTACGAAAACGGCGAAGAGCGTTGCATCGCTTGCAAGCTGTGCGAGGCCGTTTGCCCTGCCATGGCCATCACCATCGAGTCCGACCAACGTGCCGATGGCAGCCGGCGCACCACCCGCTACGACATCGATCTGACCAAATGCATCTTTTGCGGTTTTTGCGAAGAGAGCTGTCCGGTCGACTCGATTGTCGAAACGCACATCTTTGAGTACCACGGCGAAAAGCGCGGGGACCTGTACTTCACCAAAGAGATGTTGCTCGCTGTGGGTGACCGCTACGAACCCGAAATTGCAGCCAACAAAGCTGCTGACGCCAAATACCGCTGAAAGACTTCATGATGGACGTTCAATCGGTTCTTTTCTACGGCTTCTCAGCCGTTTTGTTGTTCGCGGCCTTTCGAGTCATCACGGCGCGCAACCCTGTGCACGCCGCCCTGTACTTGGTGCTGGCTTTCTTCCAAGCCTCTGGTGTTTGGATGCTGCTCCAAGCGGAGTTCCTCTCCATCGCCTTGGTGTTGGTTTACGTCGGGGCTGTGATGGTCTTGTTCTTATTTGTGGTGATGATGCTAGACATCAACATTGACAGCATTCGACAGGGCTTTTGGAATCACTTTCCCTTGGCCGCCACGGTGGGTGCTGTGATCGCGCTTGAATTGGCTGCTGTGTTGTTGGGTGGTTTTCGTCTCACTGAGCCACGCGTGTCGGCCGTTGCCACTGTGGTCACACCTGTCGCTGTCGCAGCCCCAGACAGTGCTGCTTCTGGCGCTGTTGGCGCTGCTGCGGCGCAAGTGGCCGATGTGGGGCATGTGGTGGTTGCTCAAGTCTCCAACACCAAAGCCCTGGGTGTGCTGCTCTACACCGAGTACCTGTATCCGGTGCAAGTGGCTGCGTTGATTTTGTTGGTGGCCTTGGTCGCTGCCATCGCCTTGACTTTGCGTGGCCGCAAAGACACCAAGACCCAAGACCCGAGCCAACAAGTACGCGTCAAATCGCGTGACCGTGTGTCCTTGGTCAAGATGGCAGCTGTCCAACCTGCCGCTGAACCCGCCCCTGAGCCGGAGAAAAAAGCATGAGCATCACCCTAGGCCACTACCTGACGTTGGGCGCGATTTTGTTCGCCCTGTCTGTGACCGGTATTTTTTTGAACCGCAAAAACCTCATCGTCTTGTTGATGGCCATTGAGTTGATGCTGCTTGCGGTCAACATGAACTTTGTCGCGTTCTCTCACTACTTGGGTGACTTGAACGGTCAGATCTTTGTTTTCTTCATCTTGACGGTGGCGGCTGCAGAGTCGGCCATTGGTCTGGCGATTCTGGTTCAGTTGTTTCGCAACAAGGCCAGCATCAACGTGGATGAACTCAACACGCTCAAGGGTTAATTCAAATGTCGCAAACCCTCCAAGCTTCTACCTTGCTGGCCGTTCCTTTGGCCCCGCTGGTTGGCTCGACTTTGGCTGGCCTGTTTGGCACCCGTTTCGGTGGCAACTGGATCGGCCGTCGCCTGACCCACACCTTGACTATTTTGGGCGTCTTCATCGCTTTTGTGCTCTCAGCCATGACGCTCAAGAGTGTGGCCATGGATGGTGCTCGTTTCAATGACACTCTCTACACCTGGATGGTGGTGGGTGATTTGAAAATGGAAGTGGGCTTTTTGGTAGACGGTCTGAGCGCCATGATGATGTGCGTCGTCACCTTTGTCTCCTTGATGGTTCACCTCTACACCATTGGCTACATGCAAGAGGACGAGGGCTACAACCGCTTTTTCTCGTACATCTCGTTGTTCACCTTCTCCATGTTGATGCTGGTCATGAGCAACAACATGCTGCAACTGTTCTTTGGTTGGGAGGCTGTGGGCCTAGTGTCTTACTTGTTGATCGGGTTTTGGTTCAACAAACCCACGGCGATTTTTGCCAACATGAAGGCCTTCTTGGTCAACCGCGTGGGTGACTTTGGTTTCATCTTGGGGATAGGTTTGATCGTGGCCTATGCTGGCACCTTGAACTACACACAAGCATTTGCCAAAGCCGCCGAGTTGGGGGCCATCACCTTCCCGGGCACTGACTGGATGCTGGTCACGGTGATCTGTATTTGCCTGTTCATCGGCGCCATGGGCAAATCAGCCCAATTCCCATTGCATGTTTGGTTGCCTGATTCAATGGAAGGCCCCACGCCAATTTCCGCCTTGATTCACGCTGCCACGATGGTGACCGCTGGCATCTTCATGGTGACGCGCATGTCGCCCTTGTTTGAGTTGTCCGATACAGCGCTGAATTTCATTTTGGTGATCGGTGCCATCACGGCCTTGTTCATGGGGTTTTTGGGTCTGATTCAAAACGACATCAAGCGCGTGGTGGCTTACTCCACCTTGTCGCAGTTGGGATACATGACTGTGGCCTTGGGGGCTTCGGCTTACTCGGTGGCTGTGTTCCATCTCATGACCCACGCCTTCTTCAAAGCGTTGTTGTTCTTGGGCGCAGGCTCGGTCATCATGGGCATGCACCACAACCAAGACATTCGTTGGATGGGCGGGGTACGCAAGTACATGCCCATCACTTGGATCACCTCTTTGCTGGGCTCGCTCGCGTTGATTGGCACCCCATTCTTTGCCGGTTTCTATTCCAAAGACAGCATCATCGAAGCCGTGGCTGAAAGCCATTTGCCCGGCGCTGGATTTGCGCACTTTGCGGTGTTGGCAGGCGTGTTTGTCACGGCTTTTTATTCCTTTCGGATGTACTTCTTGGTGTTTCACGGAGAAGAACGCTACAACCAAAACCCCGATGCCCACCATGGTCATGACGACCACCACGGACACGATGACCATGACCATAGCCCGCATGAGTCCCCTTGGGTCGTGACCGTTCCTTTGTTGCTGTTGGCGATTCCCTCGGTGCTGATTGGTTACCTGACCATTGATGCCATGCTCTATGGTGAGTTCTTCAAAGACGCCATCTTCATCAACGCTGAAAAACACCATGCCATGCATGCCTTGGCTGAGGAGTACCACGGCGCTGTGGCCATGGCCTTGCATGCCTTGTCCTCGCTGCCGTTTTGGTTGGCCTTGGCTGGCGTGGCCAGTTCGTACTACATGTACATGGTCAATCCCGCAGTGCCCGCAGCGATCAAGCGCACGTGCCAACCCATCTACACCTTGTTGGACAACAAGTACTACCTGGACTGGTTCAACGAAAACGTACTCGCGCGCGGTGCACGTGCGTTGGGCACCGGGCTGTGGAAGGGCGGCGACCAAGCCATCATTGATGGCGGCATCGTCAACGGGTCATGGAAGTTGGTGGGCTGGGTGTCGAGCGTGACACGCGGTTTCCAGTCAGGTTACCTCTACCACTACGCCTTGGTGATGATCTTGGGCGTGTTCTTGCTGATGACCTGGTTCGTCTGGCTCAAATAAGGAGAATAAGAAATGGGTTTGTTGAGCCTTGCCATTTGGACGCCAATTTTTTTCGGCGTGGTCTTGTTGGCCTTCGGGAATGACCAACACGCCAAAGTTGTGCGTTGGATCGCCTTAGTGGGCTCCTTGGTCAGTCTGGCCGTCACCGTGCCTTTGTACAGTCGCTTTGAGCTGGGTACCTCGGCCATGCAGTTTGTAGAAAAAGCCTCTTGGATCGAACGCTTCAATGTGTTCTACCACCTAGGGCTGGACGGCGTGTCGCTGTGGTTCGTGTTGCTGACTGCCTTCATCACTGTCATTGTGGTGATTGCTGGTTGGGAGGTCATCACCGAGCGCGTGAACCAATACATGGGCGCATTTCTCATCTTGAGCGGCTTGATGGTTGGTGTTTTCAGCGCCATGGACGGCATGTTGTTTTACGTGTTCTTTGAGGCCACTTTGATTCCCATGTACCTGATCATCGGTATTTGGGGGGGGCCGAACAAGATTTACGCCGCATTCAAGTTCTTTTTGTACACCTTGCTCGGCTCTTTGTTGATGCTGATCGCCTTGATCTATCTGTACACCCAGTCGGGTGGCAGTTTCGACTTGGCGACTTGGCACAAGTTGCCCTTGCCAGGCAACGCGCAAACCTTGTTGTTCTTTGCTTTCTTCGCCGCCTTTGCGGTCAAGGTGCCGATGTGGCCCGTGCACACCTGGTTGCCCGACGTGCACGTGGAGGCACCAACGGGTGGTTCCGCCGTGTTGGCTGCCATCATGCTGAAGTTGGGTGCTTATGGTTTCTTGCGTTTTTCCTTGCCCATTGCCCCCGACGCTGCGCGTGAGTTCGCCTGGCTCATGATCGCCTTGTCGTTGGTGGCCGTGGTCTATGTGGGCTTGGTTGCCATGGTGCAAGAAGACATGAAAAAGCTGGTGGCTTACTCTTCAGTCGCACACATGGGCTTTGTGACCCTGGGCTTTTTCATCTTCAACGACATCGGCGTGTCTGGCGCCTTGGTGCAAATGATCGCCCACGGCTTTGTCTCGGGCGCTATGTTCTTGTCGATCGGCGTGTTGTACGACCGCATGCACTCGCGAGAAATCGCCAGTTATGGCGGCGTGGTCAACACCATGCCCAAGTTTGCTGCTTTTGCGTTGTTGTTTGCCATGGCCAATTGCGGTTTGCCAGGAACGGCCGGTTTTGTCGGTGAGTGGATGGTCATCTTGGGTGCCATCCAATACAACTTTTGGATTGGCGCTGCCGCTGCTTCGGCACTGATTTTTGGCGCAGCCTACACCTTGTGGATGGTCAAGCGCGTCTACCTGGGCCCTGTCGCCAATGACCATGTGAGAGAGCTCACCGACATCAACAGCCGCGAATTTTTGATGCTGGCTTTGTTGGCCATTGCGGTCTTGGCCATGGGCTTGTTCCCCAAACCCTTCACGGACGTGATGGACACCTCGGTGGCTGATTTGCTCAAACATGTCGCGCTGTCCAAGTTGCCCCAATAAAGAGGGATGAAAAATGATTGAAAAACTGAACATTGCTGCGTTGTTGCCTGAGCTGATTTTGTTGGTGATGACCATCGTGATTGCGATGTTGGATTTGTTCGAAAAGTCACCGCGCCGTCAGTCCACCTACACCTTGTCGTTGATGACCTTGTCTTTGGTCGCCGTGCTGCAAGCACTCGATGCGAGTGCGGGCGGTACCGTCTACAGCTTTGGCAACATGGTGGTGTCAGACCCCATGGGCAACTGGTTGAAGTGCTTCTCTACCTTAGCCGTGCTCGTGACCTTGGTTTATGGCCGACCCTACGCGGGCGACCGCGACATGCTCCAAGCCGGTGGCGAGTTGTTTATCTTGGGCTTGTTTGCCTTGCTGGGCATGTACGTCATGATCTCGGGCAACAACTTCTTGGTGCTCTACCTTGGGGTGGAGTTATTGGCCTTGTCGAGTTACGCCCTGGTGGCGCTGCGCCGCGACAGCGGCACAGCCTCAGAGGCCGCCATGAAGTACTTTGTACTGGGGGCCTTGGGCAGTGGCTTCTTGCTCTACGGCATGTCCATGCTGTATGGCGCCACAGGGTCTTTGGACATCACGATGGTGTTCAAGGCGGTCTCCACCGGGCGCATCAACCACCAAGTGCTGGTGTTGGGTCTGGTGTTTGTGGTCTGTGGCTTGGGCTTTAAGTTTGGTGTGGTGCCTTTTCACATGTGGGTGCCTGACGTGTACCAAGGCGCGCCTACGGTGGTGACATTGATGATCGGTGGCGCGCACAAGTTGGCTGCGTTTGCCATGACCATGCGTTTGCTGGTGGAAGGTCTATTGCCCCTGGCCATTGACTGGCAGCAAATGCTCATGGTCTTGTCGGTGGCGTCCTTGCTGATTGGCAACTTGGCAGGTATTGCTCAAACCAACCTCAAGCGCATGATCGCCTTTTCTACCATCTCTCAAATGGGGTTTGTGTTGATCGGTTTGCTCTCTGGCGTGGTGAATGGCAGCACCGCTGCGGCCGCCAATGCATACAGCTCTGCCATGTTCTATGTGGTCACATATGTACTCACCACCTTGGCCGTGTTCGGCATCATCATGCTGTTGGCGCGTGAAGGCTTTGAGAGTGAAGAAATCGCAGACTTTGCGGGCTTGAACCAGCGCAGTCCGCTTTACGCTGGCGTCATGGCTTTGTGCATGTTCTCTCTTGCGGGTGTGCCGCCCATGGTGGGCTTTGCCGGTAAATTGTCGGTCTTGCAGGCCTTGGTCACCTCGGGCCAAAGCGGTGGTTTGGCCCTGGCCGTGTTTGCCGTGATGATGTCCTTGCTTGCCGCTTTTTACTATTTGCGCGTGGTCAAGGTCATGTACTTTGACTCACCCATCACCGCCAGCACCGTTTCAGCCAGCGTCGATGTGCGCTTGGTGTTGCTCATCAACAGTGGCTTGCTGCTGGTGCTGGGTTTGTTGCCAGGTGGGTTGATGGCGCTTTGCGCCCGTGCCATCGTGTCAACGTTGGGCACTTGAGTCGTCTTGCGTCGTCTTTGAGTCGCATTTGGATCGCATTTGGGTCGCATTTGAGCGAGTCAACGCGTAAACAAAAGCCAGCCACGTGCTGGCTTTTTGCTGTTGCAGGGGCTCCCCTGTGCATGCCAAAACTGAGATCCGCCACCGTGGACCCCATTGTTTGACTGGAGAGACGCATGCCATTTGTGCACAACGCATTTGCCTCTGAGGCACCTCATGCGCCACAAGACCAACACTTGGTTGAACACACTTTGCACCAAGCCGAGGTGTTCAAGGGCCATTTTTTACACGCCTTTCGCGACCAGGTGCGCTTGCCCAGTGGCGACGTGGCCACCCGCGAGTACGTGATCCATCCCGGCGCCGTGATGGTGATTGCCATGCTCGAGGACGGGCGTTTGGTGATGGAGCGCCAATACCGTTACCCGATGCAGCGCGTCATGGTGGAGTTTCCGGCGGGCAAGCTCGACGCTGGCGAAGATCGCTGGACCTGCGCCCAACGAGAGCTGCTCGAAGAGACCGGCTACCGGGCCGCGGAGTGGGCCCATGCGGGGGTGTTGCATCCGGTGATCAGCTACTCCACCGAGTTCATTGACATTTGGTTTGCCCGAGGTCTGAGCCTGGGTGAGCGTGCGCTCGACCAGGGTGAATTTTTGGACGTGTTCACCGCCAGCATGGAGGAATTGTTGGCTTGGTCGCGCGATGGCCAATTGACCGATGCCAAAACACTGACTGGTTTGCTTTGGCTGCAAAACCACCTCAGCGGCGCATGGCCTTTGACGTGGCAGACAAGGCCCGACCATCCCGCTGCTAGATAATAGGGCTATGAAGGTTCTCGATTTGCACTGCACCCACCAGCACAGCTTTGAAGGCTGGTTTGCGTCGGAAGACGACTTCCAAAGTCAACTCGCTCAGGGTTTGGTCACTTGCCCGATCTGCGGCGACGCCGGCATCACCAAAATGCTCAGCGCCCCTCGCTTGAACTTGAGCAGCGCGCGCGGTGAGCCTGAGTCGCGCAACAAACCTGGCGTCATCTCAGACACGCCCGAGCACAACCACCAGGAGGTCGTGCCCAGTGCACCATCTCATGTTCCTGCTCCCTTGAGCCCGCAAGAGGTGGCGAGCTTGGCCCCAGCGCAGCTGCAAGCCGCGTGGATGCAGATGGTTCGCCACGTGGTGGCCAACACCGAAGACGTGGGCACGCAATTTTCTGAAGAAGCGCGCAAGATGCATTACGGCGAGAGCGAGCAGCGCAACATCCGCGGACACGCCACGCCTGAAGAAACCGAGGCCTTGTTAGAAGAGGGTATTCAGGTCATGCCCTTGCCCATGCCCGACGCGCTCAAAGGTCCGCTGCAATAAAGCTCTGTGCGGCCTGAACCGTTTGGGCCAAGGCATAGGTGGCATCACAGGCCAAGACCACCCGATCGTGCATGCTGCGCAGCCAAGTCAGCTGGCGCTTGGCCAATTGGCGGGTGGCCGTGCAGCCTAGCTCGCGCAGCACGTGCAGCAAACTGTCTGGCGCCACCTGGCGTGCCTGAGCTTGGTCCAGCATCTCCCAGGCTTGGCGATATCCCACACAGCGCATGCTGGGTAAATCGGCATGCAGCCCGGGTTGTTGCCGCAATGCGAGCACTTCATCGACCAAGCCCGCTGCCAGCATGGCGTCAAAGCGCTGGCCAATGCGCGCATGCAGCCAGGCGCGCTCGAGTGGCTCAAGCGACAGCACAGGCATGTTCAGCGCGCTGGGCGTGCCGCGTTGTGCGGCAGCTTCGCTGAACCACTGCGACAAGGGCTTGCCACTGACTCGCCAGACTTCCAACGCACGTGAAATGCGTTGGGCGTCATGCGGCGGTAAACGCTGAGCTGTGAGGGGGTCGACCCGCGCGAGCTCTGCATGCAAGGCCGGCCAGCCCTCGCGTGCAGCCTGTTCCTCGATCTCGGCACGCAGCGTGGGCTGGGCCGTGGGCAAGTCGTCCAAGCCCTCTCGCAAAGCCTTGAGGTACAGCAGGGTGCCGCCCACCACCAAGGGCAAGCGGCCACGCTGGCGTATTTCGGCCATCAGGGTTTTGGCATCACGTGCAAATTCGGCTGCGCTGTAGGCCTGTGTGGGCTCGCGGATGTCAATGAGATGGTGTGGCACCTGGGCGAGTTCGGCGGCACTGGGCTTGGCTGTGCCAATGTCCATGCCTCGGTAAACCAAGGCCGAGTCCATGCTGATGATCTCTACTGGCCAGCGCGCGGCGATGGCCAGCGCGGCTGCGGTTTTGCCACTGGCTGTCGGGCCCACCAAGGCCAAGGCATCGAGTTGGACAGCGCGCGCAGTCATCAACGCCCGCGCATGAACAGCGCATCGAGTTCGCGCACGCTCAGTTGTCGCCAAGTCGGACGTCCATGGTTGCACTGATCAGAGCGCTCGGTCACTTCCATTTGGCGCAGCAGCCCATTCATCTCGTCAATCGTCAAGTGGCGGTTGGCGCGCACCGCCCCGTGACAGGCCATCGTGGCGAGCAGTTCGTTGCGAGCCCGCTGTACCACCGTGCTCGCATCGTGCTGCGACAACTCAGCCAACACGCTTCGCGCCAAGGCCACAGCGTCGCCTTGGGCCAAGCTGGTGGGCACCGCACGCACGGCCAAGGTCTTGGCCGACAAGGCCGACACCTCCAAGCCCAGCGCCAGCAACGCCTCGGCGCAGGCCTCAGCGGTGGCAACTTCTTGGGCGGTGGCGGTGAAGGTCGCAGCAATCAACAGCGGTTGGCTGGCCATGGCTTGCACGTCCATTTGCTGTTTGAGCTGCTCGTAGACGATGCGCTCGTGGGCTGCATGCATGTCAACCAGCACCAAGCCTTGCTTGTTCTCGGCCAAGATGTAAATGCCGTGCAGTTGGGCCAGCGCGCGGCCCAGCGGCCAGTCGCCTTCGGGCAAGTGGGTGGGGTGGGGTGGCGTGAGAGCGGCGGCGGATGTGTCTGCTTGTGCCATCGGCTGCGGCTGCACGCTGGGCTGCCAAAGTTGGCCTACATCGCTGATGCGGTTACCGCTCAAAGGCATGGCGGCTTGCTGCCAGTTGGCCTGTGGCCAACTGGGCGCTGAGGCACGTAGCACAGGGGCATCAGTGGGCGCACCTAAGGGCACCGCCACCGCATGGCCTGTCTGCTCAGGCATGGCATCTGCTAGCCGTGTAGCGCGGGGAATGGCCAGCGCGTTTTCAACCGCGTGACGGATCGCTTGGTGGACTTCGCGGCCATCGCGAAAACGCACTTCAATCTTGGTCGGGTGTACGTTCACATCCACCCGTGTCGCTTCAATCTCCAGATACAGCGCGTAGACCGGTTGACGCTGGCCATGCAACACATCTTCATAGGCGCTGCGCGCCGCATGGCTCATCACCTTGTCGCGCACAAAGCGGCCATTGACATAGGCGTACTGGTGGTCCGAACGGGCCCGGGCCGCGTCTGGAATGCCAGCGCGACCGATCACCGTGAGGTGGCCACTTTGGTAATGCACCGGCACCGAGTCACGCACAAAGTCCTCGCCCAGCACATCGGCCAAGCGGCGCTCGAGCGCCCCGTCGCCTTGTTGAGCCCGCCACTGTTCTACCAATTTGCCTTCGTGCCAGATGGCAAAGCCCACCTCAGGGCGCGTCAGCGCGTGGCGGCGAACGGCCTCGACACAATGTGCCAACTCGGTGTTGTCAGTCTTCAAAAACTTGCGCCGTGCCGGCGTGCTGTAAAAGAGCTCCTTGACCTCCACCGTGGTGCCTTGGGCGCGGGCCACGGGTTGCAATTCACCGCTGCGACCGTCAAGCAGCATGGCGCTGTCTTGCGAGGCGGTGCGCGACAGCAGTGAGAGCTCAGACACGGAGTGGATAGCCGCCAGCGCTTCACCGCGAAAGCCCATGGTGCCCACCGATTCCAGCTCGTGCAGGCTGTCGATCTTGCTGGTGGCATGACGCTTCAAGGCGATGGGCAGCTCAGCCGCAGGAATGCCCACGCCGTTGTCCTCCACACTGATCAAACGCACGCCTCCAGCCAGCAGGCGCACCGTGATTTGGCTGGCGCCTGCGTCCAGCGCGTTATCGACCAACTCGCGCACCACCGAGGCGGGACGCTCCACCACCTCGCCAGCGGCAATTTGGCTGATCAGCTCATCGGGGAGTTCGCGTATCGGGCGTGGGGGTTGTAGGCTAGGGTGCACCCCGTGATTTTAGGCCGGGGATAATGACGGGCATGGACATCCTCACCTTCATGCTTGACTTTATCCTTCACATCGACCGCTACATCGAGGGCTTTGTGCAGGCCTATGGGGTGTGGGTCTACGCCTTGTTGTTTCTCATCATCTTTGTGGAGACGGGCTTGGTTGTGATGCCGTTTCTACCCGGTGACTCCTTGTTGTTTGTGGTGGGCGCGATGTGCGGCGTGGGGTTGATGGACTTGGGCTTGTCGCTGGCTTTGTTGTGGGTGGCGGCGGTGTCTGGCAACCAAACCAACTACACCATTGGACGATTTTTTGGCCCCAAAGTGTTCGCTTGGGAAGACTCGCGTTTTTTCAACCGCCGCGCCTTTGACCAAGCCCATTCGTTTTATGAGCGCTATGGTGGCATCACCTTGGTGGCAGCTCGGTTCATGCCTTTTGTGCGCACCTTTGCCCCCTTTGTGGCAGGTGTGGCACAGATGACACGACGGAAATTTACCTTTTTTGACGTCACAGGTGGGGCGTTGTGGGTGGGGGGCATCGTCACGGCAGGTTACTTTTTTGGCAACATCCCATGGGTCAAAGGGAACTTGGAAAAAATCATCTGGGCCTTGATCCTCATTCCCAGTGCCTTGGCTTTGTTTGGCTCGTGGAAGGCCTCGCGCAGCAGCCCCTCGCCTTGATGGAGATCAGTCCACCTGGGCTCGGCGCAGATCGCGCAGCATGAACAGGTACAGGCTCTCCACCTTCTCGCGAGCCCAGGGTGTTTTTCGTAAAAACTTCAGGCTCGACGCCACGCTCGGCTCGTGCGTGAAGCAACGCACCGCAATGCGCTCGCCTAACCCCTGCCAGCCGTAGTGCGCTTGAAGGGCTAGGATGATTTTCTCCAAGGTCATGCCGTGCAGCGGGTTGCGGGCTTGAGGGGCAGGGGCGTTGGTGGGCTCGCTCATGGGTCAGTTTCGTTGGATCAGGTGTGACAGGGCCGAGACCAAGGCTTGAATTTCTTCATCTCGGGTATCGGTGTGTGGGGAAGCACGCAGCACGTCGCCCAGACCGCGTGCAGCCATGTCCAGCGGCGTGAACGACGGGCCATTCACCGCCACGTCCACGCCTTGGGCCAAGAGTTGGGCGCGCACCGCGCTGGCGGGCACACCAGCCACGCTGAAAGCCACCAAGGCCGAGCGCTCGGAGCCGATGTCTTGCAACTGAACGCCATCCATTGCCGACAAGGCGTCACGGATGCGTTGGGCGCGTTCTCGCACCTTTGCTTGAATGGTCTGTACGCCCAGCTCCAGGGTTTGACGAATGGCCACGCCCAGCCCCAAACGCGCGGCCATGCACGCCTCGGAGGTTTCAAACCGTTTGGCATCGGCACGCAAGTGGTAGGCTCCGTCGCGGTAAGGCGCCGTGTACTGGTCCACGGTGCGGGGTCTGAGTTGAGGCATGAAGTCGCGCCGCACGAACAGCACGCCGGTGCCACGAGGCCCTCGCAACCATTTGCGTCCAGGCGCAGTGAGAGCATCGCAGCCGAGTTGACGCACGTCCACGGGCAGTTGTCCGACCGCTTGCGCGGCGTCCAGCACGAAGGGCACGCCTGCTTCGCGTGCCAAAGCGCCAACTTGTTGTGCGGGTTGAATCAAACCCCCGTTGGCCGGTAACCAGGTGAGTGAGATCAAACGCACACGTGCATCGATCATCTGGGCTAATTGCGACAAACACAAGGTGCCGTCGCTCGTGCATGGAATCATTTCAACGCTCGCGCCGGTGCATCGTGCGATGTGGCTGAGCGCGGCATAGTTGCCACCCCATTCGCTGCGCGCCACCAACAGTCTGTCGCCAGGACCAAAGTGCATGCTGCCCACCACTTCACGCCAACCACTGGTGTTGCCCGTGGGCAACGCGATCTCATCGGCGTCACACCCCAGCAGTCGCGCAGCATCGCTGTACACCGCGTTCAATTCAGACGCCATGGCATCGGCTGCGCTGTAGCCACCCAGGACCGACTCGCGCGTCAAGTGGTCTAGCATGGCTTGGCGAACTTGTGCGGGCATCAAAGAAGCGCCTGCGTGGTTGAGATAGGCCTTGGGTGGATGCAACGACAGGGTCATGTGTGCCTTCAGGTGTTACGCGTGCGAGCCAAGGGGGGATTGCGCGCGAAGTAACGCTCGATGCTGCGCATCAGCGCATCGGCCAATTCGTTTTGGTAGCCCTCACTGTTGAGGCGGGTTTCCTCGTCGGGGTTGCTGATGAAGGCGGTCTCGACCAACACACTTGGAATATCGGGCGCTTTGAGCACGGCGAACCCGGCCTGTTCGACGTGAGGTTTGTGCAGTTTTCCGATGCGCCGAATTTGTCCCAGCATCTCGCTGCCGATTTTCAGGCTGTCGTTGATTTGGGCGGTGGTGCTCATGTCCAGCAGAGCGCGCTGCACTGTGGCGTCTTGCACTTTGAGGTTCAAGCCCCCCACCTGATCGGCACGGTTTTCTTGCGCCGCCATCCAGCGCGCAGCGGCACTGGATGCGCCGCCTTGGCTGAGCGCAAACACGGTAGCGCCGCGCGCATCGGGCGTGAGGAAGGCATCGGCGTGCAGGCTGACAAACAAATCGGCTTGTACGCGTCGCGCTTTGTCCACACGCACATGCAAGGGCACAAAGAAATCGGCGTCACGGGTCAAAAAGGCGCGCATGGGCACAATGCCTTGGCGGGTTTTGATTTGCGTGGCGTTGATGCGCTCGCGCATGCGGTGCGCAATTTGCAACACCACGTCTTTTTCTTTGGTGCCACGTGGGCCAATGGCGCCGGGATCTTCTCCGCCATGGCCTGGGTCGAGCGCCACCACGATGTAGCGCTCTTGCGGTTGAGTTTCTTGTGCCGCTGAAGCGGCCGTCGTGATGGGAGGGGGCACCACCCCCGCTGGCGTAGGCGCCAGAGCGCTGGGTTGGCGTTTTTGGCTGGCCAGCAAATCGGCCATCGGATCGGGCGAGGTGCTGAGCTTGGCCCCTGAGGGGGGCGGTGGCAGGGCCGTCATGGACGGCGCGTTGGCAAGTCCTGGGTTGGTGTTGCCGCCCTTGAGCCGTTCGGCAATCAAGGCCTCCAGCGGGTCGGCCACCAGGGTGGGGTAGAGGTCGAGCACCAAGCGGTGTTGGTAGCGCGCATTGCCCGCTTGCACCGGCGCGAGGTTGAACACCTGAGGTTGCACCATCTGGCGCAAGTCGAGCACCAAGCGCACCGTGTTGGGTGCGTACTGGCCTACCCGCACGCCGGTGATGAAGGGGTCGTCCGAGCGCACCTTGCCCACCAGCTCGCGTAGCGCCGGGTTGAGCTCAATGCCCTCAATGTCGACTGCCAAGCGCGGTGGATTGGCTACAAACAAAGGCACGGTTTTGAGGGCGGTATCGCTTTCAATCGTCACCCGGGTGTAGTCCGCTGCGGGCCACACCCGAACCGCGACGATGGTGGCTCCCCAAGCTATGTCAGCTTGGCCCAATACCAACGACAAGGCGCCAGCTTTGAGCAGCATGCGGCGCTGGCGCAGATCAGATGGGGTGGAGGTGTCGCTCATGCCAGCAAGGCTTCGCCCAGGGGGGTGTTTGCATGCAGGGTGAGCTCACGCTGCGTGTCGGTGCCTACTTGGAGGTGTAGGTCCAGGTCGGGCGTGGGCATCACGCCTTTGGCGTGCTCGGGCCATTCACACAGCTTCAAGCCGGGGCCGGCAAAGATGTCTCGAAAGCCCGCGTCTTCCCATTCGCGTGGATCGCTGAATCGGTAAAAGTCAAAGTGCCAGATCGGCCAAGGGCCTGCCGAGGTTGTCACCTCGTAGGGCTCGAGCACGGCATAGGTGGGGCTTTTGATGCGACCTGTCACACCCAAAGCGCGCAGCAGATGACGCACGAAGGTGGTTTTACCCGCACCCAAGTCCCCATGCAGAGCCATGCAGGCACGGGCCAGGTGATTCGCACACAGGCTTGCCGCCAGTTGCTCTGCAAAGGCTTGGGTGGCGGTTTCGTCGTGCCAGGTGAGGGTTTTTACAATGGACAAATTGTTCAAGGAATTACGGTTGTCGAACCACCACACATTGTTGCTGTCACAGATGCAGATTTGGGCTCAGTCCCTGGGATTTTCCCAAATTGCGGTGGCCCCTGTGGATTTATCGTCGGCTGAGCCAGGTTTGCGTGATTGGCTGGCCCACAATTTCCACGGTGAGATGGACTACATGGCCCGCCACGGCATGAAGCGAGCTCGACCCGCAGAGCTGGTGCCCGGTACCTTGAGCGTGGTGACGGCCCGCATGAACTACTTGCCGCGCGACACCCCAGCTGATTGGCAAGCGCAAGAATGGCAGCGCTTGCGCAGCCCCCAACAAGGCGTGGTCTCGGTCTATGCAAGAGGGCGCGATTACCACAAGGTGCTGCGCGCGCGGCTTGACACCTTAGCTCAACAAATTGATGCTCACCTGAGCGCTCAAAGCCCCGAGGCGGCCCCTTTGCAGTACCGCGCCTTTACCGACTCTGCGCCGGTGCTTGAAGCTGAGTTGGCCACCCGCAGCGGCCAGGGTTGGCGGGGCAAACACAGCTTGGTGCTCAACCGCGAGGCTGGCTCGATGTTCTTTTTGGGCGAGATTTATCTCAATGTGTCCTTGCCTGCCAGCGCACCGGTGAGTGCGCATTGCGGTCAATGCAACGCCTGCATGGAGGTCTGCCCCACCCAAGCCATCGTGGCGCCTGGCGTGGTGGACGCACGGCGTTGCATCTCTTACCTCACGATTGAGCATGCGGGGGTAATCCCAGAAGACTTGCGTTCATTGGTCGGCAACCATGTGTATGGCTGTGATGATTGCCAATTGGCCTGCCCCTGGAACAAGTATGCGCAAACCGCTAGCTTGGCCGACTTTGACGTGCGCGAGGGCTTGGTCGACCAAAACCTGGACCATTTGTTGGGGTGGAGCGAAGCGGAGTTTTTACAGCGCACCCAAGGCAGTGCCATTCGTCGCATTGGTCACGCGCGTTGGTTGCGTAACCTGGCCTTGGCCGCAGGCAACGCCTTGCGCGTCGCGGACTCGGCGAGCCTGCGCCAGGCCTTGGTGGCGCACCTCACGCACAGCAGCGATGTGGTGCGCGAGCAGGTGCAGTGGGCCTTGCAACAGTCCTCTGAAATTTGAGGTCGCCGCTGGCTGCCTGCTCAGGGCTGGAAGACGGGCAAAAAGTAAGCAGCGATGGCCTGGGTCCCTGCGTTGCTGAGGTGGGTGGCATCGCGGTACCACACTTGGCCCCCTTGGCCCCCCCAGCATTGGGTGGCGTCACAAAGAACGCCTGAGGTGTCGATGATGTGTACGTTCGGAAATTTCTCAACCAATCGCTGAAAAACAGCCAGCTCCATCTGCCGGCTGGTCTGGTTGTAGTGCGCCCATGACACGCTGCCCACTTGGGGATGTTGGGGATCTTTTGCATATGCGGTCATTGGGTCCAGAGCTTGCCCGCCCGGAGAGTCCACCACCAGCCATACGGCCATGTGGTGTTGCGTCAAATCGGCCACGGTCTGCACCAACTGCTGCTCCAGCAGCGGGTTGTCCAAGCCCTGCCACGAAGAGGCCAACACCACCCGGGTGATCGACAGGCTTTGTGCCTTGGCCATCACCTTTTGGAACACCTCTTGGTTCGAGGCGTCTAATTCCAGCAGTGGTCGGGTGTTTTTGGTGTTCACATACAAGCTGGTCTGGTGATCTTTGGCCAGTTGGTCAAGCATGGGGATCAACATGCTGGCGTGGCTGTTGCCCCACAGCAGCACCTTTTCGGGGTGGGTGGGGGACTCGTGGTGGTGGCAAATGGGCGAGCGCAGATCGACCAGACGCGCCAAGACTTCGCAACGCTTGGTGTAAGACTGAATACGGGCCGTCAAAAAGGCGCGGGGTTGATCTGCAAAACGGTAGGCCGCGCCATCGGTGGTGACGACGTGAAGAGCAAATGCCGTGATCACCGCAAAACCGCCCGCCACAGCCTTGAGCAAGCTGGTGGAGGAGCCCAGCCAGCGCTTGCGCCGAATGGGCAGCTCCAGCCAACGAAAGCTGGCGTAGGCCAGCGCCAAAGCGGCCAGCCAAAAGCCTATGAACGGCATCACCTCTGTGGGCTTGAGCTGCAGGTGCTGCATGAACACCAGCAGCGGCCAGTGCCATAAATACAAGGGGTAAGAGATCAGGCCAATTGCGACCCAGCTTGGGCGAGACAAGAGCTTGCTCAGGGAACTCTGCGATGAGCCCCCCAGCAGCACCACCAAACACGCACCCAAGACGGGCACAAGCGCGATTATTCCCGGGAAGGGCATCGTGGCGTCAATGAAGAAAATGCCATAGCCTAGGGCGGCCATGCTGGCCCATCCCAGTGTTTCGCGCAACCAAGCGCTGGGTCGCAGCGTGTGCCCCCAGTGCAAGCGCAACACCGCCGCCAGTCCGCCCAGCCCCAGCTCCCAGGTGCGCGTGAAAATCAAGAAAAAGGCAGCCTGCGGCTCACTCAAGCTCAGGGTGGCGCTCAGGTAAAACGACGCCAAGATCAGGCCGCACGCAATGCCTATCCAAGCCTTCAACGAGAACCGATGCAACCAAACCAGCAACACAGGCCAAAAGAGGTAGAACTGCTCTTCAACAGCCAAACTCCAGGTGTGCAACAGCGCTTTGGTCTCGCTGCCCCGAAAGTAATTGCCCTCAGATAAAAAGACCAGATTTTGCAAAGACAGGGGTTGAACCACCAGTGAATAAGCAAAAGATCGCAGGTCCTCGGGCTCCAAGAGGCACCAAGCGACGACGCAGACGGCCATCAGCATGGCAATCAACGGTGGCGCAATGCGGCGGATGCGGCGCAGGTAAAAATTCTTGAGGGTGAAGTTGTTGAGCGCCAACTCTTGGCGAATTTGGCTGGTGATCAGAAAGCCGCTGATGACAAAAAACAGGTCCACACCGACAAAACCACCGCTGGCCCACGCCGGGTTGAGGTGGAAAAAAATGACCGACAACACAGCGACTGCGCGTAAACCGTCAATGTCTTGCCGATATCGCATGTCGTGAGAGATGGCTGCAGGGTGGGGGGACGGATCAACGTTCATGCGTGAATTGTGACGTTTTCCATGCAGTAGATGGATTCATGAAACCCCAGCCGAGCAATCTTTCTGGAGCTTGGATATGCACGCTCGACACATGGAGCCAGTCAAAGCCCGGTGATTGCAAGTTAAAAAGTGCTCTGAGAACGAAGGGCGACAACATTTCATTCGGCTCGTGCAGTTTGTGGCCGTGGTGGTCTCGCTTGCCACGTTCCAACGACAGTCTGTCAAAAAGCTCTCTTTGGTTCAGTTCACGCGTTGCACACCACGCTTGGGCACATAAGATCTGGTTTTAGACCGTGATTGGCTATTGCCTTACTGCCTTACTGCCTTACTGCCTTACCGCTTTACTGCTTTACTGCCTAGCAGCCAGATGGCCTCTTTAAAAGTGTCCTCACCAACGCCCACTCACAGCATGCGCATTTGGTGGGCAGGCGTGCTCGAGATCACTTGAGCGTCTCATACCCAACCCTGACGCCAGACTTGGTCGTCTTGCAGTTCACGCCATGCAATGACCTGGGTGGCTTTGGAGAACACAGCTTCAATTTCTACCGACTCAATTGGATCGGTTGGTAGCTCAGGTTGTATCACCCGGCTGACCAAGAAGTGTTTTTGTTTGGCCACGGGGTGCACTGCCGTCCATTTGGTCAGGAGCAATTTTTTAGGATGCAACGCATTCATGGTGGCAGTTCAATCGCGCATGGCCGCTTTGACGGCAGCGCCCAACTCAATCACCGCCATGGCGTAATAACTGCTCCAGTTGTAGCGGGTGACAACATAAAAGTTTTCGGTACCTGCCACATAGCTTGGAGCGTCGTCTCCATTGAAGAGCTCTACCAGTGCCAAGGGGCCTGGGTGCTGTTGCGCCACCTCGTCCAGCACCACGCCCTTGTCTTGGAAGTTGCGCACGCTGAATGACGGCAAGATGTCGGGCGCGAGCAGGGTGGGCTTATCGAGCTTGGCCTCATCAAACTTCACCGGGTAATGGGTGGGCATGCCAGTTTGCCAGCCAAAAGCCTGGAAGTAATGGGCCACGGAGCCAATGGCGTCGAGAGGGTTGTTGAGCAAATCAATGCGGCCATCCCCATCAAAGTCAACTGCAAATTTGGCCCAGCTCGAAGGCATGAACTGGGGCCAACCCATGGCGCCTGCAAAGCTACCTTTGATGGGGGCGGTGCCTGCGGGTTGCTGGCGCATCTGCACCAAAAAGTACCCCAACTCCGACTGAAAAAAAGCTTGGCGTTCTGCCGCTCTGGGGTGTTCAGGCGGAAAACACAAGGCCAGGGTGGTCAACGCATCCAGCACTTTGTAGTGGCCCATGTGCTGGCCGTAAAAAGTTTCAACGCCTAAGATGCCAACCACCATTTCAGCGGGCACGCCGTAGACGGCTTGGGCCTTGTCTAAGGCGCTGCGGTAGGTGTTCCAAAAGTTGACCCCAGCATTGATGCGCTTGGGTTCGATGAAGCGCTCGCGGTAGGCGCGCCAATTTTTAGGAACGCTCACGGGAGGTGGCATCACCAGTTTGGGCAAGCCGCGCAACTGCTGCGCGTTGCTGAGTTGCAGGCGAACCCAGGCTGGGGGCAATTGGTGGGCTTGGGCCAGCGTGTCTGCCAGCTTGACCACCTCAGGGGTTGTGCCAAACGGGGTACCGGTGACGGCGCGTGGCATGGCACGCGGGTGATGGCGCGCGTGGTGTTTGGCGCCCGCAAGGCTTGGCGTTGAACAAATGGCCAGGGCCAAGCATGCCACGAGTGAAAGCTCAAGGCCGATGAGTTTGCGTAACATCAAGAACAGGCAAGCAAAGTGGGTCACTCGGGGGATTTGTGAGTCGAAAGCAAGGTCTGCATGTTAAGCTGGATCGAGACCCTCATTAGACAAGAGACCATGCGTAAAACTGGTTACTACACCCACCCTCTGTGTTCGCAGCATGAGATGGGCGCGGGGCATCCCGAATGCCCCGAGCGTCTCAGCGCGATCCAAGACCGATTGCTCATCAGCGGCGTAGAACTTGGGCTCACGCAGCTGCAAGCGCCAGAAGCTCCTTTGGCTGATATTGAGTTAGCCCATGACCGCATGTACATCGCAGCCTTGCGTGGCATGTCTGATCGACTGCTTGAAGACATGCAAGCGGGTGGCCCCGCCTATGCGCACATGGATGCGGACACCGCCCTCAATGCCCACACGTGGAAAGCGGCGTTGCATGCCGCAGGTGCCGCCATTGCCGCCACCGATGCCGTATTGGCCGGTGAATTAGAAAATGCGTTTTGTGCCGTGCGTCCTCCGGGCCACCATGCCACGGCAAAACAAGCCATGGGGTTTTGTTTTTTCAACAACGTGGCCGTGGCTGCCAAATACGCCCTGGAGCGCCATGGATTGAAGCGGGTGGCGGTGGTTGACTTTGACGTGCACCACGGCAACGGCACGGAAGACATCTTGTCGGGCGATGATCGGGTGTTGATGGTGAGTTTTTTTCAGCACCCGTTTTATCCCCACTCGGGCACAGAGCACCCCGCACCTAATATGCTGAACGTACCGGTGCCCGCTTACACCAAAGGCATGGATGTGCGAGAGTTGATCGAAACCTATTGGGTGCCACGGCTCGAGGAGTTCAAGCCTGAGATGGTCTTCATCAGTGCGGGTTTTGATGCGCACCGCGAGGACGACATGGGGCAAATGGGCTTGGTCGAGCAAGACTATGCGTGGATCACGGACCGTATTCGAAGCATTGCGTTGCGTCATGCCAAGGGCCGCATCGTGTCTTGTTTGGAAGGCGGCTACAGCCTGAGTGCTTTGGGGCGCAGCGTCGAGGCGCACCTGCGGGTCTTGGCAGACATTTAAGGACACACCGATGAGCGACTTGCAAGAACTTTTGCGCGACTTGCAAAACCCCGCGATTGCTTTGGAGTTGGGCGGTTTGCTCATCTGCTTGGGCTTGGCTTGGTGGATCACGCGTGTGTTGGGGCGCAGCTTTGCGGGCAACGCAATCGTGTTGGGCCGTCGCATCGTCGATGGGGTGTTGTTTCCGGCGCTGAGCTTGGTCTTTGCCTCGCTGTTGAAGTTGGGCTTACTGAAAATTCAACATGTTCCCGTGCTCAAAGTGGCCGTTCCGGTGCTCGTGTCGTTGTTGCTGATTCGCTTGATGGCCCGCGTGCTGGCCTCGGCTTTTGCGGACTCTTCAGGGGCGCGCGCCATTGAGCGCATGGTCTCGTGGATGGCCTGGGGTTTGGCCGTGCTGTGGATCACGGGCTGGATCGCCCCTGTTGTGGACGAACTAGAGGGCGTACAGATCAGCTGGGGTAAAACCCACATCACCTTGTTGCATGTGCTGCAAGTGGTGCTGTCTTGTGTTTTGGTGTGGGTGCTCAGCTTGTGGATATCTGCCGTGCTGGAGCAACGGGTCTTGCGCCATGCGGTGGCGGATTTGTCCATGCGCCGGGTACTGGCCAATGCGGTGCGCGCTTTGTTGCTGGTGCTTGGGGCTTTATTTGCCTTGTCCACGTTGGGCGTTGACCTCACGGCGTTGTCGGTTTTGGGGGGCGCGCTCGGGGTGGGGTTGGGGTTTGGCTTGCAAAAATTGGCCGCCAATTATGTCAGTGGGTTTGTCATCTTGCTTGAACGCTCGCTTCGAATTGGCGACTATGTGCGGGTTGATGGCTTTGAGGGCACGGTGTCAGACATCAAAACCCGCTACACCTTGCTGCGAGCCAACAATGGCATTGAGTCGGTCGTGCCCAATGAGCTGCTCATCACCCAGCGGGTTGAAAACCTGTCGCTCGAAAACAGTCGCATGTTGCTGACCTGTCATTTTTGGGTGGGCCTGCAGGCCGATGCGGTGCAGGTGCAGGCTTTGTTGGTCCAAGCTGCGCTGGGGGCTCCCCGGGTGTTGTCAGATCCGGCCCCCTCGGCTGTGCTGCATGAAGTCACGCCCCAAGGCCTGCATTTCATACTGAACTTTTGGATGGACGACCCCTCGAGCGGTCAAGCGCCTGTGCGCTCTGAGGTCAATTTGGCCGTTCTGTCCGCCTTGCGCAGCGCCCACGTGGGTCTGGGTCAAGCCCCGCAGGAGGTCGTGATGCGGAGATGAGGGTTTTTCGACGAAAATGAAAAAAGCACGAACGTTCTAAAAAGCCGCTGCAAAACCTTACAATGTGACGTTTACGTAAACGTCAATCTCTTTTTCTTTACAACCGTGGAGTTTTTCCCATGAAAGCATTGGTCGCTGTCAAACGCGTGGTGGACTACAACGTCAAGGTTCGAGTCAAGTCGGATCAATCGGGTGTGGACATTGCCAACGTGAAGATGAGCATGAACCCCTTTGACGAGATCGCCATCGAAGAGGCGGTTCGCTTGAAAGAAGCCGGTGTGGTGACCGAAGTCATTGCTGTGTCTTGCGGCGTGACGCAGTGTCAAGAAACCTTGCGCACGGCCATGGCCATTGGTGCCGACCGTGGCATCTTGGTCGAGACCGCCGAAGAGTTGCAACCCCTGGCCGTGGCCAAACTGCTCAAAGCCTTGGTGGACAAAGAACAACCTGGTTTGATCATTTTGGGCAAACAAGCCATTGACGATGATTGCAACCAAACAGGCCAAATGCTCGCCGCGTTGGCTCACTTGCCCCAAGCCACTTTCGCCTCCAAAGTGGTGGTGGCCGATGGCAAAGCGCAGGTGACCCGCGAAGTCGACGGCGGTTTGGAAACCCTCTCCATCAGCCTGCCAGCGGTGATCACGACCGACTTGCGCTTGAATGAGCCTCGCTATGTGACCTTGCCCAACATCATGAAGGCCAAGAAAAAGCAACTCGATGTCTACAAGCCCGAAGACCTGGGCGTCGACGTGGCCCCGCGCATCAAGACCTTGAAGGTCAGCGAGCCACCCAAGCGCAGCGCAGGTATCAAAGTGGCCGATGTGGCCGCTTTGGTGGACAAGCTCAAAAACGATGCCAAAGTCATCTAAGCATTTGCAGAACCGATCAAGGACCACACACCATGACATCTCTTGTTATTGCAGAACACGACAACGCCAGCATCAAGGCGTCTACCCTCAACACCGTCACCGCAGCCCTGGCCATGGGGGGTGACGTGCACGTGCTGGTCGCGGGCCTCAACGCAGGTGCTGCCGCTGCTGCTGCAGCGCAAATCGCAGGCGTAGCGAAGGTGCTTCACGCCGATGGGGCCACGCTGGCCGATGGCTTGGCAGAAAACGTGGCGGCCCAAGTGCTGGCCGTGGCCTCGAGCTACAGCCACATCTTGTTTGCGGCCACCGCTGGCGGCAAAAACGTGGCGCCACGCGTGGCGGCCCTGCTGGACGTGGCGCAAATCAGCGACATCACCCGCGTAGACAGCCCCGACACCTTTGAGCGCCCCATTTATGCGGGCAACGCCATGGCCACCGTGCAGTCAAGCGACGCGACCAAAGTGATCACCGTGCGCACCACGGGCTTTGATGCGGCAGCCGCCACCGGTGGCTCAGCCAACACCGAGAGCGTGGCAGCGGTGGCCGACTCGGGTCAAAGCAGCTTTGTGGGGCGTGAAGTCACCAAGAGCGACCGCCCTGAGTTGACGGCGGCCAAGATCATCGTCTCGGGTGGCCGCGCTTTAGGGAGCGCCGAAAAGTTCAATGAAGTGATGACTCCGTTGGCCGACAAATTGGGTGCTGCACTGGGAGCCAGCCGTGCAGCCGTGGATGCAGGGTATGCGCCCAACGATTGGCAGGTGGGTCAAACCGGCAAGATCGTGGCACCGCAGTTGTATGTGGCGTGTGGCATCAGTGGGGCCATTCAACACTTGGCGGGGATGAAAGACAGCAAGGTGATCGTGGCGATCAACAAAGACCCCGAGGCCCCGATCTTTAGCGTTGCCGACTTCGCACTGGAGGCGGACTTGTTCACCGCTGTGCCCGAGCTGGTGGCTGCGCTGTAAGCGCATTGGCACGAGGCACCCTTCAGGGTGCCTTTTTTTCTGCATTGATTTTTGGAGATACACCGTGAGCTATATCGCCCCCGTCAAAGACATGCTCTTCAACATGCAACATCTGGCTGGTTTGGACCAGATCTCGCAAATCCCGGCTTTCGAAGACATGGGGCTTGAAACTGCCCAAGCTGTGTTGGAAGAGTGCGCCAAGTTGAACGAGTCGGTGTTGGTGCCTTTGAACTGGGAGGGCGACAAAAACCCCTCATCTTTCAAAGACGGTCATGTCACCACCACGCCGGGGTTCAAAGATGCCTATGCCCAGTACATCGAAGGTGGCTGGCAGAGCTTGCAGCACCCCGCCGAGTACGGTGGCCAGGGCTTGCCCAAAACCATTGGCGCGGCCTGTGGCGAAATGCTCAACTCCGCCAACATGAGTTTTGCCTTGTGCCCCATGTTGACGGACGGGGCGATTGAGGCTTTGTTGACGGCGGGTTCTGACACGCTCAAGGCCACGTATCTTGAAAAGTTGATCTCAGGTCAGTGGACCGGCACGATGAACTTGACCGAGCCGCAAGCGGGCTCTGACTTGGCCGCCGTGCGCACCCGTGCCGAGCCACAATCCGATGGCACTTACAAGGTCTTTGGCACCAAAATTTTCATCACCTACGGTGAGCACGACATGGCTGAGAACATCGTGCACTTGGTGCTGGCGCGGGTGCAAGGTGCACCCGAAGGCGTCAAGGGCATCAGCTTATTTGTGGTGCCTAAGTTCTTGGTGAATGCAGACGGTTCGTTGAGTGCGCGCAACGATGTGCATTGCGTGAGCATTGAGCACAAGATGGGCATCAAGGCCAGCCCCACGGCTGTGCTGCAGTACGGCGATCACACGGGCGCGGTGGGTTTTTTGGTGGGCGAAGAAAACCGTGGCCTAGAGTACATGTTCATCATGATGAACGCTGCCCGCTACGCCGTGGGCGTGCAAGGCATCTCCATTGCTGAACGTGCTTACCAAAAAGCGGTGCAGTTCTCACGCGACCGCGTGCAAAGCCGTCCGGTGGATGGCAGCATGAAAACCAGCGCCCCGATCATTCATCACCCTGATGTGCGCCGCATGCTCATGACCATGCGGGCCTACACCGAAGGTTGCCGAGCCATGGCTACGGTGGCCGCAGCAGCCTATGACGCGTCGCACCACCACCCCGATGCAGCCACCCGTAAAGAGAACTTGGCGTTCTATGAGTTTTTGGTGCCCCTGGTCAAAGGCTTCAGCACCGAGATGAGTTTGGAAGTCACCAGCCTGGGCGTGCAGGTGCACGGGGGGATGGGTTTCATCGAAGAAACCGGTGCCGCGCAGTATTACCGCGACGCCAAAATTTTGACCATTTACGAAGGCACCACCGCCATCCAAGCCAACGATTTGGTGGGACGTAAAACCGGGCGTGATGGCGGTCAAACCGCCAAGGGCATTGCCGCACAAATTGCCCGCACCGAGGCAGACTTGATCAAGCAAGGCAGCGTCCACGCCCTCGCTGTGGCTGCGCGTTTGAAAGCGGCCCGGGAGGCGTTTTTGCATGTGGTGGACTTTGTGGTCGCAGGCAGTAAAACCAACCCCAATGCGGTGTTTGCAGGCAGCGTGCCTTACCTCATGCTCACAGGCAATTTGGTGGCCGGCTGGCAATTGGCGCGTGCCTTGCTGGCGGCTCAAGACGCTCTCGCTAGAGGTGAGGAGTCAGCCTTCATGCAAGCCAAGATCACCACAGCCTGTTTTTATGCCGACCACATCCTCACCAAAGTGGGCGGCTTGCGCGACAGCATCGTGGACGGTGCCCACAGCGTGACCGACATGGCACTTGAGGCTTTTTAAGCCCCAAACAATTCTCACCGTTTTAGGTTTCACAGGAGGGCATTTGACATGCCCGCCCTTCGATGGAGTACTGGTCATGTCCCGTTTACCCGCTGTGCTTAAGCAGATTTCCTTCCCCGTTATCGCTTCTCCCTTGTTCATCATCAGCAACCCCCAGTTGTTGATTGCGCAGTGCAAAGCAGGGGTGGTGGGGTCCATGCCCGCGCTCAACGCGCGACCCGCTGAGCAGCTGGAGGAGTGGTTGATTGAAATCACGCAAGCCTTGGCAGCGCACAACCGCGAGCACCCTGAGCAGCCCGCAGCGCCTTTTGCCATCAACCAAATCGTGCACAAGAGCAACGACCGACTCGAGCACGACATGGCCTTGTGTGTGAAGTACAAGGTGCCCATCATCATCACCTCACTGGGAGCGCGTGAAGATGTGAATGCTGCTGCTCACAGCTATGGGGGGGTGGTCATGCACGACATCATCAACAACAAGTTCGCCAAGAAGGCCATCGAAAAAGGTGCAGATGGTTTGATTGCCGTGGCCGCTGGCGCCGGTGGTCACGCGGGTGTGAAGAGCCCTTTTGCGCTGATTCAAGAAATACGCGAATGGTTTGATGGCCCGGTGGCCTTGAGTGGCGCCATCACCACCGGTGGCGCCGTGTTGGCGGCCCAGGCCATGGGAGCTGACTTTGCTTATGTGGGCTCGGCTTTCATTGCAACGCAGGAGGCCCGTGCGTCGGATGCCTACAAGCAGTGCATCGTTGACAGCAATTCAGACGACATCGTCTACAGCAACTTGTTCACCGGCGTGCATGGCAACTACTTGGCCCCGTCCATTCGCAATGCCGGCCTGGACCCTGAGCACTTGCCTGAGAGCGACGCGAGCAAGATGAACTTTGGTAGCGACAAATCCAAGGCTTGGAAAGACATTTGGGGCTGTGGTCAGGGCATTGGTGCCGTCAAGTCCGTGGTGCCCGCGGCCGAGTTGGTGGCGCGCTTGAAGCGAGAGTACCAAGAAGCCAAGTCACGCATCACGGCTTGAACCAAGGCAGGTCTTGGTGCTCACAAAAAAGGCCAGAGATCACTCTGGCCTTTTTGTTCATGGGCGCAATTACTCAGCGCAGAACCAGCACAGGAATGCCAGAGTGCGTCAGCACTTGTTGTGTTTCGCTGCCCAACAACAAACGCTTGATGCCGCGACGACCATGCGAGGCCATGACGATCAAGTCGGCTTTGTGTTTTTTGCTGGCAGCGATCAAGGCGTCAGACACGATGTCAGATTTGATGACCACGCCTTTGGCGCTGACGCCTTTGGCTTTGGCAGCTTTGACCACACCGTCCAACAACTTTTGCGCGTTGTCGCTCCATGTGGTTTCAATTTTAGAAACTTCGCTCGGGCTCAAAGGCAAAGAACCTTCGAAATAGCTTTGTGGGTAACGTGGGGTGATTTTCACAGCCACCAACTCAGCGCCACTCAAAGCGGCCAAATCAATGGCACTGCTGATGGCTTTTTTGGACAGCGTTGAACCATCGGTGGCGACCAAAATTCGTTTGTACATACAAATGCTCCTTCGTTATAGACACAGTCAAGCTTAACGCAGTTACACCGCTTTGATTTGATGCATGTCAACTGCGTGTCAAGCAAACCCGCTACGCTGGCGTTCTTATGTCTGTTGACCCATCTGCCGCCACATTGCTTGACGACCCCCAGGAGTGGTTGCGTTTTAGCCAGTCGCACCCACACCCAGTCTCGTTGTCGCAAGACCCGGTGTGGGAGTCGCAGGTGGTGATTCAGGGCATGCACTGCGCAGCCTGTGCCTTCACGCTCGAGGCCGCGCTTCTGGCTGTGCCTGGTGTGCGCTCGGCAGAGGTGAACGCCGCCACACACCGGGCTAAGGTGGTGTGGTCAGAGTCCTTGGTCAAGCCCTCGGTATGGATGCAAGCCATTGCCAATGTGGGCTATGGCGCATTGCCTGCAGCCGACAGCAGCTTGCGACAAAGCCGGCAAGAAGAAACGCGCCGCGCGCTGTGGCGTTGGTTGGTCGCTGGGTTTTGCATGATGCAGGTGATGATGTATGCCTACCCCGCGTATGTGGCGGGGGAGGGCGACATCACGCCCGACATGGTGCAGCTTTTGCGCTGGGCATCTTGGGTGCTCACCTTGCCGGTGGTGTTTTTTTCGTGCGGGCCTTTTTTCAGCGCCGCGTTGCGAGACATTCGGTGGCGCCGCATCAGCATGGATTTGCCGGTGGCCTTGGGCATGGTCATCACGTTTGTGCTCAGCTCGGCCGCCACGTTTGAGCCCAACGGTATGTTTGGCGGCGATGTGTACTTTGATTCACTCACCATGTTCGTGTTCTTCTTGCTGACGGGGCGTTGGCTGGAGTTGCGCTTGCGTGACCAAACCGCGGGAGCCTTAGAGGCTTTGATGAACCGTTTGCCCGACAGTGTGTTGCGCCAATTGGGAGATGGCTCTTTCGAGCGCGTGGCCGTGCGCCGCTTGCTACCCGGTGACGTGATTCGCGTGTTGCCGTCTGAGAGCTTTCCATCGGACGGCGTGATTGTGCAAGGGCAAACCTTGGCCGATGAAGCGTTGCTCACGGGTGAGTCTCGACCTCAGTCCCGTGGTATGGGGCAGCAGGTGGTGGCGGGAAGCCACAATTTGTTGGCGGCTGTGCTGGTTCAGGTGACCCAGGTGGGAAAAGACACCCAGTTCTCCAAGATCGTGGCGTTGATGGAGAACGCGTCGCTGCACAAGCCGCGGCTTGCGCAATTGGCTGACCGCGTGGCCAAGCCTTTTTTAGTCGGGGTGCTGGTGATGGCTGCGCTGGCTGGCGCCTGGTGGTGGCCCAGCAGCCCTTCGCATGCATTGATGGTCGCGGTTGCTGTGTTGGTGGTGACTTGTCCGTGCGCTTTGTCCTTGGCAACGCCAGCGGCCATGCTGGCCGCTGCTGGCGCTTTGGCGCGCCTTGGGGTGGTGGTGCGCCATTTGCAGGCACTGGAAGCACTGGCCCGAGTAGATACGGTGATATTTGACAAAACAGGCACGCTCACACGAGACGCGCAGCGCATCACCCACGTGTTTGTGGCAGAGGGAGTGACACAAGAGTGGGCCCTGGGTTGTGCTGCTGCATTGGGTGCGAATTCTTTGCATCCCTTGTCGCGCGTGTTGGTGGCAGCCCAGGAGGCGCAGCGCCTTGAGAGATGGGCGGCCAAGGATGTGTTGGAGTCGATTGGACTTGGGCTTGAAGGGCAACTCCAAGAGCCTCTTCGGTTGGGTTCCCTGGCATTTTGTCGGGAATGGGGCGCAAGCGTGCCAGAGTTTGCACAAGCGGCACAAGTGCATTTGTGCCGACACACCCAGTGGTTGGCGAGCTGGCAGATGTCAGAAGATGTGCGCGCTGACGCGGCGCTAGCTGTTCAAGCCTTGCAACACATGGGCCTGTCGGTGTGGCTGTTGTCGGGAGACCATTCAGAGTCGGTGCAACAAGTAGCCCAAGAGGTGGGCATTGTGCAGGCGCTGGGTGCTTGCTCGCCGCAAGACAAGTTGGCGCACTTGTTGGCCTTGCAGGCTCAGGGGCACCAGGTGGCGATGGTGGGCGATGGACTCAACGACGGTCCGGCCTTAGCTGGCGCGCACGTGTCGATGGCGTTTGGTCAAGCCGTGCCTCTGGCTCAGTCCAAATCGGATTTGGTCTTGTTGGGTGGACAACTCTCGGTGGTGGCGACCAGTTTGCGATTGGCCCGCAAGACCTTGCGTGTGGTACGACAAAACTTGGTGTGGGCTGCGCTTTACAACGCGGTGTGCGTGCCCTTGGCCGTGGTGGGTTGGTTGCCTGCATGGCTGGCTGGCTTGGGCATGGCCTTGAGCTCTTTGTGGGTGGTGTTGAATTCGTTCAGGTTATCGAAAGCTTCTTGATGGACATTCTGTACGTGCTTATTCCGTTGTCGGTTTTTTTGGTGTTGTGCATCTTGGCGGGCCTGTGGTGGGCGATTGAGCGTGGCCAATTTGAAGGTGTGGACCAAGAAGGGGAGCGAATTCTTCGTGACGATTGATTTGTATCAATAGCCGAGCGCGGAGTTTTGCCGATACTGGTAAAAAATGAAAGGTGACCGATGAACTCATCACAACAGGCCGTCTACAGCGATACCGTTGTCCGGCAGTTTTCCATCATGGCGGTGGTTTGGGGCGTGGTTGGCATGTTGGTGGGCGTGATCATCGCCTCTCAGCTTGCATGGCCAGAGCTAAACTTTGGGATTCCATGGCTGACTTATGGTCGCTTGCGACCCCTGCACACCAATGCGGTGATTTTTGCGTTTGGTGGCAGTGCCTTGTTTGCCACCAGCTACTACGTGGTGCAGCGTACCTGCCACACGGCTTTGTTTTTGCCCAAGCTCGCGGCGTTCACCTTTTGGGGTTGGCAGCTGGTCATTGTGGCCGCGGCCATCAGCTTGCCTCTGGGCTTTACCCAGGGTAAGGAGTACGCGGAGCTCGAGTGGCCCATTGACTTGCTGATCGCTGTCGTTTGGGTGGCTTATGCGGTGGTCTTCTTTGGCACTGTGGGCACTCGCAAGGTCAAGCACATTTACGTGGCCAACTGGTTCTATGGTGCGTTCATCATCGCGGTGGCTTTGTTGCACATCGTCAACAGTGCCGCCATTCCCGCCGGTTGGATGAAGTCTTACTCTGCATACGCTGGGGCACAAGACGCCATGATCCAGTGGTGGTACGGTCACAACGCGGTGGGTTTTTTCCTCACTGCGGGTTTCTTGGGGATGATGTATTACTTCATCCCCAAGCAGGCTGAGCGCCCCGTGTACTCCTATCGCCTGTCGATCGTGCACTTTTGGGCCTTGATCTTCACTGACATGTGGGCCGGTCCTCACCACCTGCACTACACCGCCTTGCCAGATTGGGCGCAGTCCTTGGGCATGGTGTTCTCATTGGTGTTGTTGGCGCCGAGTTGGGGCGGCATGATCAACGGTATCATGACTTTGTCGGGCGCTT
>CAIVLE010000075.1 GCA_903906635.1 uncultured Burkholderiales bacterium | reverse complement strand
CGCGCGAGATGGGCATCTTGACCGTGGGCGTGGTGACCAAGCCCTTTGAGTTTGAAGGCAGCCGTCGCATGGCCAACGCAGAGATCGGTTTGGCCGAACTCGAAGCGAACGTGGACTCCTTAATCGTGGTCTTGAACGAAAAGCTGATGGATGTGCTGGGCGACGATGCCGGCCAAGACGAAGCCTTTGCGTATGCCAACGATGTCTTGAAAAACTCGGTCGGTGGCATTGCCGAAATCATCAACGTGGAAGCACTGGTGAACGTCGACTTTGAGGACGTGCGTACCGTGATGAGTGAGACTGGCAAAGCCATGATGGGCACGGCAGTGGCCAATGGCCCAGACCGCGCACGCATCGCCGCCGAACAAGCCGTGGCTTGCCCGCTGCTCGAAGGCGTGGACATGTCTGGCGCCAAGGGCGTGTTGGTGCTGATCACCGCGGCCAAAGGTGGCTTGAAGTTGTCTGAGTCACGCGAAGCCATGAACACCATCCGTAAATTTGCCTCGCCCGAAGCGCATGTGATTTACGGCACCGCTTACGACGAAAACTTGGGCGACCAAATTCGCGTCACCGTGGTGGCCACGGGCTTGGCCGGTGGCCGCCGTGCGGCCCCTCAACTGCAAGTGCTGCGCACCGGCACCGACGGTGTGGGCTTGCCCATGCACGCCAATAACGCCTCGCCCGCAGGCGTGCTGGCGGCGGCCAGTGCCGGGTTGTCAGGCTTGGCCGCTGGTTTGGGCGTGGGGGCAGCACCTGCGGCCACGCAACCCGACTACGCCAACATGGCCGTGCCCAGTGTGTGGCGCACCAACCGCACGCAAGCCGCAGCGAAGGTGGACGCCCTGTCTTCGGGCGGGATGGATGACTACGAAATTCCAGCCTTCTTGCGCAAGCAAGCCGACTGAGTGTTTCAAAGTCGCTATCAAGGTCATTGAAACAAACCGAGCCGCCTGCCCAGGGGGCTCGGTAAAATTCATCCTGTGCTGAAACAACGAACCCTTCAATCCCTCACCAAAGCGGTGGGCGTCGGCTTGCACAGCGGCCAGCGCGTGGAGCTGACCCTGCGCCCGGCGCAACCCGACACGGGCATTGTGTTTCGTCGGGTCGATTTGCCGCTGCCGGTGGACATTCCCATCAGCGCGGTGGCGGTGACCGATACCCGCCTGGCCTCGACCATCTCCAATGCGGGAGCCAAAGTGTTCACCGTTGAGCACTTGATGTCGGCATGTGCAGGTTTGGGGTTGGACAACCTGTACATTGACATCACGGCCGAAGAGGTGCCCATCTTGGATGGCTCGGCTTCGTCGTTTGTGTTCTTGCTGCAAAGCGCGGGCATCGTGGAGCAAAACGCACCCAAGCGTTTCATCCGTGTCACCCAGCCCGTGGAGGTGCGCGAGGGAGAGGGCGCCAATGTGAAGTGGGCCCGCTTAGACCCCCACCATGGCTACAAGCTGAGCTTTGAGATTGACTTCCACCACCCGGCGGTGGACTCCACCGGCCAACGTGTCGTGTTTGACATGGACACGGGCAACTATGTGCGCGACATTGCGCGCGCCCGCACCTTTGGCTTCACGCGCGATGTCGAAATGATGCGTGCCAATGGCCTGGCCTTGGGCGGGGGCTTGGACAACGCCATCGTGATGGACGACTACAAGGTGTTGAACAGCGACGGGCTGCGCTACGACGACGAGTTTGTGAAACACAAAATCTTGGACGCGATGGGCGACTTGTATTTGATCGGCAAGCCCTTGTTGGCCGCTTACTCGGCGTTTCGTTCAGGCCACGCCATGAACAACAAGCTGCTGCGTGAACTCTTGAGTCGTCCCGACGCCTACGAGGTGGTGACCTTTGAAGACGCGCGCAAAGCGCCGCAGGGTTTGGCGCAGTTGGCGCCGGCTTGGTGAATGTTCCCCGCTGGGGGGGGGGGACTCAAAGACCTACCACCTGAGGCTGCTGGCCTGAAATTTACGCGTGCAAATGTGTAGACAAATGGGTGTGATCTGTGCATGAAAGTGTCAGGTTTTGACTGGCACGATGGCACGATGGCACGATGGCACGATGGCAACTGGCCCAAGTGTGTCAAGCACGGTGTTTCAAAGTGGGACATTGCACAGGTGCTCAGGGGTTACCCAGCGGTCATGCCTGACCCGCATCCCGACGAACCTCGAATGCGGGTTATTGGCAAAACCCAACAAGGCCCATATGTTTTTTGGTCTTCATGATTCGCGATGCAGGCCATGAAACTTTGATACGCCTGATCAGCGCCTGTTACATGCACGCCAGGGAGATCGCTCATTATGAAAACCAAAGCTAAGACCCAACCCATGCCGTCGCTCAAAACCGACGCGCATGCCGAGTAGTTTGTGGCGAAGGCCGATTTGTCGCAATACGATCTGTCGGGCTTCAAAGCCACATGGTTCGAATTTGAGCCCAAGGCGGCGGCGCTGAACATGCGATGGCCTCAGAAATTACTGGATGCACCCAAGCTCAAAGCGCAAGCGCAAGGTATGCCTTACACGCGTTATGTGCGCTTGTTGCTAGAGAACGATGT
>CAIVLE010000074.1 GCA_903906635.1 uncultured Burkholderiales bacterium | reverse complement strand
CATCCCCACACCGCCCAACAGCCTAAAGTGCTGGACATCTAAGGAGCTGACATGATTGGTGAATGGAACAACGGCACCGGCCGTCGCAAATCGAGCGTCGCTCGTGTGTTTCTGAAAAAAGGCACAGGCCAAATCAAGATCAATGGCAAAGACATCGCCGAGTATTTCGGCCGTCAAACCTCGATCATGATTTCTAAGCAGCCCTTGCTGCTGACCAACAACGGCGAAACCTTTGACATTCAAGTCAACGTGCACGGCGGTGGTGAGTCGGGTCAAGCAGGTGCTGTGCGTCACGGCATCACCCGTGCCCTGATCGACTACGACGCAGCCTTAAAGCCTGTGTTGTCGGCCGCTGGGTATGTGACCCGCGATGCCCGCGAAGTGGAACGTAAAAAGGTCGGCTTGCACTCTGCTCGTCGCCGCAAGCAGTTCAGCAAGCGTTAATCCGCTTTCTGTTTTGCGACAAAGCCGCACCGGTTCGCCGCTGCGGCTTTTTTGTGGTCGCTTGTTTGTGGCCGCTTGTGGATGGCCTGCACTGCTTGGGTCTGCACTGCTTAAGTGTGGGGTGGGTGAGGGCGCAGGCACGGACACGGTTCAATGCCGCTTCGCGCCACATGTCGCCCTATCAGCTCCTACCCCAGACCCCATCAAGCGCGAGCGCGTGTGAGCGCTTGAAGCAGCCCCTCGCCCTTTGGCGGGGGCCAAAGTCCCCAAAGCCCCCAATAGCTTCCTAGTTACTGTCTGACGAATGAGCAATTCCCGACTAAAGCGCTATACTTTAAGCCTTGTATTTGGAGAGTCCTCATGAGCGCAGTTGCTGAAAACATTCAAACCGAAATGCCAACCCCGATCGTCTTCACGGACAGCGCAGCTGCCAAAGTGGCGGATTTGATCGCGGAAGAGGGCAACCCAGACCTCAAGTTGCGCGTGTTTGTGCAAGGTGGCGGTTGCTCAGGTTTTCAGTACGGTTTCACTTTCGACGAAGTGGTCAACGAAGACGACACCACCATGACGAAAAACAATGTGTCTTTGTTGATCGATGCCATGAGTTATCAGTACCTGTTGGGTGCAGAGATTGACTACAAAGAAGATTTGCAGGGCGCTCAGTTCGTCATCAAGAACCCCAATGCCACCACCACCTGTGGTTGTGGTTCATCGTTCTCGGTTTAACGCCCCGTCGGTCACGCACGCATCGTAGCCACAGCGCTAGGCAGCAAACACACCACCCAAAATACGGGCGCCTCGTGCGCCCGTTACTTTTGGCGAATTGCCAGGCAAGCGCAGCGTGGTTTGGCGAGCCAGCCAGGCAAAAGCTGCTGCCTCAACTTGCAAGGGTGGCAGGCCGCGTTCAGCGGTAGAGGCTACGTGCAGTTGTGGCAGACCTTGTTGCACCCGTGTCATCAACCAGCCATTCAAGGCGCCGCCTCCGCACACCAGCAATTGACGGGCCTGTGGCGCATGTCGCAACACATCGTTCACGCAGGCGCGCGCTGTGAATTCGGTGAGGGTGGCTTGTACATCGGCTGGCGGCAGCGTCAAAAAACCTTGGAGATGTTGGGCCAACCAAGCGGGGTGGAACAAATCACGCCCTGTACTTTTGGGGGGTGCTTGATGCAAAAAAGGTTCGCGCAACATCATGTCTAACAAAGGCTCAATCACTTGGCCAGAGCGTGCCCACCCACCGTCGTGGTCAAAGGGCTGGCCGGTGTGCAACTGGCACCAGTGGTCCAGCAAGGCATTGCCGGGCCCGCAGTCAAAGCCTTGAATCTCCCCTGAGGCATGCAGCACGCTCAAGTTGGCAATTCCACCGAGGTTGAGCACGCACACCGTTTGATCGGGGCAGCTAAACATGCCCTGGTGGAACAAGGGGACCAAGGGTGCACCTTGTCCACCAGCCGCGACATCGCGGCTGCGAAAGTCGGCGACCACATCGATGCCCGTTAACTCGGCCAACAGCGAAGGGTTGTTGAGTTGCAGCGTGTAGCCAGTGCCGTCATGAGCGCGGGGTTGGTGACGCACGGTTTGTCCATGGGCCCCGATGGCCTCAATGTCATGGGCCTGTCGACCACTGGCTTGCAGGAGCGCTTGAACCGTGTCGGCATACACGCGTACCAAACGGTTGGCAGCAAGGGCAGCGTGGTGCAGTTCGTTCTCGCCCGGGGTGTTGAGTGCCAACAGGGTGTGCCTGAGTTGCGCATCTAAGGGGCGGGCTTGATGACTCAGCACGCGGGGATGCTGTGCGTCGAAATCTACCAAGACACCATCCACGCCATCTAGCGACGTGCCCGACATCAAGCCGATGTAGAGCGATGGCATTTATTCTGCGCGGCTTTGCTGGACGCTGGCGGCCGCAGTCAATTCGGTCTTGGCGGTGGTGACTTGACGCCTGAAGGCGTCACGTGCTGCAACAGAAATCTCTGTCGCCACGCTTTGTCTGGCCATGGTGAGGGGGTCTTGATGCTGGCCGTTGACTCGGAATTCAAAATGTAAGTGTGGACCGGTGGCCCATCCGGTGGCGCCCACCTCGCCCACGGTTTGGCCTTGCGCTACGCTTTGACCGCGTTTGACCAAAAGACGGCTCAAGTGTGCATACACCGTGGTGTGGCCGTTGGCATGCTTGACGAAGACCACATTGCCAAAACCGCCTTGTGTGCCGGCAAAGTCCACCACACCTTGGCCCACACTGTGCACTGCTGTGCCAGTGGCAGCGGCATAGTCCACGCCCAAATGGGCACGCCATGTTTGCAAAATCGGGTGAAAGCGCATTTTGAAGCCACTGGTCATCCGCGAAAAGGTCAAGGGCGACGCCAAATATGCACGACGCAGGCTGATGCCTTCTGGAGAGAAGTAACCGCCTTCGCTTGCCTGTTGTTCTTTGAACCAAATCGCTTGGTGCGTTTTGCCATTGTTCACAAACTCGGCAGACAACACCCGACCAGCACGCAAGGTTTCGCCATCGGCTTGCAGCGACTCGTAGACGACCGAGAAACGGTCTCCCTTGCGCAAGGCTCGGTGAAAGTCAATGTCACCTGAGAAAATGTCGGCCAATTGGTTGGCCACACTGTCAGGAATATTGGCGTCGTCAGTGGCGGCAAAAAGCGAGCTTTGGATCACGCCACTGGCCATGCGTGTGCTCACGCTCAAGGGGGCGTTTTCTAATCGCTGCGTCAAGCCGTCGGCGCTTCGCTCCAGTACCCAGCGTGTGAATTGGTCTGATTTATCGTTGCTCCAGCGCGCGGTCAAACGGGTCAAGCGGCGTGATTCGTCACCTTCCACGCTGACCAAGCGACCGGCCCGTCCAAGCAACTGTTGGCGTGCCAAAGGGGCGCTGCGTAAAACACTGGCCGCTTCGTCATCGATGATGCCAAGACGGCTGAGCAAGCTCTCAGCCGTGTCGCTGGAGCGGGTCACATCGGAGCGAAACAACACCATGGGTTGCTTGATGGGGGTGTTCAAGGCCAGTGGGGAGCTCACGTTTTCCAACACCTCGCGCAAGGGCAACTGACTCGCATCAGGCCCAAGGTTGGCCACCGCCAAGGCCCCGCCACCCACCACCGACAAGGCCAGCGCCACACCCGCCATGATGCGGCGAGGATGGGTAGTCCAAACGGTGTGAAGGCGCAAAGCCAAGGTTTCAAGATGTTGCTGCAAACGGCCTCTCCGGCAGAAGGTGGGTACGAGGTTTCATATCTCCCTGTGCCCTGACGTGTTGTGCCAACTAAAATTGACCCATCACCCAAATGGCTCAGTATAGCCGATCCGTCAAAAAATCCTTATGAATCAAGCATCTTTACCTCAACACCCCATCACAGACCGGGTGCGTGAAGCCCTGGCGGTTTCTAAGCGCGGCAGCGAAGAGCTGATTCCTGAGGACGAGTGGGTTAAAAAACTGGCGCGCTCCGAGGCGACGGGTCAACCATTGCGCATCAAACTAGGCCTTGATCCAACAGCGCCCGACATCCACATCGGCCACACCGTGGTGCTCAACAAAATGCGCCAGTTGCAAAACTTGGGGCACCAAGTGATTTTCTTGATCGGGGACTTCACCAGTTTGATTGGTGACCCCTCGGGTCGCAACAGCACGCGCCCGCCTTTGACCCCCGAGCAGATCAAGGTCAACGCTGAGACCTATTACAAACAAGCCTCTTTGGTGCTCGACCCACAAAAGACAGAGATTCGCTACAACAGCGAGTGGTGCTTGCCTTTGGGCTCGATGGGCATGATTCAACTGTCGGCCAAATACACCGTGGCACGCATGATGGAGCGCAACGACTTTCACGACCGTTACAAGGCCGGTACCCCCATCAACGTGCATGAATTTTTATACCCTCTCATGCAAGGCTACGACTCGGTGGCACTGAAATCAGATTTGGAGCTGGGCGGCACTGACCAAAAATTCAATTTACTCATGGGGCGCCACCTGCAAGCTGAGTACGGCCAAGAATCCCAGTGCATCTTGACCATGCCGCTGTTGGAGGGCTTGGATGGTGTGGAAAAAATGTCCAAGTCGAAAAACAACTACATCGGCATCAGCGAAGAACCCAACTCCATGTTTGCCAAGGTGTTGTCGATCTCTGACACCCTGATGTGGCGTTGGTACACCCTGTTGTCTTTTCACTCAGAAGCACACATTGAGGCTTTGAAGCAAGAGATTGGCAATGGCCGCAATCCCAAAGATGCCAAGGTCGCGCTGGCCAAGGAAATCACCGCTCGCTTTCATGGTGCCGTGGCCGCCGATGCAGCAGAGCAAGACTTCATCAACCGCAGCAAAGGGGGTGTGCCAGACGACATTCCTGAAGTGGCGCTCTTGGGTGCCCCCCTAGGCATTGGTGCCTTGCTCAAATCGGCGGGCTTGGCGCCTTCTAGCAGCGAGGCCAACCGTTTGATCGATGGTGGTGGGGTCCGCGTGGACTCGGTGGTGATCAGCGATAAAGGCCTCAAGCTCGACGCTGGGCGCTATGTGGTGCAAGTGGGCAAGCGCAAGTTCGCGCGCGTCACGCTGGCTTAATACGTACAAGAGCGCCATGCCCATGAACAAAACCACCCTGGCCAAATGGCTGTCGCCCCAAGGCTTGCTCTTGGCGTCGGTGGCGGTGGCAGTGGTCACCATTGCTTTGAAGACCTTGGCTTGGTGGCTCACCGACTCGGTGGGGTTGTTGTCTGACGCCCTGGAGTCGGTGGTCAACTTGGCCAGTGCGGTCTTTGGGTTGCTGATGGTCACCGTGGCCGCTCGTCCGGCCGATGAGGACCATCCTTATGGGCATCACAAAGCCGAGTATTTTTCTAGCGGCTTTGAAGGCATCTTGATCGTCGTGGCCGCGCTGTGCATTGTCTGGGCGGCCAGTCATCGCATCTTTGATCCGCAGCCTATCGAACAAGTAGGCCTCGGCTTGGTGCTCTCCGTGGTCAGCTCCGCACTCAACGGATTGTTGGCCTGGGTGATGTTTCGAGCTGCCAAAACGCATCGCTCCATTGCCCTTGAGGCCGATGCACGGCACCTGGTGACCGATGTGTGGACGTCGGTGGGGGTTGTCTTGGGCATTGGCTTGGTCGGTATCACCGGCTGGTTGTGGTTGGATGCACTGGTCGCCATTGGCGTGGCCCTGAACATTTTGAAAGAGGGCTGTCATTTGGTGTGGCGCGCATCCCAAGGCTTGATGGATGAAGCGGTCGAACCCGATGTGTTGGCACAAATCCAAACCACCCTGGCCGGTTTTGCGCACCAACGCGGCGAGCACCACATCATTCGATTTGATCACGTGACCACTCGCAAGGCGGGGCAGCGCCGCTTTGTGGACTTGCACATGCACATGCCCGCCGAGTGGTCACTCGGTCGTGCGGCTGCCTTGAGGACCACCGTGGAGCAGGCCTTGATGAGCGATGTGCCGGGCTTGCGAGCCTCCATCCAGTTGTTGCCCAGTGATGTAGAAGCGCATCTGGACGATGGCAGGGACGTGCTGTGAAGGCCCTCGTGCAACGGGTGAGTGAGGCCCGTGTCGTGATTGATGGCAACACGGTGGGTGAAATTGCTCACGGCCTGTTGCTCCTCTTGTGCGCAGAGTGTGGGGACACTGAGGCTGTCGGGCAAAAAATGCTCGACAAAATATTGAAATTACGCGTGTTTTATGACGAGTCAGGCAAGATGAACCGCAGCTTGCAAGACGTGGCCGGCGGCTTGCTGGTGGTGAGCCAATTCACCCTGGCCGCAGACACCCGCAGTGGGACCCGGCCGAGCTTTACCTCTGCGGCGCCGGCGCAAGAGGGCCGTCGTTTGTACGACCACTTTGTGGCGCAAGCACGCCTGCGCCATCCTTGCGTGCAAACAGGTGTGTTCGGTGCAGACATGAAAGTTCATTTGGTCAACGACGGTCCGGTCACCATCCCGCTCACGATAATCGGTGCATGACTGCACCTACACCCACTTTCGACACCCTGCCTTTATCGTCTGCCACGCTGAGCAACTTGACCCAGCTTGGCTACACGGCGATGACGCCCATTCAGGCGGCCAGCCTGCCGCTGACATTGGCGGGACGCGACTTGTTGGCGCAGGCCAGCACGGGCAGCGGCAAGACCGCAGCCTTTGGCCTGCCCTTGGTGGAGAAACTCGACCCTGCGCAATTTGACGCCCAAGCGCTGGTGCTGTGCCCCACGCGTGAATTGGCCGATCAAGTGACGCAAGAAATTCGCCGATTGGCTCGCGCGGTGGGCAACATCAAAGTGGTCACCCTTTGCGGCGGAGTGGCCTTGCGGGGTCAGACCCTGAGTTTGGAGCATGGCGCCCATGTGGTGGTGGGCACGCCTGGGCGCATCCTGGACCATTTAGAGCGCGGCTCCTTGCGCTTGCAAGGTGTGCGCATGTTGGTGCTGGACGAAGCCGATCGCATGCTTGACATGGGTTTTTTCGACGACATCGTCAAAGTCGCGCGGCAATGCCCCGGCCAACGTCAAACCCTGCTGTTTTCGGCGACCTACCCTGAGGGCATTGACAAACTAGCCGCTCAGTTCATGCGCGAGCCTCACACCGTCAAAGTGCAAGCGCAGCACGACGCACAAAAGATTCAGCAAATTTGCTACGAGGTGGATGACAGCGAGCGCTTGCACGCTGTGTCTTTGCTGCTCAATCACTTTCGCCCACATCGAGTTTGGCGTTTTGCAACACCAAACAGCAATGCCGCGACTTGGTGGCCGTGCTGCAGGCCCAGGGCTTTAGTGCGCTGGCGCTTTACGGCGAGCTGGAGCAGCGAGAGCGCGACCAAGTGCTGGTGCAATTCGCCAACCGCAGTTGCTCGGTGTTGGTTGCGACCGATGTGGCCGCGCGCGGATTGGATGTGGCGCAGTTGGAAGCAGTGATCAATGTGGACGTGACGCCTGACCCGGAGGTTCATATCCACCGAATTGGACGCACTGGACGCGGCGACGCCGAAGGGCTGGCCCTGACTTTGGTGAGCATGGATGAGATGGGCCATGTGGGCAAGATTGAACAGCTCCAAGGGCGTGAATCGGTGTGGCGTCCCTTGAGCAGCTTGACCCCCACTGCGGGGGGCGCCCTACAGCCGCTCATGGCCACTTTGCAAATTGTGGGCGGGCGCAAAGAAAAAATTCGGGCAGGTGACGTCTTGGGTGCACTCACCGGGGACGCCGGCTTTACCAAAGAGCAAGTCGGCAAGATCAATGTCAACGAGTTTTCCACCTATGTGGCTGTGTCACGAGACGTGGCAGCGGACGCCGTGCGGCGACTGAGCGCAGGGCGCGTCAAGGGAAAAACCGTGAAAGTGCGTTTGCTACAAGACACTCAAGGGCGTTGAAGACGCGTTGCGCGATAGCACTGAGTCGCGCATCGGCGGGGGTCTTTAGTAGGGGTTGGCCAAGCCCAACTCAGCCAAGATATCGACCTCGTAGGCTTCCATCTCCTGCGCGTCGTGTGCGCTGATTTCGTGGTCCCAGCCTTGCGCATGCAAGGTGCCATGCACCAGCAGGTGGGCGTAATGCGCTTGCAAAGTTTTGCCTTGTTCTTTGGCTTCCCGCGCCACCACAGGTGCGCACAGCACCAAGTCAGCCACCACCACAGGCTCTTGGGTGTAATCAAAGGTCAGCACGTTGGTGGCATAGTCTTTTTTGCGATAGCTCAAATTGAGCGCCCGGCCTTCGTCTTCGCCCACGATGCGTACCGTGATTTCCGCGTCCAGGGCCAGTGCGTGCCGAATCCAGCGAGCCACCTTGTGGCGCGGCAGCGCGGCACGGTGCCGTGCCGCATGCGGGACGTCACCAAATTGCAGGGAGAGTTGAAGTTGTTGAAGGGCCATGGTGTGGTGTGCTGGTTGGAGGCGGTCGCGCTCACTCAAGTGCGTTGGGTTGACACGGTGGACGTGTCGCGGCTGCGCTTGGCGTCGTAAGCGTCCACGATGCGCGCCACCAAAGGGTGGCGCACCACATCGGCACTGGTGAAGTGGCAAATGGCAATGCCCTTCACACGCCTCAACACGCGCTCAGCATCGATCAAGCCGCTCAACTGGGCTTTGGGCAAATCGATTTGGCTCACATCCCCGGTGACGACCGCTTTCGCGCCAAAGCCAATGCGGGTCAAAAACATCTTCATCTGTTCGGGCGTGGTGTTTTGTGCCTCGTCCAAGATGACAAAGGCGTTGTTCAAGGTGCGCCCGCGCATGAATGCCAGAGGTGCAATTTCAATCGCCTGGCGCTCAAACGCTTTTTGCACACGATCAAAGCCCATCAGGTCATACAGCGCGTCGTACAAGGGACGCAAATAAGGGTCAACCTTTTGCCCCAAATCGCCAGGCAAAAAGCCTAATTTCTCGCCCGCTTCTACCGCTGGACGGGTCAACACGATGCGTTGAACCGCGCTGCGCTCGAGCGCATCCACCGCACACGCCACGGCCAAATACGTTTTGCCCGTGCCCGCTGGGCCAATGCCAAAGGTGATGTCGTGGTTGGCGATGTTCTCGAGGTACACGCTTTGGTTGGGGGTGCGCGCGCGCAGGTCGGTGCGCCGGGTGTGCAAACTCATGCTGCCTTCGTCATCTGCACTCATGCCAGCGTCTGCAGCCAGCATCAGTTGAACCTGTTCTGCAGCAATGGTGCGTGAGGCACGTTCATACAGGGCTTGCAGCACCTCCAAAGCCCGGGTCGCCTTGGCTTTGGGGCCGTCGATCTTGAACTGCTCATGGCGGTGTGCGATCTTGACGCTGAGCGCCATCTCGATGGTGCGCAAATGTTCGTCAAGCGGGCCGCACAGGTGGGTCAGACGAGCGTTGTTTGGTGGGGAGAAGGTGTGTCGCAGAATCAAGTCGATAATCTCTCAAAAGGTGACCCCAATGATAGGCAAGATGTGATTGGCAGATTAAGCGGCATCCTCAGCGAGAAAAACCCTCCCCAAGTGTTGGTGGACTGCAACGGCGTGGGCTACGAGGTAGACGTGCCCATGAGCACCTTCTACAACCTGCCGGCCACGGGCGAGCGCGTGACTTTGCTGACGCATTTTGTGGTGCGTGAAGACGCCCAAATCTTGTACGGCTTTGGCTCGGCCAGCGAACGCGCCACCTTTCGTCTGCTGATCAAAATATCTGGCGTGGGTCCCCGCACTGCATTGGGCGTGCTCAGTGGCATGAGCGCCGATGAGTTGGCCCGTGCCGTGGCCGAGCAAGAGCCCGCGCGCTTGACCAAAGTTCCTGGTATCGGAAAAAAAACGGCAGAGCGGTTGTTGCTCGAACTCAAAGGCAAGCTCGGTGCCGATCTGGGCCCCAGCACCGCCGGTCACACCGATCACCACAGCGACATCTTGCAAGCCTTGTTGGCGCTGGGCTACAGCGACAAAGAGGCGGCCTTGTCCATCAAAGCCTTGCCCGCCGATGTGGGGGTCAGCGAAGGCATCAAACTGGCTTTGAAAGCCTTGGCCAAGTAAGGCCGTTTGCCCATGAGTATTCAAACCGACAGCTTTGGCGAGGGCTTTGTGCCCACCCCACGTGTGGTGTCTGCAGCACCCGTCTCATCCCATGAAGAAGCCATTGAGCGTGCGCTGCGTCCCAAACTCTTGCAAGAGTATGTGGGGCAGCTCAAGGTGCGAGAGCAACTTGAGATCTTCATTGGCGCCGCCAAAAAACGTGGCGAAGCCTTGGACCATGTGCTGTTGTTTGGCCCACCCGGTTTGGGTAAAACCACACTCAGCCACATCATTGCTCAAGAGCTGGGCGTGAACCTGCGCTCGACCAGTGGGCCCGTGCTTGAAAAGCCCAAAGACCTGGCCGCCTTGCTCACGGGCTTAGAGAAAAACGATGTGTTGTTCATCGATGAGATCCATCGCCTGTCTCCGGTGGTCGAAGAAATTTTGTACCCTGCGCTGGAGGACTACCAGATCGACATCATGATTGGCGAGGGGCCTGCCGCACGCAGCATCAAGCTCGACTTGCAGCCCTTCACCTTGGTGGGGGCCACCACACGCGCGGGCATGTTGACCAACCCGCTGCGCGACCGCTTTGGCATCGT
>CAIVLE010000073.1 GCA_903906635.1 uncultured Burkholderiales bacterium | reverse complement strand
CGGCACCAACGCCGTCATCACTGCCAACAGCAGCGTCAACAGCGACTCCACGGCGCGTGCCTTAGTCGTCAACGCCTCTGGCACCAATGGCTCTGCCGTGTTTAACGCCCCTATCGGCAACACCGCAGCACTCGCCTCGCTCAACGTCAGCGCTCCCCACATCAACCTCAACGGCTCAAGCGTCAACACCACGGCCAACCAAACCTACAGCGGTGCCGTCACCTTGAACCGTGATCTCAGCCTGCTGGCCACGGGCACCAACGCCGTGATCACCACCAACGGCTCGCTCAACAGCGACTCAACAGCCCGCGCTCTGGTCCTGAACGCGTCTGGCACCCATGGCAGGGTTTTGTTGGCCAGCGCGCTGGGTGGCAGCCAAGATCTGAGCTCCTTGAATGCAGCAGCTTCGAGCATCACGCTGGCAGGAGGCTCCATCCAGACCTTAGGTAATCAAACTTTCAGCGGGTCGGTCACACTGGGTGCCGACACCGTGATCAGCACCTCGAGCGCCCAAAGCGTTGTGAGCTTCAATGGCAGCGTCAACAGCGACAGCACCGCTCGCTCCTTGACCATCAACTCTGGGGCTGGTAGCACGCTAGAGATCAAAGATTCGCTTGGGGCGTCTCAAGCGTTGTCACGCTTGACCAACTCGGCAGCGAACACGGTGATTGGTAATGCGTCCACGCTTTCGCCAGTAAGCATCTCGACCTTGAATGAGCTGCAATTCAACAGCGCCGTCCAACTGCAAGCGCCTACCCATTTTGTCCTTGCCTCCAACGGAACGCTGGCGGGTAGCGTCACAGGCTCAGGGGGTTTGTTCAAAGAAGGCGCAGGTTCGCTGTCGCTGACCCAAGCCAACAATTTCACAGGTGCCATTCAAGTCAATGCTGGCACCTTGTCCACCTCAAACGCCCAAGGCTTGGGCGCAGACTCTGCACCCATCGGATTGGCCAGCGGCACGGTGCTGGAACTGCAAGGCGTCGCCATCGCAGCCAAGGCCTTGACGTTGCAAGGTGCTACTTTGCGCGCCTCAAGCGGCGTGAGCAGTTGGGCTGGCCCGATTACCTTGTCAGCTGACAGCCGAATTGACGTGCTGGGACAGCGGTTCACAGCCTCAGGCGTGGTCGATAGCAGTCAATCTGGCTTGGCACTCTCAGGCTCAGGAGCCGTGGTGATGAGCAATACGGCCAACTCGTTGACTCGATTGGCCTCGACCAACAGCATCTCATCGATTGACCTCAAAGACAGCGCTGCGCTGACCATTGGTAGCGTGACCACAAACGGCGTGACTTACTCAGGGTTACAAAGCTCTGGCGCAATCACGCTGGCCAGCACGGCCCCTGTGACGATACTGACCAATACCAGCATGACCTCCACAGGTGGGGGTATCGTGCTGCAGACCTCACGCTTCATCAACCAAGCAGGCGCCACAGCGCTGAGCACGCCTTCAGCTAACACATGGCAAGTTTGGAGCACCAACCCAGCGCCTTTTGATGCCGTGAGCGGGGACAGTGCCAACACCTTAAACAACGACTTCGTTTATTACAACGCCAATCGGAGTTCACTGCAAAACATCCCCACTGGCAATGGCTTGTTCTACACCTACGCGCCTGTCGCAGTGGCCAGTCTGACGGGCGCTGTCGTTAAAAATTATGACGGCGCGACCCAAGCACAACTCACGCCAGTGAATTACAGGGTCAGTGGCGAAGTGGTGCAGCGCACGGGCGAACACGATCTGTTGACGCTGAACAACCCGAGCTTGGGGCAATATGTGAGCGCTGGCACCGGTGCAACGGCCAAGGACGCTGGCACCCAAAAAGACGTTCAAGTCACGGGCTTGGTGCTGAGCGCACAACAATCTGGCAAGCCTGTCTACGGCTACACCTTTGTGAACACCATCACGGGCACCGTGGGTGAAATTCAACCCACGCCGTTGAACGTGGCGTTTACCAAGGTGTATGAAGGCAACAACCGTTTTGACAACACCAACAGCTATGTGATCACAGGCATGGTGGGCAGTGAGGCCTCACCGGCCATCACCGCAGGCCTGGCCACCGTGGCGAGCCCGAACGCGGGAACTTACAGCCAGTTCTCTAGCAACTTGACAATTGACAACCCCAACTACACCCTGACAGGTGGCGGCCAATTAGCCACCATCAACAAGGCGCCTTTGGGCATTGCCATCAAGACGTTGTTCAAAGCCAAGACCGATCTGCCCGACATTGCAGCGCGCGACTTCACAGTGGTGGGTCTACAAAACGGGGAAACGATTCCCAAAATTGACCTGCTGTCGCTGGCCTACAAAGACGTCTCGCGTAACGATGACAACTACGTCAAATCAATCACCGTCAGTCCTGGCGCTGGAGTGGCCAATATGGCCAACTACGTCATCACACAGGCGGTGAATGCGGTGCCCAAAGCGGCAGATGGTGGCAACACCATGAACATGGTGAAATTGATCTCGCCCGACGAAGTAATCACCTTCCCTGCCGCACCGCCGCCGAGCTTGCCTGCTGTGGTTGCACCTGCACCTGCTCCAACACCGGCACCGGCACCGACTCCTGTGGTTGAAGCGGCCCCAGCGGCTCCCGTCGCCGTCGTGGCAGCACCCGCTCTCGTCACTGCACCCGTCGCCGCTGCTGCCTCCACCAACTTGACCATCCCGGGTGTTCGCATCAACACCATCACCGCCCCAACGGCGCAAAGCTCAGGTTTGGTCACGGTCATGCTCCCTCAGGGATCGACCAATGTGGCAGTAACGGGTTTGGTGATTCCGCTGCCTCAGGTGGTGGTGGCCCCGCTCTCCACAACAAGCGGCGAGCCGCCGCCATTGAGTGTGACGCTGACCAACAACCAGCCACTGCCCCCTTGGATTCGCTATGACTCGGCTCAAAAAGCCTTGGTCACTTCGCCCGACTCGCGCGCGACCTTTCCCATCACTGTGGTGATCACAGTGGGGGAGCAACGCACCATAGTCGTCGTCTCAGAATCTCTGCAAAATTAATCACCCTCATCGCCATGCAAGCTTTTCAATTCCCTCGCCCAACCCCTAAGACTAGTGCCTGCTGGCTGATGTTGATGCTGTCTTTGCCTGCCATGGTGCAAGCTGCTGACCTCGATGCGGGAGCCTTGCAGCAACAAATCGATCGCAGCCAAAATTTCAAGTTGCCCCGCCAGATGGCCCCCACGCTACCCAAGCCCATCGCCAACAAGCCCAGTACCGGTTTGAGAATTTTGGTCAAGCATTTCAAAATTCAGGGCAACACCCTGATTGACCCAACCCAGCTCCAAGCCCTCCTCGCGGGCTACGAGGGCAAAGAGCTGTCCTTCACCGAAATAGAAGCCGTGGTGGCTGAGGTGGCAGAAGTCTTCCGCCAAGCGGGTTGGACTGTGCAGGTGTACTTGCCTGAACAAGACGTCATGGATGGCCTGGTCACCATCCAAGTTGTGCAGGCACGTTTTGGCAAAGTGGTGATCGAAGGTGATATTCCCCGCCCCGCCACCCCCGAGTCACTCAAAGCCATCATTGCAGCTCACCAAGCGAGTGGAGAGTATTTGAGCTCGAAAAACATCGATCGCTCCTTGCTGATAGCTGATGACATTTCAGGCGTGTATGTGAACGGTAACTTGCTGGAAGGCAGCCAAGAGAGTGAAACTGACTTGGTGTTGAAGGCGACACAAAGACCTTGGTACGACGGTAATGCCACGGCCGACAACACCGGCTCACGAGGAACCGGCGCCAATCGCTTGGTGCTGAATTTGAACTTCAACAGCATCTTGGGCAACGGCGATCAAGTCAGCACCAATTGGATTGAAACCAAAGCGAGCCGCTATTCACGCGTGGGCTGGACCGTGCCCGTTGGTGTGGACGGATGGCGGGTTGGCATCAACTCCTCTCACCTCGCTTACAGCGTGCTGCAGTTTCAAACCACGGTCGCACCGACCGGCTCCTCAGACACCAAAGGTCTGGAAGCCAGTTACCCACTGCTCAGGTCGCGCAACCAAAACTTGTACCTCAGCTTGGCCATGGACGAAAAGAGATTTCTCAACTTCAGCGAAGGTCAACTCGCAAGCGACTACTCCAACCGCGTGAAGTCCCTGGGCATCTATGGCAACAGCTTCGATGACTGGGGTGGTGGTGGCTCCAATACTGGCAGCTTGACCTACAGCGAGGGATTTTTGAATTTGGATGGCTCACCCAATGCCTCTGAAATTGCATCCACCACACAAACTGCTGGGGCCTATCGCAAAATTCGTTACGCCTTGAGTCGCCAGCAAGTTCTGGTCTCGGATTGGTCGTTTTATGGCTCTTTGTCCGGACAACACTCCATGGCGAGCAAAAACCTCGACTCGTCTGAAAAGTTTTACCTCGGCGGCAGTTCAGGGGTGCGTGCCTACCCCAGCAGCGAAGCCGGTGGCGGCAATGGGGTGATGGGCAATTTCGAGTTGCGCTGGCAACTCGATCCGCGTGTGATGGTGACGAGTTTTTACGACATCGGACAAGTGACCTTGTTCCCATCCAAAAACTTGCAAGATGTAACGGCCTTGAATGCGTATTCGCTCAAAGGTGCTGGTTTTTCTGTGGCCTGGCAAACCGCCGATGGCGCCGCATTGAAAGTCATTTGGGCCCGACGCATCGGCGTCAATCCCAACGCCAACATCGAAACCGGCAAAGATTTGGATGGCTCCTTGGTCAGAACACGTCTTTGGACCTCGGTCAATCTGCCGTTTTGAAGCTCAGGGCGCCACGTCGGCTGCCGTCATCGTTTGAACTGCGGGCAAGCGCACCAACTTGCCAGAGGCAATCCAAGAATTGTCGCGATGGATGGCGGCAATGTTGGAACTCCAAACCGACAACACCAAAAATGTGACTGCAACTCGCGCGTGCATGGTGTAGTTGTGTGCCCGGTGCACTGTCTTGTGCCCCTGGGCTCGTTTCAAACGCGCCTCAGACAGCGATGGCACCTTGATCCTCAAGGCTGCCAAGTCAAGACGGGGTGGGTTAGCTGCCGGGTTTTGTGTGAGACCAACGTGCGTCGCAATGGCTGACAGCGATGTTTGTGCCGCATCGCTCGCGAACTCAGTGTTTGCCGCGTCACGAGCCAAGTCCATGTCATGGGGCACGCTCTTTGGAGACAGAGTTTGCCAATTGGTGAACAAGCTGTCTGCGCCAAGAGTCTGGATATTTTGCACCATGCTGTCAACGCCAACCGCTAGCAGGTTGTCTTGAACATGGGTTTTAGCCAAGCCTGCGGGCTCACCTGCGGCCTGTGCACCGAGCGCAGCCTGGTTGGCGGCCATCGCCTCTTCAGCTTGGAAGCGCTGGGTTTCTTTGAGTAGCCGGGCTTGACGCGCTCGCTCCAATATAGTTTTGTTTTTAGCTTCAAAAGAGTCGAGTTGCTGTGTCAAGACCTCAATGTCTTCAAACAAGTTTTGCATTCTGACTTCTGGGGGCAAGACGTCTGAATGCTCGGCTTGCGCGTCTCGTTCGATCGATTGACGATTGCTCGTCAAGGCATCCACCTCTGAGACCTCCTGAATATTGGATGGCATCTCTGTGATGCCCACGTCCTGCATATTCGCCGTCGTTGGATCCAAATCGATGAGAACTCGCGAATCGTTGATGGGCGAGTCATCCAATGTCGCGCGATTTTGATGGGCGGCTTTGACACTGATCCATTGCGCGTTGCTGGCTGGCTTTTCGATGACAACTTGTTGGATATTGAGGTCATCCGTGGCGTTGTGATTGACTTGAATCACGTTGGCCTCAGAGCCGAAGTCTTGTTGCACACGCTCGATGTTGTCGTGCATGGTTCGACGCACTTCGATGCCCATTTGTGACTCAGCACCAGACATGTCAAAAACTTCGCCTACTTCTTGGTCTGCAGCAGCGATGCGGGCATGCGAGGTTCTGTTTTCAAACTTGCTGACGTCAAAAGGCTTGAAGTTTTTGGTCTCTAAAACTTTTTGAAATTGATCAAACTCTGAGGCCTGCAAATCAAACGCGTTGATCATGCTCAGGAACAGCTTGTCCTCGACGACGGCCACCACACCATCAGCCATCATGGAATCACAGACGTTGGTCAAAATGCACAAGATCTGTTCGCGCGTCAGAACTGGCCCAGCTTGTTTGAAAAACTCTTCCCGCTTGACGGCACGGACATAAACAAGTGCGGCTTTTTGCAAGCCATCAAACTCACCGATCACAGTCTCGAGTTGACCAATCTCTTCTTGACCTAGGCTGCCATCGGCGCTCATCATGTAAAGCAGCGAAGCCGCCAAGGCCAGATGGGGAGTGATGCGGCTCTCTCCCTCCTTGATCTCGGCAAAATCGCCAAATACAGTTTTGTCGTTCTTGAGCTGGATGGCTTTGAAATAGGGCTTGAAGTTCTTGCGATCGATGCCAAAAGAAGATTGGAGTTTTTCAAACAACGCCAACTCGGAAGCGTCGCAATGACCATCAGACAACATCGAGTCACAAACGTTGGCCAGGATGCACAGTTTGTCTTGTGTGCTTAACACCGTGGGGGCCAGTTTGAGAAACTCCTCCAGCGGCACTTTGTGCACGTAAGCCACAGCGTAGCTGAGCAAGTCTTCGTTACTGCCAATGACCGACTGGAGTTGGCTGCTCTCCTCGTCCTCAATTTGGCCGTCTGAGGCCATCATGTAAAGCAACGAAACCGCCAACACGAGCACAGGGGTCAGCTCGATAGACTCGGACATGGCCACATCCACCACACCCGTGGCGTTTTTGATCTGTTCGATCAGTTGGTTAGATGCTTGTACTGCGGCCATGCAGCACGGTAACCACGCGGCACAGAGTCGTGGGTGACAACTCCGTCATGTTTACCTTGATGACAAACATGTCATCAAGGGTGACGTGTCAAGCTGAATTAAAGCGTCGCAGTCCCGCGTTTAAGAGGGGCCTGAAACTCAACGCACACCTTGTCATCGGCCGTGACTTCCAAGCTCAACGTGCCATGGTGCAGCTTGGCGATCTCTGCACACAAACTCAGGCCCAAGCCTATGCCGTCTACTTGACGCGTGTGTGAGTCGTCTCCCCGGTAAAACCGTTCAAAGGCGCGTTGACTCAAGTCTTTGGGGATATGGGCGGATGGGTTTTCGATCACCAAACTAAAGTTTCCGTCTTGCGCCGACAAACGAATGTGAACCCAACCATCGGCTACGTTGTAGTTGAGCGCATTGCTGTACAAGTTAAGGATGAGTTGCCTCAAGAGCGTGCGATCCCCCCAGCAGACCACGTTCGCTTGGATATCGCCTGAGACACCAACTTGGGTTTGCAAGGTGTCCGCTTCGTCGATCAACTCGACCAATAAGGCACTCACATCGACATCTGTGTTGTCCTCCACAATGCTATTGGCATCAGCGCGCGAGAGCATCAACAGTTTCTCAGTAATCTCGATCAGGCGGTCAATTTCTTCGTTCATGCGTGAAGCACGTACCTGCTCTGGCGAGCCTTTGTGGAGGGTGGAAATCAATTGTTCCGAATTGCCACGCAAAATCGCCAAAGGCGTTCTCAACTCATGCGAAGCATCAGAGGCAAAACGCCTGGCTTTGATGAAGCTTTCCTCTAAGCGTTGCCTAAAATCCTCAAACACCGCGATGAACGTTCGAAACTCTTTAAATGGGGTCGGTATCCCAATGGGTTGGTTCAAGGACTTGGAGTCAAGTTCTGAAACCGCGAGCTCGATCTTGCGAATGGGCGCCAGAAGCACCCTTACCATGTACAAGGACATCAACGTGAGCAGCAAAATAATCGAAGGCAAGACGTAAAACAAATTTCGATCCCGCAGCGCCCAGACTTCATCCATGTATTGATCCATATGGCTTTGTTGCATCAACAACTTGGTGTGCGGGGAAGCGCCAGGCAATTGAACCAGTTGCCACTTCACTTGGTCTTTGACCAGCTCTGCTCTTTCAAGTCCTGATTTGTCTGTGCGCCAAGTCAAACTTGGAGCGTTAGCCTGGGTACACAGCGCCACGCGATTGGCATTGGTAGGGGTTGTTGCGAGCGACGCATTGCAAAGGACATAAAAGTCCATCTCGCTGCTGATCATCATGCCCAGATTCAAATTTTTTGAGCATCGGATGAACTCTTTTTCATCGGTAGTCAATGAGGAACAACCTCGTAACGCATGGCCCATGGTTTGAATGCTTGCCTGTTGCAGTTGTCCCTGTAACAAATGCTGTGCAAACTGTCGGTTGACTAGGATGATCAAAAAGGTCAACACCACCAGACGCCAAAAGACGTGCCATTTGAAAGATTTATTCATGCTTCGTTTTCAACCCTCAATCGGTAGCCCACACCTCGAACGGACTCAATGGGCGAGGGATGATCTGAGTTGTTTCTCACAAGTTTGCTCTTGATCCTACGCACACACACATCGACCACATTGGTTTCAGGATCGAAATTGATTTCCCAGACATGTCGCAAAATTTGTTGACGTGAATAGATGTGCCCAGGCGAGCGCATCAACAGCGCCAACAAGCTGAATTCACGCTGGCTCAGCACCGCGCTCACCTCGTGCCACTGAGCCTTGCGGTCCACCAAGTCCAAGCTCAGTCCATTGAAGCTCATGGGTGGGTTGGTTTCGGTGCCTTTTCTGCTCATCACAGCCCGAATGCGTGCCACCAACTCTTCTACAAAAAAGGGTTTGGGCAAATAATCATCCGCGCCAACCTCAAACCCCATCAAACGATCAGGCAAATCAACCTTGGCACTCAAAATGATGACGGGGGTTTGATTGCCATCCTCACGCATGAGTCTCAAGACATCAAATCCACTGAGTTTGGGCAGCATGACATCCAACACCACCAATTCATGCCCCCCCTCACGGATGAGTGACAGCCCTCCTTCGCCATCCAAAGCATGGGTGATCTCATAGCCCGCTTGCGTCAAACCCTTGATGACAAACTCGGCAATCTTGGTCTCGTCTTCAATCAATAAAATTTTCATGGACTGTGTGTGAATAGGAACGCAGAAAATTTTTCCCTCATACCTTCTCGCTCATTCTCGGTACTTTCTATGCTTCTTTGCGTGCCATGGCAAATGACATTGATGTCATTTTTTATCCTCACTCCTTGGGGCATCCCTGAGCGAGCTGAGGTCGGCTTTGTGACACCGTCTGACCTAGGTTTGAGAAATACTGAATCTTTCTGATTTTTTGACTCCCCATGTGTCGCCCTTTTCTGTTTCGCCCTTTTCTGTTTCGCCCTTTTCTGCACTTTGGCCTGATTTGGCTTGCTCTGTGGG
>CAIVLE010000072.1 GCA_903906635.1 uncultured Burkholderiales bacterium | reverse complement strand
TCTAGGGCGAAATCCCCCCCGGCAGGTTCCGGCCCGCTCGGCCTCCCTCCTCATTCGGAAGGGCCTCGCCCTGGATTTTTTTGTGTTTTCCAAAGAATTAATATTCACTGGCATCAAAGGCACCGTTTTTGCGTTGTTCTGCCACTGGAATTTGGGTCAACTTTAGAAAATCCGCTTCAGGCATCACATTGGTATAAAACGCACCCGTGTTCAAGGCCAAGTCAACCACACCCGTTTTCACAGCATTGCCCACTTCGAAAGTCGGAATGGCTTTGGGCCCGCCTATGAAGTTGATTTGTAAAACTCCCTTGCCTTCGGCATTGACCTTACTGATCCATGGCAGAAGGTGTTGCACGTAGATGCCGTTTTCGGCAAAGGCGCTGACCAAGCGCAGTGTGACTTCTTGTGCCAAAACGGTGGTACTGCTTGCCAAGGAAATGGCTAAAACAAATGCCGACTGGATGAGTTTTGATTTCTTCATGGTGGTTGTCTCCTGATTGGGGGGGAAGTCGAAATTGCGCTTGTAAATTCAGAATATTTCAATTCGGATGGAGTAAACCTTGTGCTCTAAGGCTTGTCAACAACTCTTGCTCGGAGTCGTCGCTCAGCGCAATTTTTTGAAGTCGTTGAAGTTTGCTTGCGGCATCGGGTTCATTTTGAAACAGGGGCAGCGCGCGCATGAGTCGCTCGAAATTGCGCCAGCCACGGCTGTGTGTGTCGCCATATCCTTTGACCAACTGTTGGGCTTTCACCACTTCAAGTGCCAATTCTTCGTGGCTTGGCAGCAGCCGCTGGACCGATGTGAGCCATGCGCTGATGCGCTCTTGCTCGTGGGCAAAGCGCAATGAGTAAGGACGTGTCACACGCAATGAAGCAATGGCGTACAAAAGCAGATAGCCTCTCAATGAGGTGGTTTTGACGATCCGCCCCTTGTGTGTGAAGCGTCCAAGCAGTTGACGCGCCCAAGTGCTTTGAAGCAGCCAGCGCCCCATAGGGGCGGGCAGGGTGTCTGCAATTTCTTCAACACGAGGGTGCAAAAACTCGTTGATGTCCAAATATTGCTCAGTACTTTGTTTGACTTCTTGGCTTACTCTGTCAAATCGCGAGCGTCGAATCTTCAAGTCAGCCACTCGCACGGTGTCTTCGTAACTCATCCACAAGGCCAAGTGCCGAGCGGCTTCGGCCACCACTTGATCGCCAATGGCGCTGTCAGAGGCCTTATGGTGGAGTGGCAACAGCCGGTCTAAATACAGTCTGGCGTAGCTTTCGTTTTGATAATCGCTCAGACGTGCAATGCCAGCCGTCAAATGTTTGTGAGCAACGGGGCGAAACTCTGACTGTATGGTTTGCGCCAATGCCTGCAAGCGAGGGCCCACGGCAAGTGGTTGAGAAGACGCGTTGGGTGCTTGTGCGGCGGGCGAAGTCGAGGTGTCGCCTTCCAATTGCTCACGTGCTTCTTGGTAAGCGGCGGCAAATGCCTGGAGGCTTGCCTTGACCCCGATCCCCCCGCGTTGGATCGTGGCTTCAAATTGCGCCCGTGTGAAGGGCAGTTGCCCAGAGGCTGCCAAGGCGCCGTACAAAGCGGGCCCAATCAAGCTACCAAAACTCTCCGCCATGGCGGAAAAGTCTGCGGCGATGAACTGGTGTGCTGCAGCTTTGGCGCCGGCCAGTAATTTCTCCGAGTCCATGCGTCCATCACCCATGGCCATGCGTTCCGTCATGGCATACACACGGTGTGATGAGGTGATGAGGGTGGTGCGTTGAGGGTTGACCAAACCGCGCTGCAATGCACGGCCAGCCTCCATCAACTCAGAGGCCAACACAATGTCCACATGGCCCGGGAAGGGACTGAGTGCAAAGACGGGCTGGCGGCCTTCGGGGATGCTGGCCTTGGCGAACATCTCAAGGTAATACACGGTGGCCCCCGTTCGCTGGGCAACACCGGGGACAGAGGTGGTTTGGGCCATAAAACCATTGTGTTCTGCCAAGTCCACCAGCCAATCCGCCAGCACGCCGCCACCTTCTCCGCCCATTGCCAAAATGGCGATCGTGATGGCATGTGTTTGTGATTTGTTAGGGTTCATATTCTTGGTCCATCAAGCCGCAGCCGAGATGCCATCTAGACGACGTTCAATGCGGTTTTGTAAATGGCCAATGACCCATTTGCGAATTTTTACCTTGAGTCGATCCCATCCGTTGGGGTTGTTGATGATTTCAGCTCGGTAAAACGAGGGGCATAAAACGGCGGCATGGGCGACTTCGCCACACAACCCGCAACCCACGCAACTGTCGGCCACAGCTGCCACAGGGTCTGATCGCAAGGGGTCTGGGTTGGTTTTGATGCTCAAAGAGGGGCAGCCCGACAGACGTATGCACGAGTGGTCTCCAGTGCAGGTGTCGGGGTCAACGCCGAACTTCTCGCGAACCACACGCTCTCCTTTTTGGATGAGCTGGCGAATTTGCGGTTTAACCCGACGTTGTCGGTTGAGCATGCATTCGCTTTGCGCTACGACCACCTTGGGGCCTTTGGTGGTGGTTGTCAATGCCTCCCTCAAAGCGCCACGCATTTGATCAAGGCTATAGGTGTGGGTGACGGTTTTTACCCAATTGACGCCCACACCCTTGACGGCTTTTTCAATGGGGTTATTGGTGCTGCGAATGGGGTTGATCGCCTTGGAAGACAAAACGTCTTGTCCCCCCGTGGCGGCAGAGTAGCCGTTGTCTACCACCAATAACACGTTGTCAGTTTGATTGAACACAGCATTGCCTACGCCACTGGTCAGGCCGTTGTGCCAAAAGCCACCATCGCCCATGATGGCCATGGTGCGGTGTTGGGTCTCAGGGGTATTGAATGCCGATGCCCCCGCCCAGCCAAGACCATAGCCCATGGTCGTCGCACCCACATTGAAGGGGGGCAAGATGGAAAAGAGGTGACAGCCAATGTCACAGCTGATGTGACGTGGCCCCAATTCCTTTTCAAGCATTTTGATGGCAGTGAAGATGGGGCGCTCAGGGCAGCCTGTGCAAAAGGAAGGCGGGCGGGGCAGTACTTGCGCGGTTGCATCGGCAACAGCCTGGGTGACCAGCGCTGAGCGTTGAGCCGTGTCTTCGTCATCGTCTGGTGCACTCAGTAATTCGGGGGCATACAGTTGGATGAAGCTTTTCAAGCCCTGCAAAATGACGCCACCCGTGTATTCGCCGGCCATGGGCAGAAATTCTTTGCCATGTACCGATGTCTGCAAATCGGCTTTGCGCAAAATTGAATGGATATTTTGCTCAATGAAGTCGGGTTGTCCTTCTTCCACAACCATCAGTCCACGCTTGCCAGCGCAAAACTTTTTGAATTCTTCGTCTACCAACGGGTAGGTGACATTCAACACGTACAGAGGAATTTGAGACTCTCCAAACGCATTGGCCAAACCTAATAATTCCAACGCGCGAATCACGCCGTTGTACATGCCCCCTTGCATCACAATGCCAAAGTCTTTCGCTGTGCTCGAAAAAAACTCATTCAACGCGTGATCTTGAATGAATTGAACGGCTGCCGGCCACCGATCTTTGATTTTTTCTTGCTCGTGTAAGTAGCTCGAAGGCGGCAACACAATTCGGCTGACGTCACGCTTGGGGTGTTCAATGGCATCCTTCAGGGTGAAGGTGGGGCGTACGTTATCTTTGGTCGGAAATTGGCCGTGAACGTGGCAGGCGCGAATTCGTAACTCCAGCATCACAGGGGTATTGCTGGCCTCTGACAACTCAAAGCCTTTTTCGACGGCGTTGACAATGCTGGGTAGATTGGGTCTAGGATCAATCAACCAGACTTGTGATTTCATCGCGAACGCGTGAGAGCGTTCTTGCATGATGCTGGAGCCTTCGCCGTAATCCTCACCCACAATCAGCATGGCGCCTCCGATGACCCCGCCGGAGGCGAGGTTGGCCAATGCATCAGAGGCCACGTTGGTACCCACTGTTGATTTGAACGTCACCGCACCTCGGAGTGGGTAATTCACAGAGGCTGCCAAGGTGGCCGTGGCCGTGGCTTCCGAGGCACTGTGTTCAAAGTGAACGCCCAACTGCGACAAAATATCGTTGGCGTCTGTGAGCACGTCCATCAAGTGTGAAATGGGGGCGCCTTGGTAACCTGCTACATAGGACACACCGGACTGCAATAACGCCTTGGTCACAGCCAAAATGCCCTCGCCGTGAAATTCCTCGCCGGCACCGAGCTTGAGTTTTTCAACCTCTGCAAGGAATGAACGTTCGGCCATTTCTTTGATTCCTTTGTTGGTGAACTCTGTTGTGATTTCAGAATGGAAATCAATTTAGGATAGATTTCAGCATTTGACAAATGGATATATCAAATATTATTCATTGGTTTTATGAATAATCAGGAATTACCCTCGGGAGTCCCCTCGTATGAATTTCCGTCAACTCGATCTGAATCTTTTGCGTGTGTTGGTGGCTATTCATCGAACTGGCTCCGTCACTTTGGCGGGTAAGTCGCTGTCTTTGTCTCAGCCCGCGACGAGCAATGCGCTTGCGCGACTGCGTGATTTTTTTGAGGATGAATTGTTTGTTCGTTCGCCAAGCGGACTCAAACCCACACGAATGTGTGAACAACTAGCGACCGACGTCTACGAGCAATTGCTGGCCATGGAGTCCAAGTTAGTGGGGCAACAAGAATTTGAACCTTTCAGCAGTGATGTGCATTGGAAAATTTCTCTGTCTGATTTGGGTGAAATGATGTTTCTTCCCCAACTCGCATCTGCTTTGCGGGCTGATGCGCCAAATGCGAGCTTGTCCAATATTGCCGTCAACGCAAATCAAGTCACAAACGCTCTCGAATCTCGTGAAATTGACTTGGCGTTGGGGATCTTGGCGCCAGAAAATCGCGGCATCCGTTCAGAGTTGTTGTTTCATGAGCGTTATATGGCCGTGACAGCTTTGAACTGGAAACCGATGAGCGGACGGGTTCAAAAAACGCTGAGCCTTGAGCAGTTGCGTCAATCTGGCTTTGCCGTGGCATCACCGACAGCTACTTTTCACGGTAGCGTGGAAAAAATGCTGACCAAGATGAAGTTAGAAGATCGGATTGTGTTGCGGTCACGGCATTTCAGCGCCATGCCTGACATTGCCCGTCAAACAGATTTGATTGCCATCATCCCAGAAATGTTTGTACGTGAATTGCAACCGCGCCAAGATCTGCGTGTCTGGGATATCACCGATGCACCAGTTTATGAGGTGCGTATGGTTTGGCACAAAAGCACGGACAACGATTCGCGTCACGTGTGGATGCGCGATTTGGTCTGCAAGCTGTTCCAGCGGTACGGTAAAGGTCTCGCAAGACATTGAAAGACTTTTGATGCACTGCCGGCGAAGTGCCTGGCTCGATGCAATGAGCAACCCCGGCAGATCTATGGGCCGCTGAAATTTGGATAGCGGCGTTTTCTAGGACGCTCGCATGATCTCCATCAAAGTTTGTGCACGGATTTGTGGGTCTGGCGCATCGGTGATGGCGCGCACCATAGCCACTGAACCCACACCGGTTTGTAACACCTCCGACAGGCGTGATTCATCAATGCCGCCAATAGCCACCAACGGGTGCTGCTGCATCAAGCGTGCATAGGCCTGCAAGCGTCCCATGCCTTGCGGTGCGGTGGCCATGCGCTTCAACGTGGTGGGAAATACCGCCCCTAGCGCGATGTAGCTGGGCGACACCGCATCGGCGCGCAGCATCTCGGCGTAGCCGTGGGTGCTCAAGCCCAGACGCAGGCCTGCGGCGCGGATGGTTTGCAGAGGTGCATCGGCCATGTCTTCTTGACCCAGATGCACGCCATAGGCTCCAGACTCAATTGCGGCTTGCCAGTGGTCGTTGATGAAAAGCAAAGCCTGGGTGCCTTGTACGGCGGCCACTGCGGCGCGTACCTCGTTCGCAATGGCATGCGCATCCTGCGACTTAAAGCGCAGTTGTACCGTGGGTACACCAGCGCGCGCCATGCGACCCACCCACTGCGCATCGGGTAGAACGGCGTACAAACCCAAGGCTTGTGGGCAGGGCGCAAACGCGTTGTCTCTGAACCCCGCAGCCACACCAAAGTCGCTGGGGTGCACAGGCCAGGCGTGGAGGTCAAAACCACCCAGTCTGAGGCTTTGTTGTTCCCAGGCGTGCATCACGCACTGCGCGTCGTGTTCCAAAAAGCCCAGCATGCGACAGCCTTGCAGCACCCCCGCCATCTCGGGCGTCAATGCACTGTCTGATTTTTGTTGAGCCTGTGCATGGTTTTGCGGCTCACCAGCGAGCATCTCGGCATGTTGTTGCGCGATGGCGCAAGCGATGTCTTGCGCGTTCATGCTTGGTGCCAAAACGGGGTGCCTAACACCGGTGTGCTGGGTTGGGCGCTGTCTTGCGCTTGCATGGCACCCGCCACATAGGCGCTGTGACCGGCATCCACCGCATCGGCAAACGCACCGGCCATGCGCACCGGGTCTTGGGCCAGAGCCACTGCGGTGTTGAGTAACACCGCGTCATAGCCCCATTCCATGACCTGACAGGCGTGCGAGGGCAGGCCCAGACCAGCATCGACGATGAGAGGCACATCCAGCCGCTCGCGCAGTGTCCGCAATGCCGTGGGGTTGACGGGACCTTTGCCGGTGCCAATGGGGGCGGCCCATGGCATCACCGCTTGGCAGCCCACATCGACCAGACGTTGGCAAAGCACCAGGTCTTCGGTGCAATAGGGCAGCACTTTAAAGCCGGCCTTGATCAGGCGACTGGCTGCTTCGGGCAAGTTCAGTGTGTCGGGTTGCAGGGTGTAGTCGTCCCCAATCAGCTCCAATTTGATCCAGTCCGTCTCAAACACCTCACGCGCCATCTCGGCGGTGGTGATGGCCTCTTGTAGGCTGTGGCAACCCGCGGTGTTGGGTAAGACGGGCACACCGGCTTGGCGCAACAGATTCCAAAAACTTTGTGAAGCTTCGCCGCCGCTGCCGGTTTGTCGGCGCAGTGAGGCCGTCAGCATCGCTGGTTTGGCGCGCTCGATGGCGGCTAGCAGCACGCTGGGAGAGGGGTAGCGGGAGGTGCCAAGCAGCAAACGGCTAGCAAAGGTTTCGCCATACAGCGTGAGAGAGGTGCAGTCAGACATAGGTGTGTTGGCAAGTGGTTCAACCGCCCGTGATGGGCGAAATCAATTCAATCTGGTCGTTGTGACTCAAGGTGTGTTGGGCGTATTGGGTGCGGGGCACAAATTGCAGGTTCACGGCAGCCGCAAAGGGGGCACTTATACCCGCTTGTCGCACTGCATCGGCCAGTGTGGCACCCAAGCTCAGATCGTGTGGGGCTTGATTGATCAGCACCCGAATGGTGGATGTTTCAGACATGTTCAAACTTCAGTGCAAATTTTGCCGCAAGCGCGCTGGTTTGGTGCTCTACCCATTCGAGCGCCACATCAAGCATGGCGGGTGCAATCAAAAAACCATGGCGGTACAACCCATTGAGCTGAATGCAACGCGGGCTCAAGCACCGCACGGCAGGCAGATTGTCTTGCAGGGTCGGGCGCGCTTGGGTGTTGATTTCCAAAATACGTGCTTCTGCAAAACCACTGTGTACGGTGTATGCCGCGCTTAACAACTCGAGGGTCGATCGAACGCTCGCTGGTGAGAGGTCTTCGGTTTCAATTTCGGTGGCGCCTATCACGAACACGTGGTCTTCTTTGGGCGCGATGTAGATCGGGTAGCGCGGGTGAATCAAGCGTGTGGGCCGCAGCAGCGTGACTTCGGGAGCATGCAGGCGCACCACCTCCCCGCGCACACCGCGCAGCTGTGACCAATCGGTGCGCGCGCCCAAGCCGCGGCAATCGAACACCCAATCAGGTTGGCCCGCTGTGCCCGGTGCAAAGTCGCTGGGCGACTTGGGGCTTTGCCAGTGCATCGACACGCCGTGTGTGCGCAAACTCTCCAACAATGCCGTCAACAACTGGCGGTTATCAAGTTGTCCTTCGCCAGGCAAGTACATTGCACGTTGAAATCGCCCCTCCAAGGAGGGCTCGCAGGTGGCAAGCTCGGTTGTGTCCAGGCTTTTCAGGGCGGGCAGGCTGGGCAGTTGGGTTTGAGTGCGCGCCAGCAGTTGTTCAAAGCGTTGGGCTTCGCCCGCGTCTTGCCGGTGCCACACGATCAAGGTGCCGTTTTGCTGAAAAAACACCGGGTGCTGGAGCTGCGCAATCAATTCGGGCCAGCGACTCAGTGCGTGTTGGCCCATGCGCACCACCGGCAATTCGGTGATGGCCGACTCGGCTAAAGGGGCCAGCATGGCCGCCGCGACACGGGCCGCCGCACCTTGCGCATCGGAGCCCAAGGCTTCGTGCACTTCGACCCGATGACCGCGTTGTGCCAAGCTGTGGGCCAACAAGCGGCCCATCAGGCCCGCCCCCAAAACCACGCTGTGTTGTGGTGAACTCATTGGTCTTTGTCTTTCTGAAAAGTACGTGAAACGAGTTGCGGATAATTCAGGCCATGAGCAACACCACTTTGACCTCTGCCGCCACATCGCCACTTCGTTACGCACGCGTCCTCACCATTGCGGGATCGGACAGTGGCGGGGGTGCAGGCATTCAGGCTGACCTCAAGACATTTGCCGCACTGGGCTGCTATGGCATGAGTGCGATCACGGCGTTGACTGCGCAAAATACCTTGGGTGTGCAAGGCATTCACGCGATACCCGCCGAATTTTTGAAAGCACAAATTCAGTCGGTGGTCGAAGACATTGGTGTGGACGCCGTGAAGATCGGAATGCTGCACGCGCCCGCCATCGTGGACGTGGTGGCGTGGGCCATTGACCATTACCAACTTCGCAACGTGGTGTTCGATCCCGTGATGGTGGCCACCAGTGGGGACCGGTTGATTGCCAGCGAGACCGTGCAGGTGCTGGTGCGTGAACTGTTTCCCCGAGCGCTCTTGATCACGCCCAATTTGGACGAGGCCGCATTGCTGTTGGGCCACGACATCACCAACGCAGACGCGCTGGACGCGGCGGCGAATGACCTGCTCGCCCAAGGTGCACGCGCTGTGCTGCTCAAAGGCGGGCATTTGCCAGGGGACGAGGTGGTGGACCTGTTGGCACAACCTGGTAGCGCGTCGCAGCGCTTGGCGTCTGCGCGCATTGCCAGTCGCAATGTGCATGGCACGGGTTGCACCTTGTCCTCGGCCATTGCTGCGCATCTGGCATTGGGGCATGACTTGGCCCAGGCGGTCGTTTTGGCGCGCCGATTCATCTTGGGTGCGATTGAGCACGGCGCAGCTGTGACTACCGGCCACGGCCACGGGCCACTCAACCACGGCTTTGCGCCGCTGGCCATGCAAGTGCGGTCCTGACGCTTGACTCATGCCATCACCAACCCACCGTCTACCACCAGCACTTGCCCGGTCATGAAGCGGCTCCAGTGGGAGGCCAAAAAAAGCACCGGACCCGCCACATCCTCGGGCGTGGCCAATCGGCCCAGCGGGGTCTGAGCCACCAGCACGTCTTTGACGGCTTCTTTGGTGTGCTGACTTGATGCGGTGGGGCTCACCAGTCCAGGGGCCACACAGTTCACCCGAATGCCCAAAGGCCCGAGCTCCGTGGCCAAATTGCGGCTAAAGCCCACCAGTGCTGACTTGGCGGTGGTGTAGTCGTGGTATGCAATGCTTGGGCGTTGCACCAGATCGCTCACCAAGTTCACGATGCTGCCTGCAGCGCGTTGTCGCATGTGGGGCAACACGGCCTGACACACGTGATAAGCCGCTTGCACCGCCCCATCGAACTGGCCTTGGTAGGCACTCCAGGGCACTTCCCAAAACCGCTGGCGGTGCTCGGGGTCAAAAGCGTAAGGGCTCAACGCGTTGTTCACCACCACATCGATGCGTCCGGTCTCGGCCACTGCCTTGGCCACCATGGCTTGCACGGCTTGGGGTGAGCGCACATCGGCTTGCAAGGCCCAAGCTTGACCACCGGCTTGCTCACAGGCGTTCACCACATCTTGCGCGGCGGCCTGGTTGTTCAGGTAGTTCACCAACACCAGAGCACCTTCGCGTGCAAAGGCTTTGGCAATGGCCGCACCGATGCCCCGGCTGGCTCCCGTGACCAAGACCACTTGTCCGTCAAAGCGTGCGCTGGGGGTACTCATTTTTTACCGGGCAAAAGGTCTTGGCTGACCACATCACTTACCTTGATGTCGCGCTGAATCACCCCAAACGCTTTGTAGGCTTGTGCGCCTTTTTGCAGCGCGGCCAAGTCAAACGCCCCTAAGCCGCGCTGTGCGGTGGTGCTCGAAGCGCTGGACGCATTGCGCAACTTGATCACCTCTAGATTGATGGCCTCGTTTTGGCCGTCAATCGCCACCTTCACCGCCAACTTGGCCGCTTCTTGTGGCGAGCGCATCATCCACTCGGCGCTGTCTTGGTAGGCCTGTAAAAAGCGTTTCAGCGCATCTTTCTTTTGGGCGTAGGTGTCTTCGCGCACTACAAAGAAGTCACTGGAGATGTTGACGTAGTTCTTCACCTCCATCACGTTGACTTCTCCCAGGCCTTTTTGTTTTCCCACCAACAAGCCAGTGTCGGTGGCAGCGGTAGCGTCTACCTGGCCTTGCATCAGTGGTGCAAAGTTCAATAAGCCCGTGACCACCACGGTCACGTCAGACTCGCTCAAGCCGGCTTGGTGCAGCAGCACTTGCAGGTTTTGTCGGGTGCCGCTGGCGAGGCTGTACACCCCAATGCGCTTGCCTTTGAGGTCCGCTGGTTTGGTGATGTTTTGTGATTTCAGCGACACCACGTTGAACACGTTCTGAGGATAAATATCGTAGATGGCGCGCAGTTTTTCGCCCTTGTCCAGCGCAGCAAAAAAAGAACCCGGGTCGGTGAAGGCGATGTCGGCCTGGCCGCTCAAGATGTTGCGCAGCGCATCTCCACCACCGGCACCGGGTACGTAGCCGAGTTCAATGCCACGGGCTTTGAAAAACCCCTTGTCTTCTTCCACCAGCAGGTTGGTGATTTCGGTGATGGGTTTGCTCCAACCCGCCACCACCACTTTGTCGGCTTTGGTGGGGGACTGGGCTTGGCTGCTCAAGGGCCAAATGGCCGTGATCAATAGACTGGCGAACAAGCCTGCCAACAAACGCGTGGATAGGCACGCTGAAAGCAGCGCAGAGCCACGTGTGTTGGCAAGCGGCGTGCTCGAGCGAGTTGAGGGACGTGTCATGCGTCAAACTTTCTGAAAAGTTGAATTAAAAGAGGAGAAAAATCGGCGCTCAAGGGCTTGAACGCCGCTGTAACTCAAGATGCCCAGCACCGTGATGAGCACCAGCACGGCAAACATCAAGGGCGTGTCCATGGAGCCTTGGGCGGCAATGATCAAGGCCCCCAGGCCTTTGCTGCCGCCAATGAATTCGCCCACCACCGCGCCCACCCAGGCCAGTACCACTGCAACGCGCAAGCCAGCCATGATGTGGGGCCTGCCCGCTGGAATTTTCAAGCGCCACAAGGTTTGCCAGGGCGTGGCACGCAGCATGCGAAACAGCTCCAGGCGTTGTGCATCGACTTGTTGCATGCAGGTGGCGGTGTTTTCAAGCAGGGGGAAAAAGCAAATCAGCGCTGTCATCACCACCGTGGGCAAGGTGCCAAAACCAAACCACACGATGAACAGGGGCGCCAATGCGAGTTTGGGCACCACTTGGCTCAGCACCACATAGGGCATCAACACACCACGCAGACGGGCCGATTGACCCAAAGCCAGCCCGCCCACAAACCCCAGCGTGCCGCCCAGCAGCAGCCCCAAGCCCACTTCGCTCAAGGTTTGCAGCACATGGGGCAAGAGATAGCCATTGCCCAAACCCCGCCACAAGGAGGAGGCGATCTCGGAGGGGGCAGGCAACACCAAAGCCGAGGTGCCCAACTGCTGCACCGCCAGCTCCCAAAAGCCCAGGCTCAGCAGCCCTAACATCCCAGACAGCACGCGTGTGTGGCGCATCACGGCTCCCCATCCATGCACTGGCGCAATTGGGCACACACGGCATTGAATTCGGCCGTGTGACGCAAGCCATGAGGACGCGGCCTTGGCAGCTCAATGCGAATCGTGTGGACCATCTGCCCTTGGTGCATCACACTCACTTCGTCGCCTAAGTACACCGCCTCGGCCATGTCGTGCGTGACAAATAGCACCGTGGTGCCTTGTTGTGCACACAGCCCGAGCAAGTCGTGTTGCAGTTCTTCACGGGTGATGGCGTCCAGCGCGGCAAACGGCTCGTCCATGCACAAGATGGTTGGCTCCCCCATCAGGGCACGAGCCAAGGCCACTCGGCTTTGCTGTCCCCCCGACAAGGCCAGGGGGTTGTGCTTTGCCTGAGCGCCCAAGCCCATGCGGTTGAGCAGGTGTGCGGCCTGGTCGCGGTCGCTGCTGCGCACCTGGCGTTGCAGCGATATGGGCAACAGCACGTTGTCCATCACGTTGAGCCACTCCAGCAGTGTGGGACGTTGGAACACAAAACCCATGTCGGCTCTGGGCCCGTTCACGCCTTGACCGTGGCACAGCACCTGCCCGTGTTGGGGCGTCAACAAGCCTGCTGCGAGTTTGAGCACGCTGGTTTTGCCGCAGCCGCTTCGTCCGATCAAGCAGTGCACGCTTCCGGGTGCGATGTCCAAGCTCACGCCCCGCACGACTTCGCCGCCTGTGGCGTAGGCGAAGCGCAACGCTTGCAGGCGCAAGGCGGGCTGTGAGGGCATGGTGTCAGGGCTCATAGGCTGTGAAGTTCTCGGCAGCGACTTCGGTGGACGCTTCGATGTCCACCATGCGGACCAGGTCGAGCAGGCTGAAGCGTCCGTCGTGGTGCCAGCCTGCAGCGGGTGCGGTCATGGCGCCGATGGCACAGATGCGCGTCACACCTGCTTGCGCCAAAGACTCACCCAGTCGTAACAGCTCTTCGGGGGCAGCGGCTAGCCCCACGGTTTGCAGGAAGTTACGCTGGGCCAGGGCCCAATTGGCCACTTCGTCCAGCGTGTCCACACCCACCACCAGCACGCAGCGATTCAAGGGGCCCGGTTGCAGTGGCGTGGGCGCGTCCCGGTAGACCACGGCCCAGGCCTGGTCGGCGTCGCCCAGCACTTGGGTGTTGGGGCTGTTGACCATGGCGAACTCGTGTGACTCGCGCCAAGCGGCTACGCTTGCGGCTTCCTCCAGCGAGAGGGGGCGGCGCACAAACTTGTGGCCCAAGGCGGCCAGCTCGCTGGCCAGGCTTTGCGCAAACTCTTGCGGGCTGACCTGGGCACCACGTTGCACATAAAACATCTGCGGTGAGTAGCACCCTTGCTGCTCATAGCGCGTCACGTCCAGCGCGGCCAGCGCAGCGGTGGCCTTGGCGCGGCGCAGCGTCAACGCTGCCGTGGACACCATGCCAAAACTCAGCTTGTGGCCGTGCGGCAAAAACCGTGCAGTCACGGGCACATGCTGCTGCATGTCGCGCAAGGCGGTGTTGCCGCCATAGGCCAGCACCACGTCGGCTTGTTCAAACAAGGGGGCTGCCTGCGCCGCGTCGCTGCCCGGCCACCAGACCACGGCCAAGCAGTCGGCCAAACGGGGTTCCACCGCCACCAAGACCCGCGCCAACACGCTGGCAAACACCGGCTCGGCGCTGGCGACTTTGCCCACCGAACCTGCTTTGACCAACAGGCCCGACACCCAACTCCACATGGGCAAGCCCGGCACATTACCGGCCCATACATGGGCCATCAGGTCGGGGCCATAGGCTTTGCTCCAGCCCCCACCCACGCGGGGTTGAAACGTATCTAGCAATTGCGGGTTGGCAAAGTCTTCCACCACAAAGCGTTGCAGTTGCAGGGCCCGAAAGGTCTGCAAGTAGGCGCTGAGGTGGATGCGCACCATCTCGGCATCCAAGCCCGTGACGCGCGGCAACAAGGTGTCGAGTTGTTGCCGATAGGGGTCGTTGGCATCCAGCAACCGCGCCACCGCACGGTCAATCACCGCCACCAAGTCGCGCACCGGCCAGTGCTTGAGGTGGCTGCGGCTGGCTTCACGCACACGCGTGGCCAAGGCCGTCATTTGTGCGGGCTTGAGTTGCGGCACCTGCACCGTCAGCGGGTGTTCCGGCGTGCCAAAGTGCAGCGCGTGCCAGTGCACCTCCGGCTCTGACAGACCCGGCAGGTAGCCCGCTTTGAAGCTCAGTGTGCTCATGCCCGTGCGGCTTTCAAAAAGTCTTCCACCGCCAGTGAGCAGCCTTTGGCCTGTGCCCCCTGGGCGCGGCCCAGCAGCACAAAGCCGTCGTCGGTGGCCACGCCCACGTCTTCGGTGAGGATGGTGGTCACGGCGTTGTAGTTGCCCAAATCGGTGTGGACCAAAATGCCGCGCTCGCCGCGTGGCATCTCGCGTCCGCTGATCGGGTCGATGACACGCGAGCGAATCCAGTGCGGCCCGCGTTTGACAGATGGCACCGTGGCATTGCCCCGGTCGTAGAACTGGGTGCTGAGCTCGGTCATGCCGTACATGTTGATGCAATGCGTGCGTGGCACACCGAAGGTGGCTGAGAGCTGGTCGTAAAACGCGTCCATCTCGATCTCGCGCGACTGGCCTTTGAAGCCCCCGGTGTCAAACAGCCAACTGCCTGCGGGCAACTGGAAGGACTGGCCCAGGGCCGCCAGAGCGTCCATGGCATGCACCAGGCTGTAGCTCGCGCCCAGCAAGGCAAATGGCTGCCCGGAGTCTTGTGCCTGTTGCAGCGCGGTCCTCAGACCAGCGATGTCCAGCCCTTGCGCGCCCATGAGGTAGCCGCTGTCTGCCGTGCCAAAGTGGGTGAGGGCCAGTTGCAGGTAGTGGGCCAGCGACGAGTTGGGCAGTGCCACTTCGTCCGGAAACAAAACCCCCATGCGGATGCGCTCTTGCCCCTGCATGACATGCTGCGCAAAGTTCAGGCGCATGGAGCTGTCGTACACCGCCAGTGCGGGGTGGTAGTGGCGGCCTTTGACATCGCCACGCGTGGTGCCACTGGTCATGAATACGCGCGCGCAGGTGTCTGGCGGCACACAGCTGAGCGTGAGGTCTTTGAAGGCGTTGATCGGCACGGCTGGAATGTCATGCCAGTGTTTGACACTGCGTGGCGTTTTGCCGCGCAGTTGGCAAAAGCGCTGAAAAGGCAGGTTGTGCTGTGCCTGATGGGCAAACAAACGCAGCGCCATGGCATTGAAGTCGTCGTCGCTCACCTCCGGCAAGGCGAAGAAGTTCAGCAAGTCAGCAGGAATCGTGGACGCGTCAGAGGCCATCTGTGTTTCACTTGCAACAAGCAGGGCGCTGACGGGGAATCGGCGTTGGCGGGGGAGGTTCCCCCATACCGGTTCTTTTGACAAGCTTCCCTGCGCGAGGATTACCTCAATCAGGTTCAAAGGGACTTTCTCAGTCGATGTCTGTCCAGACACCAACACCCCCAGCGGATGCACCGATCAATGAGGACGGCGCGCTTGAATTCTAGGGCAATTCAAACGAGTGGCTAAACCGAGCTGATCAGAGGCCCGTCTTTAGTTGTTGGCAATATTAACAACAGACGACGTGGTCGACACAATTGTGAGAAACGCTGGGAGATTGTTCGTGCCGTGCAGGGAAAAGGCGAGCTTTCTGTGCGAGAACTGGCGCGTTCAGTGGGGCGCGATGTCAAGCGTGTGCACGAAGATGTGGTGATCTTGGCCAAGTTAGGTTTGTTGGAGCGCACAGAGAACGGAGGCGTGGTTTGCCCCTATTCGTCGATGCACATTGACATGTATCTGAAAGCGGCTTGAGACCAACCTCAGTCAAGGTCTGACTCAATCCACACCCAGCAAGCGGTGCAGCTCGCTCGAGGTGGTGGTGTATTGCAGCAAGGTCTTGCGGTTGGGGTGCACGATGTCGGCGGCACCAAAGGCGGCCAAGGTGGCTTCGTGAAAACCACAGAGGATGAGCTTTTTCTTGCCCGGGTAGGTGTTGATGTCGCCCACCGCAAAAATGCCGGGCACCGAGGTGGCAAAGTTTTCGGTGTTCACCACCAATTGCTTGCGTGCCATCTCTAGGCCCCAGTGGGCCACGGGCCCGAGCTTGGGTGACAAGCCCCAGCACACCAGCAACTGTTGCGCGGTTCGCTCTATGGTCTCGCCCTCGGGTGTGGCCACCTGAACCGCTTGCAACTGCTGGTCCGCGCTTTGCAAGGCAGTGATCTGCCCAATCTGCAACTGCAAGCGGCCAGTGGCCACTGCGTCACGCATGGCACTCAGCGCCTGCGGTTCAGCTTGAAACACATCACGACGGTGGATCAAGGTCACGCTGCGTGGGGCCTGCTCGCGCATTTGGCTCAGCTGCACGGCCACATCCACGGCTTGGGCTTCTCCACCCAGCACCCACACATGCTGGTCTGCCAACGGTGTGGTCTCGCTCAGGTGGTAGTGGATGTGGCGACCTTCGAGTTCTGGCGCGCCTTCCAGGTTGAGCTTGCGCGGCTGAAAAGCACCCACACCCGCCGCAATGAACAGGGTTTTGCAAACGAAGTGTTGCTGTGTTGAGGTGTGCACCTCGAGGCGACCATCGGGCCGCTGCGCGACTTGGCTGACTTCTTGGTACAGGTGAACAGTGGGTGCAAAGGGGCGAATTTGCTGCTGCAAGCGCTCGACCAGTTCACGCCCGGTGCAAAACGGCAAGCCTGGAATGTCGTAAATCGGTTTGTCTGCGTACAGCTCGGCGCACTGGCCGCCCACATGGGGCAGGGCGTCGATGAGGTGACAGCGGATGTCTTGCAGCCCCAGCTGAAAGGCTTGAAAGAGGCCGACGGGGCCGGCACCCACGATGACGGCGTCGGTCTCGATCATAGGGCTGTCAATCAGCGTTGCAACTCGGCCAACTTGCCGGTGCGGTCTTTCCAATCGTCGGCGTCAGGCAGCGGTGCCTTGCGCTTGGTGATGCTGGGCCAGCCAATTTGTGACAGCTCGGCGTTGAGTTGGGTCATGTGCTGTTGACCATCGGGCACATCTTCTTCGGCGTAGATGGCGTTAACAGGACACTCGGGAATGCACACCGCGCAGTCGATGCACTCATCAGGGTCGATGGTCAAAAAATTGGGGCCTTCGCGGAAGCAGTCGACGGGACAAACGTCCACACAGTCGGTGTACTTGCAACGGATACAGGCTTCGGTGACAACGTGCGTCATGACAATTCATTCGGTAAAGAGATAGGGACTCAGCGGCGAAGTTTTGAGCGCCAAGGTTTTTGATTTTAAACGCTTCAGTTCACCAGTACGGCACCTGAGGTTTTATGGCTGGCGGTGTCCACCAAGACCAAGGCACCCAAAATGCGCGACTGGGCAAAGGGCAAGGTCACCAAAGGCTCTTGCAGAGCCAGGGTGACGTGGCCGATGCTGTTGGGTGCCAGCTCGGTGGCTTCTTCTTCCGCCAGTGTGTTCACATCCAGGCGGTGAACCACGCGTTGTACCTTGGCTTTGACCCAGCGGTGGCCATGCAGCGCCCAATACACACGACCGGCGACTAAGGGTTCGTCGTCCATCCAAGCGATGGTGGTGTTGAGTTGACGCTGGGCCTCAGGGGCGTGTTCGGCTGACAACAACCAGTCACCACGTGAGACATCCACTTCGCGGTCGAGCACAATGCCAGCGCTGTGGCCAGCGGCTTTGTTTTGCGGTTCGCGGGTGGCCGAGAGAACTTGCGACACCACCGCGGTTTGCCCGCTGGGGAAGACCTTGACCGTGTCGCCAGGTGCCACGCTGCCGGTGGCCACACGGCCCCAGAACACACGTCGGCCTTGGGTGGTCACGTTGGAGTCGTGGAATTTCTCCACCCACTGCACAGGGAAGCTGAAAGCCAACTCGGTTTCAGCGGGGGTGACGGGCAAGCCTTCCAAAATGCTCAAGAGGCTGGGGCCGTTGTAGCCGCACCAATCGGCTTGCGAGTCCACCACGTTCCAGCCTTTGAGGGCCGAGACGGGCACCAAGGCCGTGATGGTGATGCCTGCATCTTGGGCAAACTGCTGGAGTGCAGCAGCAATGTGCTGGTAGGCCAAGGTTGCGTCTTCTACAGCATCGAGTTTGTTGATGGCAAACACCACCGAGGGCACGCGCAGCAGGTTAACCAGCAATGAGTGACGACGGGTTTGTGGCAACAACTCCAAGTTGGCATTGCGCCAGTCGAGTTTGGTGGCG
>CAIVLE010000071.1 GCA_903906635.1 uncultured Burkholderiales bacterium | reverse complement strand
GGTACTGTGTGGTTGGAGCAACACCTCTGGGTCGGCGCTGAAGTTGGGTTCAGTGACCTTAGAGAGGTAAATCAGGATCGAGGGGTGTTTGCGACGGGTGTACCGATCTGGGTAGGCAATTTCGCCAAACCAGTCCACCCGCCAGTAGGCATCGTCATCAGGAAATGCCGCAATGTAGAGGGGCTCCTCTGGAGCTCCCGGAGCAGCGGTTGTTCCACTGCTGTTCGACGATTCAATCAAAACTACCCCGACAAGTATTGAATACTTAGTCAGTATATTGGGCTAGATGGCCCTTGTAGTCCGAGGGCCTCGATCAAACAAGAAAGTGCCGTTGAGGACAGGTTTTTCCCATGATGTGCGGGAATTTCCCATCATTGACGGAGCTTTTCCATCGTTTGCGGGTTACTCAGCTAGACACCCGCGGCATGCGCTTGTTGGTCGGCGTGGTAGCTTGAGCGGACCATGGCCCCAACTGCAGCGTGGCTAAACCCCATCTCATACGCTTTGGCCTCAAACATCTTGAAGGTGTCGGGGTGAACATAGCGGCGCACCGGAATATGGCTGGTGCTGGGCGCTAAGTACTGCCCAATGGTGAGCATGTCGATGTTGTGTGCCCTCATGTCTCGCATGACCTGCAAGATCTCTTCGTCGGTTTCTCCCAGGCCCACCATCAAGCCGCTCTTGGTGGGGAGATGGGGGAAAAGGGCCTTGAATTTTTTGAGCAAGTTCAAACTGAATGCATAGTCGCTGCCGGGTCGTGCCTCTTTGTACAAACGCGGCACGGTTTCCATGTTGTGGTTCATCACATCAGGGGGCGCGGCCTTCAAAATTTCAAGCGCACGATCGTCGCGGCCTCTAAAGTCTGGCACCAAGATTTCAATTTGCGTTTGGGGAGAGAGCTCTCGTGTGCGACGGATGCAGTCAACAAAGTGCTGACTGCCCCCGTCACGCAAGTCGTCCCGATCCACGCTGGTGATCACCACGTACTGCAGTTTGAGAGCGGCAATGGTTTTGGCCAAATTCTCGGGCTCGTTCACATCCAGCGGATCGGGTCGGCCATGGCCCACGTCGCAAAACGGGCAACGACGCGTGCACTTGTCTCCCATGATCATGAAGGTGGCTGTGCCTTTGCCAAAGCACTCGCCAATGTTGGGGCAGGACGCTTCTTCGCAGACGGTCACCAATTTGTTGCTTCTTAAGATGTCTTTGATTTCGTAAAAACGAGTGGAGGGTGAGCCCGCTTTGACGCGAATCCAATCGGGCTTTTTCAGCACTTCACCCGCTTCAACCTTGACAGGTATGCGTGACAGTTTTGCAGCGGCTTTTTGTTTGTCAGAGGCGTTGTAGGTCTCGACGCTTTGTACGTCGCGCACCACGCGGTTGTCAGGGGTAGACATGGAAATGAATTGGTTTTTTTGGTCCGAATCAAGGGGCCAAGTAGGTGATGAGTTTTTGGCTCAATACATCAGCGGCTTCTTGCCAGCTGAGCGATACGCCGATTGTAGAAAGATCGACGGTCTGCAAGCCTTGATAGCCGCAGGGGTTGATCCGTTCAAAGGGGGATAGGTCCATGGCCACATTCAGCGCCACGCCGTGATAGGTGCAATGTCGGGTGACTTTGATGCCTAAGGCGGCAATCTTGCCAAGACCCGTAAAGTCGGGGGTTGGGTCGGCATCTTTGTGAGGGCGCTGGGGCAGCACAGCGTGGCTGGCAGGGTCGTCCAGGCGCACATAAATGCCAGGCGCGCCGGCCACCCGATGACCTGTGACGCCAAAATGCAGCAGGCATCGGATCACGGCTTCTTCAATCCGATGCACATATTCCTTGACGTAGTAGCCCGATCGCTTCAGGTCCATGAGCGGATAAGCCACCACTTGTCCTGGGCCATGGTAGGTGACTTGCCCACCCCGGTTCGTTGCCACCACAGGAATCTCCCCGGGTGCCAGCAAATGAGAGTCAAGCCCCGCCAAGCCTTGGGTGAAGGTCGGGGGGTGCTCGCACATCCACAAAGCGTCAGGTGTGAGTTCGGTTCGTGCAGAGGTGAACTCTTGCATCGCCTGGTAGGTTGCCAAGTAAGGCGTGAGGCCCCGCATCTCGAGCTCCATGGTGGTGCCTTAGACGCTACAGCGCGAGTTTGACCATGGGGTGGGTCGACAGTGTGCGGTAGAGCTCATCGAGTTGCTCGCGACTGGTTGCCGTGATCACGAGCGTGATCCCCAGGTAATTGCCTTTTTTGCTGTCACGCAGCTCGATTTTGGAGGCGTCAAAACTGGGGTCAAATTGCTCTGCGATTTGCGTCATCGCGTGAACAAACCCCTCTACCTTGTTTCCCATGACCTTGATGGGAAACTGGCATGGGTAGTCGATCAAAGAGTCTTGACGAGAGCTGCCTGGAGGTGGGGGGGGGCTGGTCATGGGGGTAATTATCCTCCTCGTTATGGTTTTCCAGCACAACCTATGTGTTATCACGTACAATGGCAGGCTTTGCAGAATGTGTGGATGTAACCTGGGCGTAAACAAACATGACCAGAATGCGTCCCGAAGATGAAGAGCAAGCCAATGCAGACGTGATCGTGCCTTTGACGGCCGAGCAAGTCAGGCAGCTGCGAGAGCATCAGCCACTTTTGTCCATTTGGCGAGTGGTGGGTGCTCAGGCGCTTGTCGGTGCATTGGTGGCGTTGTTGGCTTGGTGGATTTCGGCTCGCCAAGCGGTTGCCGTTTCGGCGGCCATCGGCGCCTTGGCTGTCGTTATTCCTGCTGCGTTGTTTGCCAGGGGTCTGACCGGTCGGTTGGCCTCAGCCAACGCCGGGGCTGCAGTGTTTGGTTTTTTCCTCTGGGAGATGGTCAAGATTGGCCTCACGCTCGCAATATTGTTTGCAGCCCCCCATTGGGTGAAGGATTTGAGCTGGCCTGCCATGTTGGTGGGTTTGGTGGTGACGATGAAGGTGTATTGGTTGGCACTGGGCATGCGCCGGGTGTTTTATCCAACGGGTCCAACTTTTAAAGAGCGAACGAATGTCTGTTGAACATGGTCCAACCGCTGGTGAATACATAGTTCACCACTTAACCCATCTGCAAAACAAGCCGATGGCTGGCGTCATTGACTTTTCGGTGTACAACCTCGACTCTATTTTTTGGTCGGTGGTCTTGGGTGTGCTGGCGAGCTTTTTCATGTGGAAGGCCGCACGCGGCGCGACAGCGCATGCGCCAGGTCGTTTTCAGGCGGCAGTTGAGATTTTGGTTGAAATGGTTGACAGCCAAGCCAAGGGCATCATTCACAGCGCGCAAAGCCGCAAAGTTGTGGCTCCTTTGGCCTTGACGGTGTTTGTTTGGATTTTCTTGATGAACGCCATGGACTTGTTCCCGGTTGATTTGTTTCCCAAGATTTGGGAGATGATCTATGGCGCCGCCGGCCATGATGCGCACCATGCCTTCATGCGTGTGGTGCCCTCGGCTGACCTCTCCACCACCTTGGGCCTGTCAACGTCGGTCTTGTTGGTGTGCGTGTTCTACAACATCAAAATCAAAGGCATTGGCGGCTGGATTCATGAGTTGTTTTGTGCCCCGTTTGGTGCCCATCCCCTTTTGTGGCCTGTGAACTTCATCATGCAGATGATCGAGTTCGCTGCCAAGACCGTTTCGCATGGCATGCGACTGTTTGGCAATATGTACGCCGGTGAGCTGGTGTTCATGTTGATTGCGCTGATGGGTGGTGCTGCTGCGGCAACCTTGCCCGGCGTGCTGCTGCCTATCGGACACATCATTGCTGGTTCTATCTGGGCCATTTTCCACATCATGATCATCACATTGCAGGCATTCATCTTCATGATGTTGACGCTTGTTTATGTGGGTCAGGCGCACGACGCCCACTGATTTCCCTTTCTCAACTTTCTCACTCATCCATTCATAGGAGCAACAAAAATGGAACACGTCCTCGGTTATGTCGCACTCGCAGCCGGTCTCATCATTGGTCTGGGCGCTATCGGCGCTTGTATCGGTATCGGCATCATGGGTAGCAAATACCTCGAAGCAGCCGCCCGTCAGCCTGAGCTGATGAACGAACTGCAAACCAAAATGTTCTTGTTGGCTGGTCTG
>CAIVLE010000070.1 GCA_903906635.1 uncultured Burkholderiales bacterium | reverse complement strand
GGACTTTTTACGCATGGGCGACAAAACGCATGCGCGCTCACCCAACGCGTGTCACACCAACAAAGCAAGCGCGGGCTCAAGGTGCTCCAGCGGCGAGCGCTTAAAGCCCGAGCGGGTAAAGCGCTGCAATTGACCCATGGCAAGCGCCACCAAGGCCGATGCACGCACCTGCGCGTCAGCGCTGGGCGTGGATGACTGGCGGGCAAGTGCTGCATCACGCAGCACTTGGCGCAAGACCGACTCCAAGCGGTCAAACAACTGGTTCATGCGCTGGTGCAGTCGCTCGTGCTCAAACACCAAGGCGTCCCCCACCATCACGCGGGCCATGCCGGGATTTTTTTCACCAAACTGCAACAGCACCATGACCATGCGTGCGGCTTTGTCAGCGCCGTCTGCCTCGCGCTCGGCGATTTGGTTGATCAGGGTGAACAAGCTGCTCTCGATGAAGTCAATCAGCCCCTCAAACATCTGCGCCTTGCTGGCAAAGTGGCGGTACAGCGCCGCCTCACTCACCTCGATCTTGGCCGCCAAGGAGGCGGTGGTGATGCGCTCGGCGCCTGGCTGCTCGAGCATGGCAGCCAGGGTCTGCAAAATCTGCGCGCGCCGCTCGCCGGGTTTCATGCGCTTGCGACCGGGGGTCAGCGTCGCGGCTGGGTCGTCTTCCGGTGAAACAGCGTCAAATGAATCGGCTTGAGACATGGGCAGCCTTCAAAAAGTTAGTGCGACCTGATCATGGTTCCGAAAGCCTGCTCGGTCAAGATCTCCAGCAGCATGGCGTGGGGCACCCGGCCGTCGATGATGTGCACCGCATTCACGCCACTCTTGGCCGCGTCCAAGGCACCACTGATCTTGGGCAGCATGCCCCCGCTGATGGTGCCGTCTGCCACCAACTCGTCGATACGACGAGGCGTGAGCTCTGGCAACAACTGGCCTTGCTTGTCGAGCACACCGGGGATGTTGGTGAGCATCAAGAGCTTTTCGGCCTGCAGCACAGTGGCCAGTTTGGCGGCCACCACATCGGCGTTGATGTTGTAGCTCTCGTTGTTTTCTCCAAAGCCAATCGGGCTGATGACGGGACTGAAGGCGTCATCTTGCAAGGCCTTGACCACGCTGGGGTCGATACTCACGATGTCACCCACCTGTCCCACGTCGTACTCTTTGTTGGGGTCTTGGCTGTCGTGGAGCACGAGTTTTTGCGCACGGATCATGGCCCCGTCGCGCCCGGTCAAGCCCACGGCCTTGCCCCCGGCTTGATTGATCAGCCCCACGATGTCTTGCTGCACCTCACCGCCCAACACCCACTCCACCACTTCCATGGTTTCGGCGTCTGTCACGCGCATGCCTTGCACAAACTCACCTTTTTTGCCCAAGCGCTTCAAGGCGGTTTCAATTTGCGGGCCCCCGCCGTGCACGACCACCGGGTTCATGCCCACCAATTTCAGCAACACCACGTCTTCAGCAAACGCCTGCTGCAGCAAGGGGTCGGTCATGGCGTTGCCGCCGTACTTGATGACCAAGGTCTTGCCATGAAATTTACGGATGTAGGGCAGGGCTTGAGCCAGTATGTCGGCAGGGTTCAAAGTGCTCATGTCAAAACTCCAAAGTTCAATTCATGTGGTCATCTGGGGGCAGCGCGCTGGCCGCTGCGGCCTGTGGGCCCAGCACCAGGTCACGCACCATCTCGCGCAAGAGTTTCTTCTCTTGAAAACTCAAGGCGCGCTCGAGCACGCGGCGCACACTCAAAAGCAACTGGCGGTCCACCTCTTGGGGGATGCCCCGGGTGTTTTGCAGCTCTTCGCGCAACTCTTCGCGCAAGTCTTCGGGCTCATCGGTCCACCAGCTTTGGATCACCGTGTTGAGTTGTTCACGCAGCTGCTCGGGGTCCACCGCGGGGGCCGCGTGAACAGGGGCGTTGCCGTGGCGGGGTTGTGCGCCTTCGCGCACGCTTTGTGCAGCCAAGACCACACGGTGGTCTGCTTGGGACAGCAGACGCGCCCAACCCGGATCGTCACGTTGGAGCTGCGTCATGTTGCGCGACGCCTCATCGGCGAGCAGGTGGACCGCCACGCCGTGGAGTTGGGCTTCATCGATGAGGCTGATGAGTCTCTCGTCGTCGCTGCCCACCAAAATGTGCTGGCACGCACCGCGTTCGCTCAGGCGCTTGAGGTCAGCGCCCAGGGCGCGCAAGATCGACAACCCACCGTCTTGGCTGTGGGGCAAGACGGCGCGGCTGATTTGGGCGTCGAGCACTTGTTCTTCTGAGCTGTCGCTGTACCAATAAATGCGGCGCAGGTTCAAATCAAGCCCGTTGTGGGCCAGGGTGTGGCCCAACAGGGTGTGCAGGTGTTGGCGGGTGTTGTCTTGCGCGGCTTCAGTTTGACCTTGTAACCATGCCAAAAAACGGGCATCGATCAAAGCAATACAAGATTCGGCGCCGTGGTGCGCGCCCGATGGGGAAGAGTGTTGGCGTTTCATGAAATCACTAAAAAAGAAAAACTAAAAATTAAACCGGCTTGCGCGGTGGACTAACTCTGTGCACCGCCCAAGTTGGCGCTATTCTAGGACGCCGTCGCCGCCCTGGGGCAGACGATAATTGCCGCATGACTCAACCTATTTTGATCACAGGTGGCACCGGTTTCATTGGCTCGCACACCGCGCTGGTGCTGTCGCAGGCCGGTGTTCCCATCGTGATCTTGGACAACCTGTGCAACAGCAGCCCCAAAGTACTTGATCGACTCAAGCGCTTAGGCGTCACTCCGCTTGAATTTGTGCAAGCCGACATCCGTGACGCCCAAGCCCTGGACGACCTCTTTGCGCGCTACGCCTTTGATGGGGTGGTGCACTTTGCGGGACTCAAAGCCGTGGGCGAGTCGGTGGCGCAGCCCCTGCGCTACCTGGACAACAACGTCAGTGGCACCTTGAGCTTGCTGCAAGCCATGGAGCGCGCCCAGGTGCGACGCATCGTTTTCAGCTCCTCGGCAACGGTCTACGGCGACCCGGCTGTGGTGCCCATCGCTGAGACAGCGCCACTGAGCGCGACCAACCCGTATGGCCGCAGCAAACTGATGTGCGAAGACGCGCTGCGGGAGCTCCACAGCGCAGATCCGCGCTGGCGCATCGCTATCCTTCGCTACTTCAACCCCGTGGGCGCTCACGAGAGTGGCCTCTTGGGCGAAGCGCCCAACGGCATTCCCAACAACCTCATGCCCTACATCACCCAGGTGGCGCTGGGCCAGCGCGATGCGCTGCAAATTTTTGGCAACGACTACGCCACCCCCGATGGCACGGGTGTGCGCGACTACTTGCATGTGATGGACTTGGCCCAAGGCCACCTGGCCGCCTTGAAGGCTTTGGCAGCGTCGCACACCCCAGCGCTGTTGACGGTCAATCTAGGCACGGGCCAAGGGGTGAGCGTGCAGCAGATGGTCGACACCTTTGCCCGCGTCAACGGCGTGCCCATTGCGCACCGTGTGGTGGCGCGCCGCCCCGGCGACGTGGCCCAGTGCTTGGCCGACCCGAGCCTGGCCAAAGCGGTGCTGACCTGGCAAACAGAGCTGGGTCGTGAGCGCAT
>CAIVLE010000069.1 GCA_903906635.1 uncultured Burkholderiales bacterium | reverse complement strand
CCCCATGGCCGTGATGACCGGTTTGGTGGGTGCTTTGTCGGCCTTCTACCACGACAGCACCGACATCAACAACCCAGAGCACCGCGAGATCTCGGCCATCCGCTTGATCGCCAAAATGCCAACCCTCGTGGCCATGGCCTACAAGTACACCATCGGCCAGCCCTACATGTACCCCAAGAACGACCTGAGCTACTCGGGCAATTTCTTGCGCATGATGTTTGGCACGCCTTGTGAAGAGTACGTGGTCAACCCCGTGCTCGAGCGCGCTTTGGACCGCATCTTCATCTTGCACGCCGACCACGAACAAAACGCCTCCACCTCCACCGTGCGCTTGTGCGGCTCATCAGGCACCAACCCGTTTGCGGCCATCGCAGCCGGTGTTGCTTGCTTGTGGGGCCCCGCACACGGCGGCGCCAACGAAGCTTGTCTGAACATGCTGGAAGAAATTCAAGCCATGGGCGGCGTGGCCAAAGTCGGCGAGTTCATGGAGAAGGTCAAGGACAAAAACTCTGGCGTCAAGCTCATGGGCTTTGGTCACCGCGTTTACAAAAACTACGACCCCCGCGCCAAGCTCATGCAAGAGACTTGCGACGAAGTGCTCAAAGAGTTGGGTTTGGAAAACGACCCTCTGTTCAAGCTCGCCAAAGCGCTGGAGAAAATTGCCCTGGAAGACGAATACTTCGTCAGCCGCAAGCTCTACCCCAACGTGGACTTCTACTCTGGCATCGTGCAACGCGCCATCGGCATTCCAGTGAACCTGTTCACCGGCATCTTCGCTTTGGCCCGCACCGTGGGCTGGATTGCCCAGTTGAACGAAATGATCAGCGACCCCGAGTACAAAATCGGCCGCCCACGTCAGTTGTTCACTGGCTCGCCTGTGCGCGAGGCTATGCCCTTGTCGCAACGCAAGTAACCCCCCCTTGACTTGCCCCCTGCCCCGCTCAGGCGGGGCATTTTTTTGTCTGTGCAGTGTTAGGCTCTCGCCCCATGAGTTCTGTTCCCTTTTTGCCCAACGCCCAAGCCTTACTGGCTGTGGTCAACGCCACGCCGTCGAGCCTTCACACCGAGTGCCAATGCAGCTTGCAGCGCTGTGCGGGGTGGGAGAGTGTCACCGAGAGCGAGTGGCCAAGCGAGCACATGCGCGCCGTGGCCACCTTGCGCGACCCCGAGCTGTACGAGCCCACCTTCGAGGAACACCACCCACAGGGCACGCGGTACGACTCGCCCGAGGCCCCGGTGTCGGTGAAGCATTTTCCGTACAACCGCTGCGAGGTGTTGGCCTGCACGCGCTGCCAGCAACATGTGCTGCGCTACACCGAGTTTGGCGGCTACTACGTGGACCCTCGGGCGCGGCGTTTGAGTGCCTCACTCATCAGCCCAGATGCGTAAATGCCCCTTGCGTGAATCACCCTGGGGCAATTGAGAGCTTGTGCGGTGATTCCTCACTAGGGGGTTTGCCTTGCTCGCGTCCCTAGTTACTGGCTCGTTACGCCCTCGCCACTGCGGCGTGGACGGAGGGGCTCAGGCGAGGAATGCCACGGGATTGAAAACTCAGGCT
>CAIVLE010000068.1 GCA_903906635.1 uncultured Burkholderiales bacterium | reverse complement strand
GCCTGCGGCTGAGCTACCCATGTTGTTTCAGCGAATTCTCTCCAACACCACTTTGGACTGGTTTCGCCGTAACAAGACTCGACGTGCACTGTTTAGCAACTTCAGTGATTTTGATTCTGCTCAGGAGGATAGTGACTTTGACTTGTTGGAGTCACTGACCGCAGAAAGCGATTCCCACGCCACCCAAAGCGCGGAAGATGACTTCGCCAGTTCAGCCAGCGTTCGTGAAATAGAAGAAGAAATACAAAATCTGCCAGCACGTCAACGAGAAGCCTTCTTGCTGCGTTATTGGGAGGATCTCGACGTTTCTGAGACGGCTACAGCTATGGGTTGTTCAGAGGGTAGTGTCAAAACACATTGCTCCCGAGCTATTCAATCTCTCAGCAAAGCACTCACTGCCAAAGGGTTAAGACCATGACAACATCAACCGCTCAATCACAACAGCTAGACCAATTTGGGTTTTCTATTGCCGCACGATTGAATGCGAGTGGATTGGATCTCCCGCATGACATCAGCGAACGACTCCGTGCTGCGCGCACACGCGCGGTTGCAGCCCGCTTGACCTCACAAACCAGCCTGGTCACTCGGCCACAGATTTCGGTTCAAGGTGGCGTGGGCATGCTGCACTTTGGGGACGAAGGACTGAGCCTTTGGAGCCGTTTCGCAGCTTTTTTGCCATTGCTAGCACTCATTGCTGGCTTAGCGCTGATTCAAAATATCTTGGATGACTCTCGTGCCAATGAGCTCGCAGAGGTGGATTCCGCCATGTTGAGCGATGATTTACCACCAACGGCCTATGCAGATCCTGGCTTTCTCCAGTTTTTGAAGACCCCGCTGAGCGCAGACCGACAAGAATAGTTCTGACATCACGAGTCGCCCCAAGCATGCACTTCCTTACCGTCCTGAAATTTTTTATCAGCGCACTGCTAGTTCTGCTGGTTGGGGGTAGCTTGGGACTCCAATTGGCTCAGGCTCAGCCATCAACTGCCTCCATCCCCCCTCCCCTGGTATCTACCAAGCCACTTTGGCAAGACTTGACCTCTGCTCAGCAGCAAGCTTTGACGCCATTGGCGCAGTTTTGGCCATCGATGACTGAGCCGCATAAAAGAAAGTGGCTTGCAATTTGCCAAAATTTTGCACAACTCTCGAACGATGAAAAATTGATTGTTCAAGGACGAATGCGCGAATGGGCGGCACTCAGTCCTCAGCAACGCACCCTTGCCCGACTGAACTTTGCAGATGCCAAGCAGCTCACACAAGAAGAGAAACGCAGCAAGTGGGAGGCATACCAAGCGCTGAGCCCTGAGGCGAAACAAAAATTGGCAACTCAACAAACGATGCCCGCAGTCGGAGTGGCTCCGGCTGTCAAACCTGTCTCCAGCCACAAGCTGGCCACCACGCCTGTGACTGGCTCTGGCAACAAACCGCTGCCCCGCATCGACAGCCAACAAGCAGCTCCCACCACACTGCTCCCACCACTGCCCAACACCACCGCAGCTTCGGCCAATCCCCCGCCGCCTGCTGTGACGCCAGAAAATCCGGTTACTGCGCAATGAGCATCGCACTTGAAAGCGCCGATCCAACGCTGATTCAAGCACCGCACTGGCTTCGGCGAATGGCGTGTTGGTTGTATGAAGGGTTGCTGCTGTTCGGGGTGGCTTTTATCTTCGGGTACTTATTCAGCACACTGAGCCAAACCCGTCATGCACTGAACAACAGAATTGGGTTGCAAGCTTTTTTGTTTTTGATTTTTGGCATTTACTTCACCTGGTTTGGACACAAGGGTCAGACTTTGGCCATGAAAACGTGGCACATCCGTTTGGTCGACAGCGCAGGACACCAAGTCACGCAGCATCGCGCCTTTTTTCGCTATTTACTCAGTTGGATATGGTTTTTACCGGCCTTGGGGTCGGCTGCCTTTTTCGAAATTTCTGGGCCAGAAATCGGCATCGTGTGTTTTGGCTGGGTCATGGTCTGGGCCTTGATGAGTAAGCTCCAACATGAAGGCCAGTTCTGGCACGATATCTGGGCGGGAACACGCTTGGTCAGCACGTCGTCTTGAGCTTATGAACAATCCCCCTTCATTCTCCGTTTGTGTCTATTGCGGATCGCGAAGTGGACTCTCCCCCTCGTTTGCACAAGTAGCGATGCAAGTCGGGCAATGGATTGGAAGCCACCACGGGCAATTGGTCTACGGTGGGGGAAACAATGGCTTGATGGGACTGGTTGCACAAGCCACGGCAGATGCGGGTGGCCGGGTAGTTGGCATCATTCCAAGGGC
>CAIVLE010000067.1 GCA_903906635.1 uncultured Burkholderiales bacterium | reverse complement strand
CGTGGTGTGACTCCTTCGACTTACCGTCGTGTCTGTCATGCGATTTAAGCAGCTGGGCACTGCGGCGATTGAGTTGGCCTTGGTCTTGCCACTTTTGTTGCTGGTGTTGGACGGAGTGATCGAGTTCAGTCTGCTGATGTATGACAAAGTGCTCATCACCCATGCAGCCCGAGAGGCTGTGCGTGCCGGTGTGGTGCTGAGCATCCCAAAAATCACCAGCGAAGAAATTGCGCTCGTGGCACAAAGCTACTGCGCCAATAGTTTGTTGTCCATGGGCCCGGGACAAACACCCATCGTCAGCGTTCTTCAATCGGCGGATCCGGCTTTTCAAACCCCGCTTCAAGTGACAGTCTCTTTCACGTACCGCAGTTTGCTTTTGAATTCTGTGTTGAGCGCCTTGAGCACATCGATTGCCATGTCCTCCACTGCCACGGGCTTAAACGAATGAGACCCGTTCATTGGTAGAGGCCGCTGTGCATGGCATTGTTACTGGAGCCCCCATACGTATTGGTCATCTTAAATTTCGAATTGCCATTGACGCTGATTTTTTGCGCCACGACAGACCCCGTTGGAATGCTGGTGCCACTGTTGCCCGTCAAGTTGAGAGCGCTGTTGGGGAAGTACAAGTTACCCGCCAATATGGTGCCTGAATTCCCTGCGATTGAAGCGGTTTGATTGTTCTCAGGGTCTTGCATGAAGAGCATGCCAGCATAGGCGCCAGCCGTGGGTGCGCTAAAGTTGATAGAAACATTGCCAGACAAATCCAGCGCTGCGTAAGGGTAGGTGCTGCTGTTGCCAGAGTTATAAATCGTGACGTCGCTGCCCTGGATGGGTGAGATGTTCCCGGTCAAATTTAGTCCCCCTCCATACAAAATATACATCCCAGGGCTAAACGTAACGCCATGGTTTCCATTGATGGAGATGCCTCCGCAATACGTGCCGGCACTCAGCACCAAGTCGCCGTTGCCTGATTTTGAATAATTGGTGTAGTTGCAAGCACTGAAGGCGGGGAAAGGAAGGTTTGAAAATGGATCGGTGGTTGCTGCCGCGCCTGTTGTGACAGGACCCATGGTCACATTTCCGTTTTTGCTGTAGCCGCCCACGACAAGGATGGGGGTGGCCGTCACGGTGACGTTACCGGTCACCTGCAAAGCCGAACCACTGTTGGAGTTGACATAGATGCCGCAGGTGTTGGCCGTGACCACGCTGTTGCCAACCACACTCAAGGAAGTGCCTGAGGTCCCCAAGGTCAACAGACAGGGGTTGCCCCCGCCTGCAGGGCCAGCAACGGCAGTGGCCGAAGTGTTGGTTTGTATCACGCCAAATATCCACGCCAAAAAGGCGTTCACCGGTTGGGTGACGGTGACCGACACATATTGGGTGTCTGCGGCATAGCTTTGGCTGCCACCGGGCGGAATCAGAACTGTGACGACTGTGCCTTGCAGGTTGTTTAGAAACCCATTGGCGGCTGTGGCTGCTTGCACCAAACTGCTGGCAGCCCCGATGTCTTGCCCATGCTGGCGGGCGCTGGCGGCGAACAGTGCGGCAGAGTCTGCTGCCACTTGCATTTCGTTTCTTTTCAGCAAGACATAGCCCATGTCAATGGCCAAGGCCATCAAACCCATCAACACCGGCAACAGCAGTGCGACCAAAATGGCCACCGTACCTTTTTGAGAGACTGGTTTCATTCGTTGTACATCACCGAGGTGGCGCTGAGCTGAGGGTTGGTTTGCATGGCGCTGAACAGCCCGCCCATGAGCAGGCCCTTGAATCTGTACTGTGCCGTCACTTGCAAGGGCGTTGGGTATGTCGGGTTGGGAGCTTGCAGCACGGTTATGGTGGGGTCCGGCGTGGGCAGGGGTGACAGCAAGTTGCCTTGGCTATAGCCGCTGGCAATGGCTGTGATTTGGGCGACGGTTAATTTGTTGGGGCCTGACGCGATGCCCGCACGTGCAGCTGTGCTGGTGGCGCTGACCAACACCGACTGGTCATGGAGCATCAGGCTAAACTCCAGCACACCATCGGCCATCAACAACAGCAAGGGCAACAGAATGGCCATTTCTACCGCGACAGCACCACGTTGCATCTTGCGGATGTCGCTGCCAATCGGATCGTAGGTCATGCGGTTGTCGACGGGATGTTCAAGCTGCAGGGCTTTCTCGGTTCGGTTGCGCCCTGCGAGCTTGGCTTGCATCATGGCTTGATCGGCGGCGCCCACAAGGTCTTCTTCTAAGGTGTCTGCTGTGATGGTGGCGCTGGTACGCCCAATGCTGACCGAAATTTGAGGGGGGCTGTGCTGCGGCACATGCAGTTTCAACGCGCGCACCGCTTGCAGCATGTCGTTGGCTAGCTTGCATGCAGCCTCTTCGTTGGTGTGGGGCAGAACGGCCACAAATTCTTCCCCGCCCCAGCGGCAAATGAAATCGAGGGGACGTTGACACACCCCCGAAAGTGCCGAGGCCACCGCTTGAAGTGCAACGTCGCCACTTTCATGTCCATAGCGTTCGTTGAAAAGCCGAAAGTGGTCAATATCGATGAAGAGCACACTCAAACACGATTGCTCTCGCATGGCGTCGCGCAACAGCATGGGCCACCGCTCGTCAAAGGCGCGGCGGTTGTACAGACCTGTGAGCGGATCATGCAGCGAACTCGCTTGTGCATTAGCCAACTTGAGTGAGATCCGGTAGAGGAAGAGAAAAACGCCCGATATGAATATAAATCCGAACAGGATGTAAAAAAATAAAAACGTGTTTTCTTTAAAAAAAACAGCCAACACCACCGGCAATGGCAACACGGCGTAGCTGATCAGACCAAGCAGGGGGGAAGCGGCGACCCCGATCAGCACCTGTGTCGAACTTTTTCTTTGAATTTGTGTTCGCATCCATGTGTTATCGCTGTCTTGACGGGTGATGGGCGAGAT
>CAIVLE010000066.1 GCA_903906635.1 uncultured Burkholderiales bacterium | reverse complement strand
TACGCAGAAGGCTTGGCTGCTGAGTCGTACCTCGACACGACCCCTGAGAACCGCCATTTCTTTAAACAAAATGACGGCGAGCGCAAGGTGTTTGCGTTGCATCCCAAGTTTGCGGCGTGCCCCGAGACCACACCCGTGTGGCAACACATTTGGGACACGCAAGGCTACGCGCCGTTGACACAATCCGGCCCTATGCTTGAGGCTGTGAAGGCTATGTTGATGGAGCGTGCGCAGGAGTTGGTGCAAGAGGACAAGCGCTTGATCGCCTGATCTAGGTGGTCTGGGCCAGCGCCCAGACCTTTCTCTGGCTAAGCCTGGCAGGTCAAGTTGGTTAACATCTTGATCTTCACAGGCTGTTTTTTTACTTCCCATCCTTCCCAGCGTTCATAGACCAGAGAAATGAAGCACACAAGCAACAAGATTTACGTGGCCGGTCACCGCGGCATGGTGGGTTCTGCCATCGTTCGCCGCCTCAAGGCCGAGGGTTACGACAACATCATCACCCGTACCCATGCTGAGCTAGACCTGACCCGCCAAGCCGAGGTCGAGTCTTTTTTAAAAACGGAGAAGCCCGACTACCTGTTTATCGCAGCGGCCAAGGTGGGTGGTATCCATGCCAACAACACCTACCGCGCCGACTTCATCTACCAAAACCTGATGATGCAGTCCAACCTGATTCAGGGTGCGCATGCGGCGGGCATCCAGGACCTGATGTTTTTAGGCTCGAGTTGCATCTATCCGCGCGACTGCCCACAGCCGATCAAAGAAGAATACCTGCTCACCGGTCAGCTGGAGCCGACCAACGAGCCCTATGCGCTTGCGAAGATTGCCGGCATCAAGTTGTGCGAAAGCTTCAATGCGCAATACGGCACCCGTTACACCAGCGTGATGCCGACCAACCTCTATGGGCCTGGCGACAACTACGACCTGCAAAACAGCCACGTGTTGCCGGCTTTGATTCGCAAAGCCCACGAGGCGAAGTTGCGTGGCGACACCGAGTACGTGGTGTGGGGCAGCGGTAAACCCATGCGCGAGTTCTTGTACGTCGACGATTTGGCCGAGGCCTGTGTGCAGTTGATGGTCGCGGGCTACCACGGCCCCTTGCTCAATATTGGTACGGGTGTGGATGTCACCATCCGCGAGTTGGCCGAGCAAGTGATGCAGGCGGTGGGCTTTGCGGGTCGTATCGTGTTTGACAGCAGCAAGCCCGATGGCACGCCGCGCAAGCTGTTGGATGTGTCTGCTGCCGCCGCCCAAGGTTGGCGCGCCAAGGTCAGTTTGACGCAAGGCATTCAGCTGGCCTACCAAGACTTTTTGGCCCACCACGCGGCCTGAGGAAACTATGTCCCATCTCATACCTGTGGTTCTCTCTGGGGGCAGTGGCTCGCGCCTGTGGCCCTTGTCGCGCGCGATGCGTCCCAAGCAATTTTTGGGTGTGACCGAAGACGCCTCGCTGTTTCAGCTCACCTTGCAACGCTTGCAAGGCATCACAGCCGAGACCATGCGTCCGATTGTGGTGGCCAACCACGACCACCGCTTCTTGGTGGGCGAGCAATGCCGCGAGGCAGGTGTAGAGCCGCTGAGCATTGTGCTCGAGCCCGTGGCACGCAACACAGCACCAGC
>CAIVLE010000065.1 GCA_903906635.1 uncultured Burkholderiales bacterium | reverse complement strand
TACCAAATAAACGCAAAAGTGTGGTCTTCAAGGAATTCAAGGAACAGAACTTCTATTTCAAGGCATTTGAAGACACCCATACTGAAATCCTGGAGATCGATCATGTCCTCAATGAAAAAGGCAACATGCAGTATTTGGCCCGAACCGTTGAGAACCAACCCTTTCACATCTACACCAACAAAAAGGTCGACAAGCCCGATTTGAGTGGTCAGAAAATTCGCATCACCCCGGTCTACCGTGATTTCTTTCAGGCACTCAATGCCAATGTGATCACGACACCGCCCGGCGAGGTTTACACCGCTCTTGAACGTGGCGTGGTTGACGGATATGGCTGGCCCATCGGTGGGATTTTTGACTTCAATTGGCACGAAAAGACCAAGTTCCGCATTGACCCTGGCTTCTACGATGCAGAAGTGTCCTTGATCATGAATCTGCCCGCCTACAAAAAACTCACGGACACACAACGCAATTTTTTGCAGAAGCAATTGCTGGCCTTGGAAGCAGAAAATACATTTTGGGTCAAATACGGCATCGAGGAGACTGCGCGCCAAGCCAAAGCAGGCATCCAACCCATTGCATTCGATGCTGCAAACACCAAAGCATTCAAAGAAAAAGCTTATGACATAGCTTGGACGTCTGCGCTCAAACAAAGCCCTGAGGTTGCGGCCAAATTCAAATCTTTGTTCTCCAAATGATGGATAAGCTTTCTGAAATTTACGGACGTTTCATTGCTTCACTGGCGTTGTTTGGTTGTTTGTTGCTGCTGGCCATGATGTTGATCATCGTGACCGATGTGGCTTTGCGTAACCTGTCCATGACCGGTGTTCCTCAGGGGATCAGTTGGAGCAACGAGGTTTCAGAATTCACCTTGTACTTGGTCACTTTGTGCGTGTCCCCCTGGCTTTTGCGACAAGGCCAGCACATTCGCGTAGACATCGTTCTGCAAGCGGTACCCAAAAAAATAGCATGGACACTCGAATGGGTCGCAGATCTGCTGGGGCTGGCTTGTTGCATGGTGATGTGTCTGTATGGCGTGAAAGCGACTTGGGCCAGCTACATCGACAATTCACTGAGCATCAAAACACTGGTCACACCTGAATGGTGGTCTCTGGCACCTTTGCCTGTGGTTTTTTCTTTGCTGAGCATTGAAATGCTCTTTCGTATGCGACGACTCTGGCTGTCAGATCGAGGTCCGCGAAATGATGCGGTGAGTGCGGCATGAACACATGGCAATTCGCTGCTTGCCTCATGCTGGGAGGATCCACGGTGTTGCTTTTCATTGGCATGCCGGTCGCGCTGACCTTCATTGGCATCAACCTGGTGGGTGCTTGGCTTTATATGGGTGCAGAGCCGGGACTGGTGCAGCTCGTTCGCAGCAGTGTGAGCTCTGTCATGGCCTTTTCACTCACGCCCATTCCGCTGTTCGTGCTCATGGGTGAAATTTTGTTTCATACGGGTCTGGCCTTCAAAGTCATTGAAGGCGTTGAGCGTCTGATCATGCGTGTACCGGGTCGCTTAGCCGTGGTGGCCGTGGTGGCGG
>CAIVLE010000064.1 GCA_903906635.1 uncultured Burkholderiales bacterium | reverse complement strand
TGCGGCAATGTGTTGGTAGGCCAAGCTGGCGTCTTCTACCGCATCAAGTTTGTTGATGGCAAACACCACCGAGGGCACGCGCAGCAGGTTGACCAGCAATGAGTGACGACGGGTTTGTGGCAACAACTCCAACTCGGCATGGCGCCAGTCGAGTTTGGTGGCATCGACCAGCACCACCGCAGCATCGGCGCTGGAGGCGGCAGTGACCATGTTGCGGGTGTATTGCTCGTGGCCGGGCGCATCGCCGATGATGAACTTGCGGTGCTCGGTGTTGAAGTAGCGGTAGGCCACGTCGATGGTGATGCCTTGTTCACGCTCCGCACTCAGACCATCGGTCAAGAGGGCGAGGTCGGTTTCACCGGCACGCTGCACGCCTGCCAAGTGGTCTTGCAGCACGGCCTTGGTGTCCACCAACAAGCGGCCAATCAGCGTGCTTTTGCCGTCGTCCACCGACCCGCAGGTGATGAATTTGAGGGCCGAAAAATGTGTGTCGTTGCTCATTAGAAATACCCGTCTTTTTTGCGCTTTTCCATGGAAGCGTCTGAAGATTTGTCGTCCATGCGTGTCGCGCCGCGCTCGCTGACGTCAGCGGCCAAGGTTTCGATCACGATTTGCTCTGGCGTGGCGGCCGTGCTCTCCACCGGGCAGGTGCAGGTGATGTCGCCCACGGTGCGGAAACGCACGTCGCGCACTTGCACTTGTTCGCCGTCTTTGGGCGGGGTGAGTTCGGTCACGGGCACCAGCAGGCCACGGCGGTCCACCACCTCACGCTTGTGGGTGTAGTAAATCGATGGCAGGGCGATGTGTTCGCGGGCAATGTATTGCCACACATCGAGCTCGGTCCAGTTGGAAATAGGGAACACGCGGAAGTGCTCGCCGGGCTGCAAGCGGGTGTTGAATAAGGTCCACAGCTCAGGGCGTTGGGCCTTGGGTTGCCATTGGCCAAAGCTGTCGCGGTGGCTGAAGATACGCTCTTTGGCGCGTGCTTTTTCTTCGTCTCGGCGCGCGCCACCGATCAAGGCGTCAAAGCGAAATTCTTCAATGGCTTCTAATAAAGTGACTGACTGATGGACGTTGCGGCTTTCGCCCGGGTGGGCCAAACGCACGGTGCCGCGTTTCATCGAATCTTCCACACTGCGCACGATCAATTCGGCGCCAAGTTCTTGGGCGCGTGAATCACGAAAATCGGTGACTTCTTTGAAGTTGTGGCCGGTGTCGATCATCAACAGCGGGTAGGGAATGCGGCCGCTGCCAGAGGGACTGGTTTTTCCTCCGAAGGCTTTTTCGGCGCACTTGAGCATGACCAGCGAATCTTTGCCACCCGAAAACAGCAAGGTGGGGCGCTCGAAAGCGGCGGCGACTTCACGCAAGATGAAGATGGTTTCTTCTTCTAGCGCATCAAGGTGTGCGTTGCTCAGGCTGTGCAACTCGTTATGGGTTATGGCGTTCATTTTTTTACTCTTAAGATTTGACATGCAGGCCGCACTCTTTGGCCGTCTCGTCCTCCCACCACCAGCGCCCAGCACGGAAGTCCTCTCCCATGGCGATGGCGCGGGTGCATGGCGCGCAGCCAATGCTGGGGTAAAACTGGTCGTGTAGTGGGTTGTAGTCCACCCCCTGGGTGGCGATGTAGTGCCACACATCGCCCCAGGTCCACTGGGCCAAGGGGTTGAATTTGCTCAAACCTTTGGTGACCACTTCGCTGTCATCACGCAAGGGCACATCAGCGCGTGCGTTGGATTGCTCTTTGCGCAAACCCGTGATCCAAGCGCGTTGGCCTTGAAGTGCGCGTGCCAAGGGTTCCATCTTGCGAATGCCGCAGCATTCTTTGCGCAATTCGATGCTCTGGTACATGGCGTCTTGACCCCGAGTGCGCACAAAGGTCATGACCGATTCATGGGAAGGCTTGTACACATGCACAGGCGCATGTGAGTTGGCTTCGGTGCGCTCGAGCAAAGCCAGGGTTTCGGTGTGCAGTGCGCCGGTTTGCAACACGAAGATGGGAATGTCCAGGCGCAGGCTGTTGATGAGGTGGGTGATCACCACGTCTTCTGCACCCAAGCTGGAGGCTTGCGAGACGGGGGAAAACTCTGCGGCAGCTTGTGTGAGCAAGGCCTGCGTTTCAGCCAATTTTGCGGCGTAGTCGTCACTGGCGCGGGCATTGACCTGGGTCGCTTTGGCAGCGCCGTGTGAAGAAAGAAGAGAGGAAGTGCTCATAGGGATGCGCGGACTCAGTCAAGTGCGAGAAGGGCGTGGGCTTGCATCAAGCCGCGTTTGAAAAATGCGGCGCGACATGCACCGCATCGCCTTGGTAAAAGCCTTTGTAGTGGCCCAACAAGCGTTGGCCATGCGCGCCGTCTTGGTCGGCACGCAGCACAGCGCTAGAAAAACCACTGCGTTGCATTTGCAGCAGTTGGTCAATCAAAACGTCGCCATGGGCGCGTATGTCGCCCTTGTAACCACGGCGGCGCAGCACAAACGCTTGGCTGAATGCGCGGCCATCGGTGAACTTGGGGAAGTTCAGGTCAATGCGCGTCACGCCCTCCAGGGACACGCTCTGGGCGTCGGCGTCGTTGGCCAACACGAGGCCCGCCGTCTCGTCGGCATGGGCAGTAGATGTAATGAGTTGCAGGGTCATGGGGTGTGCTCGACAGATCAGACAGTGGCGCGCGCGGTGGCATGGCGGGCCGCATTGGCGGCGTTTTTGAAGGCCTCAAAGCCCACGCGGTGCAGGGCGTCGGTGAAGGTTTCCCCCGCGTTGCGTTGGTCTTTGTAGACCTCCAGCACGGCTTCAATCACATCCACCACTTCATCGGCGGCAAACGAGGGGCCGACCACCTTGCCAGCCTTGGCTGCACCGCTGAGGGTGGAGCCATCAGAGCCGCCCAAGGTCACTTGGTACCACTCTTGTCCATCTTTGTCGACGCCCAAGATGCCAATGTGGCCGCTGTGGTGGTGGCCGCATGAGTTGATGCACCCGCTGATGTGCAGGTCAATCTCGCCCAGGTCAAACAACTCGTCGAGGTCTTGGTAGCGCGCGGTGATGGCCGCTGCAATGGGCAGCGAACGGGCGTTGGCCAATGCGCAGTAGTCGCCACCCGGGCAAGCAATCATGTCGCTGAGCAAGTGGATGTTGGGTCGAGCAAAGCCTGCCTTACGCGCTTCACGCCACAACTCGGGCAGCTGGTCGCAACCCACCCACGGCAGCAGCAGGTTTTGGTCGTGCGTGACGCGCACTTCACCCGCGCTGTACTTGTCGGCCAAGTCAGCGGCCAGCTGAAGTTGGTCTGCCGTAGCGTCGCCCGGGGCTTGGCCCAAGCGCTTGAACGACAGGGTCACGGCGCGCATGTCGGGGTTTTTGTGTCCGGCCACATTGCGCTCGATCCAGCGGCCAAACTCCACATCGTCTTCGGCCGCAGCCTTCAAGATACGGGCAATGCGCGCTTCTGCATCGGATTGGCTGCACTGCGTCAACACTGGCGCCACAAAGCAGGCGCTGACGCGCTCTAACTCGGCTTGTGGAATGGTGTGGTGTGCGCCGTTGGCCAAGATGCGTTGGTACTCGGCCTCGACCTCGTCAAAGTAACGTTGGCCTTGTGCCTTGACCAAAATCTTGATGCGCGCTTTGTAGATGTTGTCGCGACGGCCCCAGCCGTTGTAGACACGTACCACGGCTTCGAGGTAGTTGATGATTTGGTTCCAGGGCAAGAAGGCACGAATCTCGGTGCCAATCACCGGCGTGCGGCCCATGCCGCCACCCACGAACACCTGAAAACCCACCTCGCCCTGTGCGTTGCGCAGCACGCGCAGGCCAATGTCGTGCCAGGCAATGGCCGCACGGTCTTCGGTGGCGCCTGTGATGGCGATTTTGAACTTGCGTGGCAGGTAAGCGAACTCCGGGTGCAAGGTGCTCCACTGGCGCAGCACTTCGGCGTAGGGGCGTGGGTCCACGTCCTCGTCCAGCGCAATGCCGGCGCGCTCATCGCTGGTGATGTTGCGAATGCAGTTGCCGCTGGTTTGAATGCCGTGTAGGTTGACGCTGGCGAGCAGCTCCATCACGTCGGCACTTTTCTCCAGTGGGATCCAGTTGAACTGCACGTTCTGTCGGGTGGTGAAGTGGGCGTAGTGCGTGGTCAGCTTGGGCGCTGCAATGTGGCCAATCTTGTCTTGGGTGGCCTGTGCCTGAGCCAGCAATTCGGGTGAGGGCGCGTCGTAGTCGCGGGCGATGGTGGCCAGAACGCGCAGCTGGGCGCTGTTGAGTTCACCGTAGGGCACGGCCACGCGCAACATGGGCGCGTAGCGCTGGATGTACCAGCCGTTTTGCAAGCGCAGGGGACGAAACTCGTCGTCTCCCAAAGTGCCGGCCAGGTTGCGGGTCAGCTGGTCGCGGTATTGCGCAGCGCGCGCTTGAACAAACTCTCGGTCAAATTCGGTGTATTGGTACATCTTGAAATATCAGGCTAAAACCAGTTTGCTGCCGGCCCAGGCCAGCAACACAGAAAGAATCGAACGGATCACGCGCTCTGGTGTTTTGTGCACCAGACGTGAGCCCACCCAAATGCCAGGCAAAGAACCCGCCAGCAACAGCGACAGCAGCGACCAGTCCACAGACCCCAGCGAGGCGTGGCCCAAGCCCGCCATCAAGGTCAAGGGCACGGCATAGGCAATGTCTGCTGCGATGATGCGCGACAAGGGGAGTTGGGGATACAGGATCATCAGCACCGTCACGCCAATGGCCCCTGCACCCACTGAAGTGAGCGTGACCAAAGTGCCAATCACCGCACCAAACAACACGGGCAAGGCCCAGTGACGTGGGAGGGTTGCTTCAGACAAATTGGGTTCAGCACCGCTGGCGGGGGCCTGCTTGCCGCGAATGGCTTTGTAGAGCATGGCGCAGGCGGTCAGCAGCAGTGCAACGCCGAGTGTGAAGGTCATCACATGTTGCACCGCTGGGTCAGACGGCCCCACGGTGTGTAACACCCACAAGGTCAAGGCCGAAGCGGGCAAGCTGCCAGCGCAAAGGGAGAACACCACGCGCCAAGGCACCAGGCGCTGACGCGCCATGCTGAGTGTGCCGCCGGCTTTGGTGAATGCGGCAAACAACAAATCGGTGCCCACGGCCAAGTAGGGCTTGATACCAAAGAAAAAGATCAGCAGCGGCGTCATCAGCGAGCCACCACCCACCCCCGTCAAACCGACGATCACACCGACAAAAAAGCCAGCAAACACAAAGCCAAAATCTTGCATGGCGGCGACTGTAATCGCCTCTTATGCCAATTCAAACGATTTGTTTGTTGGGGATATATGACTATGGGGCATAAAGGACTTGGCAAGTGGCTCCAACTCGTGCGTTCAAACGGGGGAGGTCATGTTGAGACAAATTAAAAGTAGGGTTGAACTTTATGATTAATCTGTGCGATCACCGCCCCATAATCGATTTGATTCTTGGCATTCAAAGCACGTTGATCAGCACAGGAGCAAGATGTTTTGCCTTTTTGCCCTTGCATGCGAATGGGCGATGAGGGAGTGCCATAGGGGCGTGCCAGAGTGGAGTGCCATAGGAGACTGCTATGGGGAGTGCCATGGAGAGGGGGCACAGAAAAGAGCCTTAGGGATGAGTCAAGGGGATGTGATGCCCCCACATGGGCATGAAAGCCTGCGTCCAAAGTCATCACGAGGGGCTGCTCAAACTTCGCGAGGCTGATAGATCACACACACCGGACCCCGGTCCGCAGGGAAGGTCACCACCAACTTGATGGGTTTTTCTGGCCATGCAGCTTGAGCGGGTAGGCCAAGGGCTGCCACGCTGGCGGTGAGTGCTTGCAAGGCGTGAAGGCGTGAAATTCCATGAGTTACGGG
>CAIVLE010000063.1 GCA_903906635.1 uncultured Burkholderiales bacterium | reverse complement strand
TGGTTTCGCGGTTGGGCTTGAAGGCTTGGAAGTGCCGATTGATGGGGTCGTAGGACACTGATCCAACTTGCTTGCTGAGGCTAAAACGCTTGGCCTGCTCTGCGCCGGGCGTGATGCCTAGTTGGTCGTAGCCGTTCTCAGCGGCGTGCTGGATCATGGCTTTGATCGCCAGTTCATGCCAGTCTTTGGCGTGGGGGCCGTAGGGAACGCCCTGTACCATGGTGGGTTTCTCAGACAAAGTGCGTTGCAAATATTTGTTTGCGGCTTCTGAATTCAAATGCGCGGATATAAAAGCATTTTTATCCAAATCAAACACACCAAAATGCCCATCCTCATTAGGCCGCACCTCTAAATTTCTGGGTTGAATTTTTGGCTGGTATCCGTGCTCGCGCCCCTGCTGGTGCCAGTCGGACTGGATTTCCTCAAGGTGCAGCATCTTTTTGCCCTCGGGCGTGGTGCGATCTTTGACGCGAATGCTGGCGAGGACGTTGGGTGTACCACCGAAGTGATGCGAGCGGCCTTCAAAGCCTTGGCCCTCTGGCATCGGTGTGTGCAGCAGAATCTCGCGGTAGTTCTCGCCGCCGGGCATGGTGTAGTCACCATGATGGGTTTGGGTGCCTTCCAGCTCACGCATCTTGAGCGGGAACTTGTTCTTCTGGGCTTGCAGCTTCTCCATGAAGGCTGCACGCTCCATCTGGGGCAGCGCCATGAGGGCCTGTAAGTCACGATCCTCAGCCTCAGCGGGCTTGTAGCCGGGCTTCTTCTGGAGTTCGGCCATGTACTCAGCGCCGGTGCCCTTGGGGCGGTTGATTAACTCTGCGGCGCGATTGATGGGTGAGTACAGTCCGCTCATAGGGGGCGCTCCGTGATGGTGATGTGATCCTTGATTGTGCCACCACGTTTCATGGTGATGTCAGAATTGCTGGTGTCGTAGGTGCCACGGTTGCCAGTGGCGGACTTGACTTGATGGCCTGCAAATGGCGCATAAACCTCCGATCCATTTTCTATGGCAATGATGCCGTCATGGCCCAGCTTTCTCATGGCCTCGGTTGCCACCGGGGACTTGATCAGATCAAAGCCTCGGGGTTCATGCGGCCTTTCGGTTCCAGTTTTTTTGTACTTGATGTGTTTGGGGATGCTCCCAATCAAGTCATCATGATGGATGCCCAGTGCTTTGGCTACGGAGTGCGCTTCACTCGGGTCAAGCAGACCTGACAAATTTTTGATTAATTTGCTGGCATTAAATGGGTTTTTCATAGCCAAGTGAACCGGCATGATGTTGACACCACGCGGCACGTTCTTGTCTTCTTCCCACGGACGGTTTTGGCTTTTCCAGTACCGGAATTTTTGTGATGCAAAGTCGTTTGCAAACTCAGGGTCTTTGGTAAACCACCCGGCAAGATTGGTGGGCGCTTCCGTTGCTTGATTCAGTGAAGGATCAAAATTTTGAATGTCTTCATTGGTTGCGTGGTAAGCGACGTGCGGCACCTTGCTGCCACTCAGAAACTTGGCCTTGTTCATCAGCGCCAGCTTCATGGCATCGAGATCGGTGGTGCTGCCTCCAGCGGCCATGCCAGCCTTCTTGACGGGCACCGGCTTGAACAGTGCGGCCATGGGCATCTGGGTGTTGCGCTGTAGGACTCCACCGTAGCCATGCTCGTGGGCCAGTCGCTCCAGATCAGTGAACGCGCCTTGGGCATTGGTCAGGCCTTGATTGGCCTTTGCTGTCCATGGTGTGGTGTTGTGCTCCCGTGCCAGTGCATGCAGCCCTTGGGGGTCACTTGCCACGTCGTAGAGGTCTTCTGCCTTGGTGTGGTACTTGTGGGAGCCCAGTCCTTGTTCACCGCGCTCGGGGTTACCGGCATAGAAGTACGTGCGCTCACGGACGGCGGCAGGGTCTTGCAGGCGCTCGGCCTCGGCTCCCTTGATGCCAGTGCCGTAGCGGCTGGGGTCGGTCTGGGTCAGGTTGGGCTCGTTGCTGAAATGCGTGAGTTCAGCGCCAGTGGGGTTCTGGGGCTTGATCAGGTGCTTGATGTAGCTGGGCACGCCACCAGCATAGTCGCCACGGTTCATTTCGGGCGGCAGCAGCACGGCCTTCTGCGGGGCGTACTGGAAGTGGTTGGACAGCAGGTCGCGCTTCATTTCCTGCGCTTGGTCGGCCAGATCGTCACGGCCACTGCGGCGGGCGTGGTGAATCTTTTCGTCCAAGTCGCGCACGGCACGCTTGATTTCGGTGTTGAGCGGGGTGTAGTTGACCACGCTGTTTTGGCCTCGGGTCTCTGCGGTGAGCGCAGCCTGTGCCAGTGGGCTGAACATGGCGGAGTGAGCAGCCCACGCCTTCTCTTCCCCCTTGGGGCCGAACTCGGTGCCATGGACTCCATGTCCATAGAAGTCATGCACGGCCCGGAACATCTCATTGGTGTTCAGGCCGGTCGCAGGGTCAATCTCGTGCAGGAAGTCGTGCCTGTCGCCACCTTGGAAGACGTTCAGGTGGCGATTGTTGTAGATGTCGGCCAGCATGTGTTTGCTGCTGGCGTAGTTGCCTTCACCGTTGCGGTGGTAGCTGGTGTCCACCGGCAGGCTGTGGAACTGCTGCTTGGTCTCGTGTGCAAGCTGGTTGTAAGCTTTGGCGAGTAGGTCGTCGTAGTCCTTGGCGCTCATGGCCTCGGGCAGGTGCTTTTGGTACGCCTCAAAGACGGCCTGCTTGTACTCGGGGTGCTCGGTCGCTGCCAGATTGAAGGCTTGGCCGATGGGGCCTTGCTTGCGTAGGGAACTCTCGCTGTTCTCAATGGGTGCATACGCCCGGCCAAACATCTGGCGGGTGTAGGCGTCAGCAGCCCGGTGGGCCAATCCAGTCTTGGAGCGGATTATTTCCCTGATGTCCGCATCCGCAAGTGGTTGCGCATGCTCGCCTCGTGGTAGTCCGCGTGCATCGTTGGAGTCTTGCCCAGTATCTTTTCGATGCTCTTGCTTAGCTGTGCTGCTTTTTTGAGTGCGGCGGACGCGCCAGAATGGGCCTTCTTGTGCTGTGTCATATTTGGTTCCAGTCATGTGAATTTGACCCCGATAAACGATTTCCCCCGATCATACCTTTGACTAGATGTCAAGTCTATGCTTGCACCCTTGGCACTTGGAGTCAGCTTGGCCGAGAGCGGTCTTGGTGTACTGGCAGTCACGGGCCATGGTGAAGGGGATGGACTTCATGCTGGCCTCCCGTGTCCAGCCGCTCATGAAGTTTTGATACCAGCCATCTTGAACGGCCACGATCTGGTCGAACTCACGTCGATTGAAGCAGCCATAGTTCATGTAAGTTTCCTGTAAGG
>CAIVLE010000062.1 GCA_903906635.1 uncultured Burkholderiales bacterium | reverse complement strand
TGACCGAATTGGCTGAGCACATAGAACGAGTGCTTGATACCACCCCGGGCGTTGTGGATGCGGGTATTTTGCGTGCTTTGGGACAGCCCACGCTGAACGTTGTGATCGATCGTGCTGCTTGTGCACGTTTTGGCATCAACGTGAGTGACTTGCAAAATGTGATCTCTAACGCGATCGGTGGGGGGGTTGCGACAACAGTTTTGGAGGGTGAGAGGCGCATTGATGTGGCAGTTCGTCTGCCAGCCAGTGATCGCGCCAACGCTGACAAATTGGGCATCTTATTGGTTGATGCGCCAGATGGTTCGCGCGTTCCACTCAATATGTTGGCGCGTATCGAACAATCCAACGGTCCGTTTTTTGTCTACCGCGAAGGCGCGCTGCGCTACATGGCGGTCAAGTTCGGCATTCGTGGACGTGACTTGGGCAGCACGGTGGCAGATATACAGGCGCGCATTGACAAAGAGGTCCACGTTCCCAAAGGCTATTCGCTCAAATGGGCGGGTCAATTTGACCAAATGAAAGAGGCGCAAAAAAAGCTGGCGATCATCATTCCAGCCACCCTGGCGTTGATTTTTATTCTTTTGTATTTCGCTTTCAGCAACTTGCGTGATGCAAGTCTGGTCCTTGTTAACGTGCCATTTGCAGCCATCGGCGGCATCATGGCGCTTTATGTGACGGGCGAAGAGCTGTCTATTTCCGCCGCGATTGGGTTTTTGTCGCTTTTCGGAATTGCAATCCAAGACGGTCTGATTTTGATCTCTTACATTCGTAAATTGCTGGAGGACAAGGAGATCAAGCACGGCAAACTCACCTACCAAAGTTTGCGTGAGTCTGTGCTGCAAGGGGCTACTTTGCGGATGCGCCCCGTGCTGATGACGGCCCTGCTGGCTGGCTTAGGTTTGTTGCCTGCAGCTCTCTCTCATGCCATTGGCTCGCAGGCGCAAAGGCCTCTGGCATTAGTGATCGTGGGAGGCATGATGACCACGACGCTGCTCACCCTGCTTGTCTTGCCAGTGATTTATTTGGTAGTTCGCAAGCACGGCCTCAAGCCCGAATTGTCCTAATTTCAACGCCCACCTCTTCGCACTCCCTTGGGGCTGGGGGACGAAGTGGGCGGCTCAGGCACTCTTGGAATTGTCTGAGCGCCCTGTGGCTTCATCGCTTGTGGCGTTGCGCCATCTATAAGACACACGGCGCGTGTGAACGCTGATGAGGGGACAAGCTTGTGACTAGCCACAAGTCTTAAGCCATAAGCCATTTACAACCACAGGAATAGACAAATCAAAGATGTGACTTGAGTGATTGCTTTAAGGCCATGGCTTTCTAAGAATGCCTCGACGCTTCATTTGAGTGCAAACCCATGATGAAATTGTTGCGGCAATAGTCAGCCGACACGCAGAGTCCCGACTTGCAATCAGTCAGCTACTTTTGACGGGATGCATGCCAAGCTTTGAGCTCCCCGATGAAGCCCCGGCGAAAAGCCACCACACACAGCACAAAAATAACGCCAATGATGACGTTGATCCATGACCCCACCTGGTCTGCCAAAAAGTTTTGTAAACCAATGATCGTGAAAGCCCCCAGCGCTGGGCCTGCGAAAGTCCCCAAGCCACCGAGCAAGGTCATCAAAATTACCTCCCCCGACAGCGACCAATGGGCGTCGTTGAGCGTGACAAACCCAAGCACCAAGGTTTTCATGGAGCCCGCCAGGCCTGCAATGGTGGTCGAGAGCACAAAGGCCATGAGTTTGTATTTGTTGACGTCATAGCCCAAAGAGATGGCTCGGGTTTCGTTTTCGCGAATGGCTTTGAGCACTTGACCAAACGGCGAGTGAACGATGCGCACCACAAACAAAAACAAAGCGACAAAAACGGCCAACACCACAAAGTAGAGTGACAGGTCGCTCTCGAGCGATACCAGGCCCAGCAGTTGTCCGCGAGGCACACCCTGCAAGCCATCTTCACCTCCGGTGAAGGGCGCTTGCAAAAACACAAAGTAAAACATTTGTGCCATGGCCAATGTCACCATCGCAAAGTAAATGCCTTGCCGGCGAATGGCCAGCAGCCCAACGCCCAAGCCGCACAGGCCTGCGACAACGGTGCCAGCGAGCACGCCCAACTCAGGCGAAAAGCCCGCAGAGCGGATCAACCAACCGGTGGTGTAACCCGCTGCACCAAAAAATGCAGCATGGCCAAAGGACAGCAGTCCTGTGAACCCCATGAGCAGGTTAAAGGCCATGGCAAACATGGCGTAGCACAAGGCCTTCATCATGAAGATCGGATACACGCCAATGAACGGGACGGCGATCAACAAGCCCAGGCAGATCCAAAGACAGACGTGTGCCAAACGGGAGGAGGTCGGGGCGTGCATCAGGCTTCCTTCCCAAAGAGTCCGGCCGGACGAATCATCAACACAATCGCCATGATGACAAACACCACAATGTTGGAGGCTTCGGGGTAAAACACTTTGGTCAAGCCCTCAATCAGGCCCAGCGCCACGCCGGTGATGATGGAGCCCATGATGGAGCCCATGCCGCCGATCACCACCACTGCAAAAACAACAATGATCAAGTTGCTGCCCATCAGAGGGTTGATTTGAATCACGGGAGCGGCCAGTACTCCGGCCAGCGCGGCCAGGCCACAGCCCGCGCCGTAGGTCAGCATGACCATCAAGGGCACATTGATGCCAAAGGCCTGAACCAACTGCGGGTTTTCTGTGCCCGCGCGTAAGTAAGAGCCCAGGCGCGTGCGCTCAATCACAAACCAGGTGCCAAAGCACACACTCAGGGACGCCAAGACCACCCAAGCGCGGTAGTTGGGCAAGATCATGAAGCCGAGGTTGGTCGCGCCTTGCAGCACCTCAGGCACAGCATAAGACTGACCCGACACGCCAAAGAACTCTCTGAAAATGCCCTCGCAAATCAGGGCCAATCCAAAGGTCAACAACAAGCCGTAGATGGGGTCAATTTTGTAGAGCTGCTTGAGCAGGGTGCGCTCCAGCAGCACCCCCAAAGCGCCCACCAGTAAAGGCCCCAGCAACAAGGCCAACCAATAATTCAGTCCAAAAACATCCAAGGACACAAAAGCCACATAAGCGCCCATCATGTAGAAGACGCCATGCGCAAAATTCACGATACCCAAGAGACCGAAAATAACCGCCAACCCAAGGCTCAACATGGCGTAAAAAGAGCCGTTCACCAAGCCCAGTAACAACTGGCCCAGAAAGGCTTGAATAGGAATGCCAAAAATTTCCATGGGTGGCGAATCGGTTCAGGTTATTTCCAAGTGGCGCACTTGGTTTCGGCTTTGGTTGTGAATGCGACCTCGCCTTTGATGGTTTCCACCACGTTGTAGTAGTCCCAGGGCTCAACCGATTTGTCAGGTGTCTTGACTTGCATCAGGTACATGTCGTGGACCATGCGGCCGTCATCACGGATGTAGCCGCCTTTAGCGAAAATATCGTTGATTTTGGTTTTCTTCATTTGCGACAAGACTTTGTCCGAGTCGTCGCTGCCAGAGGCTTTGACCGCTTGCAGGTATTGCAGTGCAGCAGAATAGTTGGCCGCTTGGATCGAGGAGGGCATGCGCTTGATCTTTTCAAAGAACTTACGGCTCCATGCGCGAGTTTCTGCATCTTTGTTCCAGTACCAGCTGTCGGTCAGGTACATGCCCTGGGTGGACTTCAGCCCCAGGGAGTGAATGTCGTTGATGAACACCAACAGGCCCGCGAGCTTCATGGTTTTGGTGACGCCAAACTCATTGGCTGCTTTGATGGCATTGATGGTGTCACCCCCTGCGTTGGCCAGCCCCAAAATTTGTGCTTTGCTGCTCTGAGCTTGCAGCATGAACGACGAAAAGTCGCTCGCGGACAAGGGGTGCTTGACCGCGCCCACCACGGTGCCGCCCGCGGCTTTGACCACGGTGGCGGTGTCGTTTTGCAAAGAGGCGCCAAAGGCGTAATCGGCCGTCAAGAAATACCAGCTTTTGCCACCTGATTTCACCACTGCACCGCCTGTGCCCTTGGCCAAAGCCACGGTGTCATAGGCATAGTGCACGGTGTAAGGGCTGCATTGCTCGTTGGTCAACGCCGAGGTGCCTGCACCAATGGCAATGAAGAGCTTTTTCTTTTCTTGCGCTACTTTGGCCATGGCCAAGCCAGTGCCAGAGTTGGTGCCGCCCACCAGCATGTCCACCCCCTGTGTGTCAAACCACTCGCGCGCTTTGGCTGCGGCCACATCGGGTTTATTTTGGTGGTCTGCCACCAACAGCTCAATTTTCTTACCGGCCACCGCACCACCTAAATCAGCAATAGCCATGCGAATCGCGTCGGCACCTGCTGGGCCGTCGATGTCGGCGTACAGCCCTGACAAGTCAGTGATGAAGCCAATTCGGATCACATCTCCAGACACCTGTGCTTGCGCGTTGATGCCCACCATGCTCAGCCCAGCAAAGCTGAGGGCGGCAATCAGTTGTTTAAGTTTCATGACGGATCTCCTGTTGAAAAATTTTTGACAAACCAGCACGGCCCTCAGACGCCGAGGTATTCGTGCAGTCGCTCCATCCGTGAGGGAAGTTCAGACTGCGTGAATTCTTGAATGACCTGACCGTGCTCCATCACCAAGAACCGATCGGCCAAAGGTGCGGCAAAGGTGAAGTTTTGTTCCACCATGATGATGGTGTAGCCCTGCTTGCGCAGTGTCTGCACCATGGCGGCGAGCTTTTGCACAATCACCGGAGCTAGGCCTTCTGAGATTTCGTCAAGCAGCAGCAATTTCGCGCCGGTTCGCAAAATGCGCGCGACGGCCAGCATCTGCTGCTCACCGCCAGACAAACGGGTGCCTTGGCTGTTGGCGCGCTCTTTGAGGTTGGGAAACATCGCATAGATCTCATCCAAGCTCATGCCGCCGGGCGCCAACACCGGGGGCAGCAGCAAGTTTTCTTGTGCTGACAAGCTTGAAAAAATCCCACGCTCTTCAGGGCAATACCCCAAGCCCAAGCCAGCAATGCGGTGGGGCGCCAGGTTGATGGTCTCGGTGCCGCGCACACGGATCGATCCTTGTCGCGAACCTATCAAACCCATGATGGCGCGCAGGGTGCTAGTGCGTCCTGCCCCGTTGCGGCCCAACAGCGTGACCACTTCGCCTTCGTGAACTTGAAAATTCACACCATGCAAGACATGCGATTCACCGTACCAACCGTGCAAGTTTTCAATGTCGATCCAAGCGGCCATGGTCAGTGTGCTCCAGCGAGTTCGACCTGGGTGCTGCCCATGTAGGCTTCGATCACCGCAGGGTTTTTCGACACCTGGGCGTAAGGCCCTTCGGCAAGCGTTGCGCCGCGTTGCAGCACAGTGATGGTGTCTGCAATGCTCGACACCACACTCATGTTGTGTTCCACCATCAGCACCGTGCGGCTCGCGGCCACTTTTTTGATCAGTTGGCGAATGCGGTCAACATCTTCTAGACCCATGCCTTGGGTGGGCTCGTCGAGGAGCATCAACTTGGGCGACATGGCCAAGGTGGTGGCGATTTCTAGTGCACGCTTGCGGCCATAGCTCAATTCGACGGCGTTGAGATGTGCAAACTTCTCCAAGTCCACTTGCTCCAACAAGGCCATGGCTTGGTCGTTCAATTGGTTGAGCGAGCTCTCAGAGGTCCAAAACTGAAACGAGGTGTTGAGCTGTCGCTGCAGTGCGACGCGCACATTTTCGAGCACAGTCAAATGTGCAAAGACGGCTGAAATTTGAAATGAGCGAATCACGCCCAAGCGTGCAATTTGTGCCGGTGCAAGAGGGGTGATGTCTTGCCCATCCAACAAAATTTGCCCTGAGGTGGGGGCGATGAACTTGGTGAGCAGGTTAAAACACGTGGTCTTGCCAGCGCCATTGGGGCCGATGAGCGCATGGATAGTGCCCCGTTTGACGCGCAGGTCCACCTTGTCCACGGCCACAAAGCCTTTGAACTCTTTCGTCAGTTGTTTGGTTTCTAAGATGCAGTCCACGAACGTTTTGTCCCTGCGTGAGGTGGTGGGGTGTTTTTTTCGACTCCCGGGTATTTCGGGACTATACGAAAAAGCGTTTGAGGGATAACCCTTTGCCTGTCCTCTGGGTTGCCCAGGATGTGCTGAATTTGGCGCGAAACGCCCCTGAATGGATGGCTCATGCACCACTTCGGCGCGATTCGCCCGCAAAATGGCGTGGACACGCACTGCCCGAGTGGCATGGAATGTGCGGTTGTGGTGGGTGTGATCCAACGACAGAAAGACCTGTGATGAATGTAGACCTGATGCATACTTTTCGCCTCCATGCCCGCCCATTCGTGCGATGGATCAGTGTCTTGGTGTTGAGCGCCTCAGCCCTGGCTTCAGCCCAAACCAGCGACTATCCCAATCGCCCGATCACTTTGATCACACCGTTTCCGGCGGCGGGTTCGACCGATTTGATTGCCAGAACCATTGCCCAAAAATTGGGGGAGGTGTTGGGCAAGCCGGTGGTGGTCGAAAACCATGCCGGTGCCGGCGGCAACATTGGCTCCAACATCGTGGCCAAGGCCGTGCCCGATGGCTACACGATCTTGATCACCTCTTCCAGCACCCACTCGATTGGGGCCGTGTTGAACAAAAACGTGCCTTTCAATTACGACAGCGACTTCACCCCCATCATCTACGGTGCCTTGGCCCCCAACATCCTTTTGGTGACCAAGGCCATTCCAGCTGCCAATTTGAAAGACTTTATTGGCTTTGCCAAAGCCAACCCCACCGTCTTGAATTTTTCCTCCGCTGGCAACGGCACCATCATGCATTTGACCGCAGAGGCCTTCAAGGTGGAGGCAGGTGTGCAGATGGTGCACGTGCCCTACAAAGGCTCAGGCTTGTCGATTCCAGATTTGATCTCCGGCAAAGTCCATGTGCTCTTTGACAGCATTGTCTCGGGTGTGTCGCATGTGCAAGACGGCAAACTGGTGGCCTTGGCTGTCTTGGGCAAGAACCGCTCCCCCTTGTTGCCCAACACGCCCACCTTGAAGGAGATCGGGGCACCCTATGGCTTGAAGGATTTCGAATCCGTCAACTGGTGGGGTTTTTATGGCCCTAAAAATTTACCCAAAGACATTCAGTCGAAATTGAACCAAGCCTTGAACAAGGTCTTGAAATCCAAAGATGTGATCGATAAATTAGCCACGCTTGGCGCCGAGCCAGGAGGCGGCACGCCCGAGGCTTTTCAAGAACTGGTGTTGAAAGACCGGGCGCAGTGGAGACGACTCATCGAGAGTCAAAAAATCACGCTGGATTGAGCTTTCAATCGCAAGATGGCCACTGCTTTGTTGGCCAACAGCGGTCCCTCAACGTGCATGGCTGGCGACGCATGGGCCAACACGGTGCTGCTGGTGATGGGCAGCATGGGGGCACCTAATGTGTCCACGATGTCTTGGGTCGAAGCCGCATAGACCACCCGCTTGACTTTGGCCCAGAACATGGCGCCGCTGCACATGGCGCAGGGTTCTCCGCTGGCATACACGGTTGCGCCTTCTAAGCTTTTGGCGCCCAGCATGTTTGTGGCCTCGCGCACCAGCACCATTTCAGCATGCCCCGTGCAGTCTCCACTGGTGATTTGGTTGTTTCTGGCCACCAACAAGCCCTGTCCCTGGGCTGAGGCCAACACAGCGCCAAACGGCATGTCGCCAGCAAGGTGTGCGGTCAAAGAGGCGTCGATGGCGGTTTGCATGAACAATTCATCTTGAGGTGTGAACATGGTGTGGCTTTCAGAGTTCATCAATGCTGGTGGATTGGGGGGCTGCCACACCGACCCCGTCGTCTATGGAAAACCTGTCTCGTGTCGTGGTGTAAAAGCTGGCCCCGAAGCGCGCGACGGGGTGGTAATCCCTTAAGTTCACTCGCCAAGCCTGTGTGTCGATCAATCCGTCGCGCGCAGTCAGCCACTTCACGCGGCCAATGAACACATACCGGCTGTCGGTTTCCAGCGTTTCATGCAGCACGCATTCAAAGGCCACCGGAGCCTGGGCGATGCGGGGTGGTTTGACCGTGTGTGACGGCACAGAGGTCAACCCCACGTGGGTCAATTCACTCACCTCGGGTGGCAGTGCTTCGCCACAAGCGTGCATCTTTTGAGCCATGGCTTCGTCGGTCATGTGGACCACAAACTCACCATGACTCAAGATGTTGGCGGCGGTGTCCTTGAGCCGCCCATCGGTCAGTCGGTTGATGCTGAGCATCAGAATCGGCGGGTCTTCGCCCACCATGTTGAACATGGAGAATGGGGCTGCGTTGGCTACCCCATTGACGCCAAGCGTCGTGACCAAGGCAATGGGCCTTGGCACGATCAGGCTTGCCATCAGCTTGTAGCGCTGGTAAGCGCTGATTTGCTCGAAGTTAACTTCTGTCATCCCTACTTTCAGGTGGGTTGTTTGCCAACGATGCCTTCCACATACCATTTCATCTGCCAAATTTCGTCTTCGCTGATGGTCTTGCCAGCAGCAACTCGCATTTTGCCTTCTGTGTCTTTGATTGGACCGGTGAAGGGATGGAACTTGCCAGCCAAGATGTTGGTTTTGGTTTTATCAAACACGCCGAGTGCCGCAGCGGGCACTTCTTTGTTGGGTTTGACCACCTGCACGATCCCTTCTTTCATGCCCCACTTGGTGTCTTCAGACTTCCATTTGCCTTCGAGCAATTGGCGTACTTTGTGAACGTAGTAAACGCCCCAATTCAGTGTGTTGCCCGACAGGTGCGCACGTGGACCAAAACGTGACATGTCAGAGTCTTGGCCAAATGCGTAGACGCCTTTGGATTCTGCGAGTTGCACAACGGCTGTGGAGTCGGTGTTTTGATAAAGCATGTCAGCGCCGTTGTTGATCAGGCTCAGCGCTGCCTCTTGCTCTTTCACGGGGTCGTACCAGGTGTTGACCCAGACCACTTTGGCCGTGACCTTGGGATTCACACTTTTGGCACCTAAAACGAAGGCATCTAAATTGCGGATGACCTCAGGAATTGGAAAGGGCGCTACATAACCCAAGACATTGGTTTTTGTTTTGTGCCCTGCCAAGATACCCAGCAAGTAAGCACCTTCATAAAAGCGCGTTTGGTAGATCCCCACGTTAGCGGCGGTTTTGTAACCGGAACAGTGCTCGAACACCACATTGGGAAAATCAGCCGCGACTTTGATGGTGGGATCCATGAAGCCAAAAGAGGTGGTGAAAATCATCTTGCACCCAGTGGCAATCAGGTCACGAATGACCCGTTCGGCATCGGCTGATTCGGGCACTTTCTCCACGAAAACCGTCTCCACCTTGCTGCCAAATTCCTTCTCGACCATTTTGCGACCCAGATCGTGTTGGTAGGTCCAACCCGAGTCGGCGATGGGGCCTGGATAAATAAAGCCGATTTTGAGTTTGTCAGCCGCAAAGGCCTGTTGGGGTAACAGGGTGCTCGCAGCAGCAGCCAATCCCGAAGACATGAATAGACGACGTGGGTTCATGGTGACTCCTAAAAGGGCGCCAGGAAACTCTGGCTGAGTGCGCAGATGCACAATCAATGCCACCCTTGAATCTTCCTAAGTTATTGATGGATAGAGGTAAAAATCAGAGGGCAGCTTCTACCCAACAGTTGTTTTTGGTGCAGTCGGCACGGGCTTGGTGCGACATGCCACTTTGCCAGTGCGGCAACACCAGGCAGGCCTGCACGGCAGCAGGTGTGTGTCTTTGAACTGCGCTGGCGCATTGCCAGCGTGCAAAGCCCGCAGGTCAACCGAAGATTCATGGTCGCATGGAGATGGGCGCGATCCAGGCGCAAGCTGCGACAGACCTTGCCCGTCACCAAGGGACGGCCACGCCTCGCGCGTGGGCCAGCTCACCGAACTCGATGATCAAGTTCATGGGCATTGGAATGCCATCTTGCAAACGTTGTGCGTAGCAGGCTTGTCCGCGCTCCCCGGGCATGAGCAGCGCGCCCTCGGGATCGGCGGTGGGCAACTGCTTGATGCTGGCCACCGTGCGTTCAAGCTCGAGGATGAATTGATCCAAGGGGCAAAAGCGCGCCACATCCAATGCCAGCACCCAAGCGTTTTGTCGGTGCCTGCGTCCACCGGGTTGGTCGGACAGGTAGTTGGCAATGATGGGGTTCATCATCACCAGGCTCGCCATCATTTCAAACATCAAGGCCAGTCCTGAACCTTTGGGCCCCGACATGGGCATGGGGATGGTGGCCTGTTGGGGGTCGGTGGTGGGCTGGCCTTGGGCGTCGAGTGCAAGTCCAGGTACCAGCGGGGTGTTGAAAATTTTGGCCTGCTTGAGTTGCCCCATCGACACCGCGCCTGAGGCCATGTCCAAAATCATGGGCTCACCGTGAGGGGCGGGCACCGCGATGGACAGCGGGGCGGTGGACACACCGGCTGCGCTGGCGCCGTGGTAGGCCATCAAAGGCAGAGAAGCGGCAAATGCCATGCCCACCATGCCTTGGCGTGCCATTTGTTGGGTGAAGTAACCCAGTGCACCGGTGTGGGTGGTATCGCGCACCATCACCAAACCCAAGCCCACGGCTCGTGCTTTGTCCATCGCCTGTGTGCAGGCGTGTTGCATGGCCACTGCGCCTGCACTGGCGTCTGCTTCCAGCACCTGCACGGCCACAGTGTCTTGCAACACCTTGAAGTTGGGCTGAGTCTTGATGATGCCTTTGTGCATGAAGTTCAGATAAAAGCTCACACGACTCAGGCCATGCGTGTCGATGCCACGCAACTCGGCCCACACCAAGGCTTGGGCTACCGTATCGGCCGCTGAAGGCGGCAGGCCGGCGTGAACAAAGAGGGCACTGACAAAAGTTTGTAGATGCGCTGCGGGCACCAAGATGGGGGAGCTCATGGGGAAAGTCAATGGATCAAGTGTGTGCAGAGTATGAATGGCCAGCGGCGAATCGGACATGACTCAGACCGGTTGAAAACGTGTGATCGTGCGTGATCGCGGACTCAGGATAATCCATTTGAAGGTCACAATCTGTGGCAATTCAAAGATGGGACGCAAACGATGAACAGCTCAAAGGAAAGTCTGCATGTGGTCCAAGGTGTGCAACTCGCTCGCCCGTTCCACGTGCGGCGCCTAGGTCACTTTGGCATCAATGTGGCTTCGGTGGATCGGGCTTACGCGTTTTATGGACGCTTGTTGGGCTTTGAAATTTCCGATGAAATTGACTTTGGCCCCCGCGTACCTGATGCCCTCAAAGCACAGGTGGGCCCCACGCGCGGCCTCTTCACCCGCCATGGCACGGACCATCATTCCTTTGTGCTGTTTCCCCAAGCGGCGATGGTTGCCAGCAACCCGCACTACAGCAAGTTCCCTGGGCTCAATATCAACCAAATCACCTGGCAAGTCTCTTCTTTGCGTGAAGTGGTCGATTGCTTTGATTGGTTCCAAGCCCAAGGCCTGGCGGTCTTGCGCTCTGGGCGAGACACCCCCGGATCAAACTGGCATTTGTACCCTGTGGACCCGGCCGGGCACATCAACGAGTTGTACTACGGCATCGAACAAATTGGGTGGTCGGGCTACTCCAAACCTATGTCGATGCATGGCATTCGATACACCCAGCCGCCGCAAATCCCCCATCGGTCTGAGTTCTGCGAGGTCAACCAAGGCATCTCACAGGGCGTCTCGCTGACGGATGGATACCGCCGTCATTCACAAGCCGACGAGGTGTTTGATGTGGGTGGTGTGTTGCTCGCGCGCCCCTTCAAGATCAACAAGATCGGCCCCGTGCGTCTCTTTGTGGATGATGTGGCGGCGGTGGTCGATTTTTATCAGCGGGTCATGGGGTTGGCTGTGACCGAGCAGGTCGAGGTGCTGGGCCATCGGTGCTGGTTTTTCAGAGCCAACACTGAGCACCATGCACTGGCGATTTACCCGCAGGCTTTGCGGGATGCATTGGGTTTACAAAACAGCCACAGCCTGCTGGGCTTTGGTGTGCAGGTGGGCAGCTACTCGCAGCTGCGACAAGCGGTTGATTTTTTAGCCCAAGCGGGCATCCATCGGGTCGATTTGCCGCAAGCACTCTCACCCGGTGTGGGGCACCACGTGTGGGTGCAAGACCCAGACGGCAACTTGTTGCAGTTGTACTGGGAAATGGAGCAAATTGGCTGGGATGGCAAGCCGCGCCCTGCGGCGCAGCGCCGTGTGTGGCAAAACAACCCAAGCACTTGGCCCGAGGTCATTGACCCACAAAGCGACAGCTTTATGGGGGAGGTATTTTTGGGGCCCTTGAATTAACTCACCGACAAAGGCAGGTTCTTGTGCAACCAGCCCTTGACCAAGTCAATCACCATGGGGTTGCCTTCGCCCAGGATGAAATGGTCGGTGTTGGCAAACAAATGCAAGTCGGTGGGTTGGCCAGCATGCGCAAACAAGTCGAGTGACTGTTCGGTGGGCGTGACTGTGTCGTTGGAGGGGTGGATGAGCAGCAGGGGGCGCGGCGCAATCTGACCTACCACCTCGATGGCGCGGAAGTTGTACATGCTCTCGACCACTTCGTAGGGGAATTCCAAGATTGAACCCTGCGCGAGTTGCGTGCGCAAGCCGGGTTGGATCGGCACGATGTCATAGCGTGGCACCATCATCGATTCACCTTGCGCCAAGCGCTTTCGACCTTCGGCCATCATGTCAGAGAATTTTCTCCAGGCCTCGGGGGAGGCGTGTTGTTTGCGGAATTTCTTCTCACCATCGCCCCATCCGCCAGTTGAGATGCATGCGGCGATGCGAGTGTCTACTCCCGCGGCATACACAGCCACGGCCGCACCAAAGCTGTGGCCCATCACGCCAATGCGGCTGGCATCCACCTCAGGGCGGGTGTTTAAATAATCGATGGCCGCTTGGGTGTCTTGGACTTGCTCCAAGCAAATCACTTTGCCGCGCTCGCCCTCGCTCTCGCCACAGCCGCGCATGTCAAAGCGCAGGGTGACATAACCCAATTGCGCAAACAGTTCGGCGGCCGCTTTGGACATGCCACCACTCTTGTTGCTACCAAAACCATGCAAGACCACGATGGCAGCTTGTGGGTGCTGCGCAGAAGCCGATTCCGGCACATGCAGCACACCAGAAATGTTCAGACCGCTAGACAAAAAGCTGATGGCGTGTTCCATGTGTGATGTTCTTCAATCGAGTTAGAGCTGACCCAGTTTAAGTGGACACAAGCGCATGCGTGCCGGTGGGTGTCGCCCCTAGAAGTGGGGTTAACCCTGTGGCAAGAGGGCCGAGATAGCGACTCGCACATCCTCGGGGATGGGCATGGAGCGGTGGGTGTTCAAGTCAGTGAATACGAGCACTTGTCGCGCCAAGAAGCGCACCTCGCCCTGGCACTGGCACACATAGTTCAGGATGAGTGAGCTTTGACCCATACGCTCGACAGACAGCCCCAAGCTCACGATGTCCCCCATTCGACTCACGGCTTTGAAGTCGCATTCAAGTCGCAAGGTGGGGGTTCCAACGCGACGCGCACCCAACAAGTCGTCATAGGCAATGCCCAGTCCCTCGGTGAACCAGTCTTCCAGCACGCCGTTGAGCATGATCAGGTACTGTGGGTAAAACACGATGCCCGCGGGGTCGCAATGGCTAAAGCGGATGCGAATGGGTTTTTCAAACATAGGTTCAGGGTTCATGGTCTGGTTTTATCATGGCCGCATCGATGACGCATGCATGACTTGGAGATCCAGTTTTCAATGTTTATATTTTGGACTCAACGCCTTGGGGGTGTGCTTGGTTTGATGGGTTTGAGCGCCACATTGTGGTGCCATGCCCAACCTGCATTTCCCAGCAAACCTATCACCCTCGTGGTTCCCACCGCCGCAGGGGGAACCACCGACTTGTCGGCCCGCATGTTGGCGCAGGCCCTGTCGCCCGTGCTTGGGCAGTCCATCGTGGTGGACAACAAAGGCGGGGGCAACGGCAACATTGCGGCCAGCCAAGTCAAGCGCGCGCCTGCCGATGGCTACACCTTGCTCATGCAGTACTCGGGCTACCACGTGATTTCGCCGCATGTGACTCGGCAAAAGCAATGGGACTTGAGCGATTTTCAGGCGGTGGCCAATGTGATTTCGGCGCCTCAAATCATCGTGGTGCGTGCTGATTTGCCGGCTCAAAATTTGGATGAATTGATCGCGTACGCCAGGGCCAATCCGGGCAAGTTGAATTACGCATCCTCCGGCAACGGGTCCTTGCAGCACGTCACAGGCGCCATGCTGGAGCAGCAAGCAGGCATCAAGATGGTTCATGTGCCCTACAAAGGTACGGGCCCGACGTTACAAGATTTGTTGGCCGGACAAGTCGATCTGACCTTTGGCACGGCCCCCCCGTTCATGCCCCACATTGCCGCTGGCAAATTGCGTGTCTTGGCCGTCACCAGCAAAGACCGGCTCTCGAGCTTGCCCCAAGTGCCTACCACCGCCGAGGCTGGGTATCCCAAGGTCAATGCCACGTCTTGGTTTGCCGTGTTTGCGCCTGCTGCAACGCCCAAGCCGGTGGTGGACAAACTCGCCGCTGACATCCAGCAGGTGGTGCGCAGTGCAGCGTTTGTTCAAAAGGCCCAAGAGCAAGGTGCCACGGCCGACTACCTCAACCCCTCTCAGCTGAGCGAGCGTGTGAACGCAGAATTCAAATCTTGGCAGTCGGTGGTTCAAAGTTCAAAAATTCAAGCCGAGTGAGCGTGCGCTCAAAAGCCAACCAAACCTCAGGGCTTGTTTTTCTCCACGCTGCGCACCAGTGGCGTCCAGCGGTCAATCTCCGTTTTGAAAAAAGCGTTGAAGCTGTTGGCGTCCAATGTGCCGGTCTCAATGCCCTCAAAGGCCAATTGGGCTTGAACTGAGGGCGCTTGCAGGCCACGACGAACTTCGGCGTTGATTTTGTCCACCAAGTCCTTGGGCATGCCCGCAGGCCCAGACAGTGAGAACCAGGTGGTGGCGTTGAGGTTGGGGTAACCCGATTCGGCAAAGGTGGGGATTTCTGGGTAAGCGCTCAAGCGTTTGGCAGAGGTCACCGCCAGTGCCCGAATTCGGCCCGATTTGATGTGCGAACTGGCCGACGAAAACGTCACAATCGCGGCCGGTATCTGGTTGCCCATCAAGTCACCCATGGCGCCCGCACCCCCGCGGTAGTTCACATGGACCAAATTGACCTTGGCCGTGTGAGCGAGCAACTCACCAATCAAATGTCCATGGGTTCCCAGGCCTGGCGAACCCCAACTCAAGCCGTTGGCTTGTGCATTGGCGTACTGAACGAAGCCTTTGATATCTTTGATGGGTAACTCTGCGTTGACCACCAACACCAGCGGCGGGCCACCCAGCAGGGCAATGTGGGTGAAATCTTTCAAAGGGTCATACACATTGCTCAGCGTGGCCGGCGCAATCACATGCGAGCCAATGCCTGAGACCACCAAGTTGTAGCCGTCGGGTGCCAACTTGATCACCGCTTGCGAACCGATCACGCCCCCTGCACCGGCACGGTTGTCAATCACAAAGGGCTGTTTGAAGACCTTGCTCAAGTGATTGCTGGCCAAACGGCCCAAGGTGTCTGCGCCGCCCCCTGGCACGTAGGGCACCACCAAGCGCACAGATTTGGTGGGCCACTCGTTTTGGGCCCAAGTGGTGGGTGTGAGCCACACCAATGCACTCAAGGCCATGGCCCAGGGGCGGAAAAAATAAAACAAGCGCTTGTCTCCTAGGGGCTCAGCGATGACGTCAAACGGCCTTGATAAAAATCTGTTTGTCTTTGACGCACACGGGGTAGGTTTTGAGCGGTGTCATGCAGGGCGGCTCCATGACTTCGCCAGTGCGTATGTTGAACGCTCCGTTGTGGAAATTGCACTCCACCATGTCGCCCAAGATACAGCCCTCAGACAACGATCCGGGGCCATGCGTGCAGGTGTCGTCGGTGACGTAGTAGTCCCCCTCGAGCTGAAACACCGCCACCACCAAGCCCTGCGTTTCCACTTTGAGGGCTTGGCCTTCGGCCACCTCATCGGTGCTGCACAGCGCAATCAATTCTTGCGACCCACTCATGTTCTCTCCAATTGACACCAAAACGCTGCGGATGATATCGTTGTTCTTTTTTAAAGAACGCTGTTCCTTTATGTGGAACGGCCTTGTCGGAGACCCCCAATGCTGAGCCGCGAACAAAACGACATATTGACCCAAACAGGACCTGGCACCCCCATGGGCAACTTGTTTCGCCGTTACTGGTTGCCGGCTTTGTTGAGCGAGGAGTTGCCCGGACCCGATTGCCCGCCCGTGCGCTTGCATTTGCTGTCAGAAAAAATGGTGGCCTTCAAAGACTCCCAAGGCCGCCTGGGTGCGATCGACGAGTTTTGTGCACACCGTGGCGTGTCCTTGTGGTTTGGTCGCAATGAGGAGTCGGGCCTACGCTGTCCCTACCACGGGTGGAAATACGATGTGAACGGGCAGTGTGTGGACGTGCCCTCCGAGCCCGCAGAGAGTGGCTATTGCGACAAGGTCAAGCTCAAGTCCTACAAGATGGTCGAGCAAGGTGGCGTGATCTGGATTTATATGGGCCCACCCGAGCACGAGCCGGCGTTGCCAGCCTATGAGTTCTCGACCGTACCTGCCCCGCAAAACTATGTCTCCAAGCGCTTGCAAGAGAGCAACTGGTTACAGGCCTTGGAAGGCGGCATCGATTCGAGCCACGTCTCGTGGCTGCACAGTGGGAGCTTGAACACCGACCCCTTGTTTGTCGGCGCCAAAGGCAACCAGTACAACGTCTCGGATAAAAAGCCTGTGTTTGAAGTGGTCGAGTCCAGTGGGGGGTTGTATGTCGGGGTTCGCCGCAATGCCGAAGATGACCAGTACTACTGGCGCATCACCCCCTGGGTCATGCCGTGTTTTACCTTGGTCCCGCCACGGGGTGACCATCCCACCCATGGCCACTTTTGGGTCCCGATTGATGACCATTCCTGCTGGACTTGGAGCTTGGATTACCACCCCACCCGCGCCTTGAAAGACACCGAGGTGCAGGCCATGCGAGACGGTAAAGGCATCCACACCCGCAACGTGCCCGGCACCTTTTTGCCAATCCAAAACAAGTCCAACGATTACCTGATGGACCGAGCCAAACAAAAGCAAGGCATCACCTACAGCGGCATCGAAGGCATTGCCATGCAAGACGCTTCATTGCAAGAGAGCATGGGGCCGATCCAAGACCGCACCAAAGAGCACTTGGTCTCCACTGACAACGGCATCATCATGGCGCGTCATCGCTTGCTCAAGGCGGCCAAAGCCTTGGCCGATAAGGGCACGCCCCCACCGGGCGTCGCCCCCACCGAACAACGGGTGCGCTCTGTGGCCATGCTGTTGCCGCGCAACCAGCCCTACAAAGAGGCTGCCAAAGACGCGCTGTTGGCCGAGCCTGGCAAACCTCGCGCCTCGGTATGAGCACCAGCACACGGGCTGCGGTGGCCATTGCGCCGGGCGTCACGCAGATCCAAGAGCTGGCGCTGCCTGCCGCCTCAGATGATTCGGGCTTGTTGGCTGTCAGTGTCACCGGGGTGTGTGGCAGCGACTGGGCGTATTACCAAAACTTGCCCACCAGCCGAGGCCCTTTGGTGCTGGGTCATGAGACGGTGGGCCATGTGCAGCAGCTGGGGCGTTTGGCCGCGCTCAAGTGGGGCGTGCAAGAAGGCGACTATGTGGTGCTCGAAGAGTACTTGCCCTGCGGACACTGTATGTATTGCCGCGATGGCGACTTTCGTTTGTGCGACGCCACCGATTGGCGCTTGGGCGGACTGCGTTACGGCGCCACTGGGTTGAATGTCGCACCCGGTTTGTGGGGCGGTTACAGCCAGCACCAGTTTTTGCACCTCAACACGGTGTTTCACCGCGTCCCGGCCACGGTCAAGCCCGTGCATGCAGCGCTGGCCTTGCCCATCTCCAACGGCATCGAGTGGACGTATTTGCAAGGCGGTGCGGGCCCAGGCCAGTGCGTGGTCATCCAAGGGCCGGGCCAGCAAGGCTTGGCCTGTGTGGTGGCCGCTCGCGAGGCCGGAGTCGACAAAATCATCGTCACCGGCTTGTCCACCCCGAGCGACCAAGTTCGTCTGCGCATGGCCTTGCAACTCGGTGCCGACCATGTGATCGACATTGAGCAGCAAGACTTGCTGGAGACGGTGGCCGAACTCACCGGCGGCCTCATGGCTGATTTGGTGATCGACTGCGCGTCTGGCGGGACCGACTCAGTCACCACCGCCATGCAGCTGGCGCGCAAGCGGGGACGGGTGATATTGGGTGGCCAGAAGCGGCAAAAAATCCCACACTTTGACAGCGACATGATCATTGCGCGGTTTTTGAACGTCAAAGGCATGCGCGGCCACAGCTACGAATCGGTGGAGTTGGCGATTGGCCTGATTGCCCACAACCGCCACCGCGTGCAAGCCATGAGTACCCATTCGTTTGGGCTTGAACAAACCGATCTGGCCTTGCGTGGTTTGGTCGGGCAGGGCGTGGAGGACGCCATCCACATGACCATCCATCCGCAGCACGCGCAGTTGCCATGACGCCCATGAAGGCGCCCGCCAGCCAAAGACTCAGCTCGGTGGAGGCCGCCTTGCGTATCCTCAAGGCGTTTGACGACGAAACCACGAGCTTGGGCATCACCGAATTGTCCAAACACCTGGGCGTGGCCAAAAGCACAGCGCATCGTTTGGTGCGCACCTTGCAGGCCGAAGGTTTTTTAGAGCAAAACCCGCAAGACGCGCGCTACCACCTGGGGCTGACCTTGTTCTCCTTGGGCGCCTTGGTGCGCAGGCGCATGGACATCTCTAGCCAAGCCTTGCCTCACCTGGCCCTGTTGCGCGATCAAACCTCGGAGACGGTTCACCTGTCGGTGCTCGACAAGTCGGACGTTTTGTACCTCTACAACTTGGAGAGCCCGCAAGCCATTCGCATGCGCTCTTATTTGGGCATACGCAAACCTGCGTTGTCTACCAGCGAAGGCCGTGCCATCCTGGCTTTCAGCCCGCCTGAGGTGGTGCAACGGGCCCTCAAAGCCCAACGAGTGGTCCGCACGCTGAACACCTTGACGCCCAGTAGCCATTGGTTGGCTTGCTTACAGGAGGTGCAAAAAAACCGCTGTGCCTTGGACATGGAGGAGAGCGAACCCGGCATGGTCGGGCTCGCTGCGCCCATCTTCAATGCCCAAGGTGAGGTGGTGGCCGCTGTGGGCATCGGAGGCCCCGTGCAGCGCCTGAGCAAGAAAGCCCTGAAAGCCTTCACGCCAATGGTGATGCAGGCGGCCCAAGCCATTTCTGTGCGACTGGGATTTTGAGTCACACGCCATGGTGACGCGTCCCATCCCGGTTTACTTGCTTACGGGCTATTTGGGCAGCGGCAAAACCAGCTTGCTCAACCGCTGGCTGCAAGAGCCCGTGTGGGCCCAAGCGGCAGTGGTGGTCAATGAATTTGGACAAGTCGGGTTTGACCAGCAGGTGATCTCAGGTGCGGTGCAATCGGCTCAATTGCTGCAAGGTGCTTGTGTGTGTTGTGAGGGCTTGCCGGCGTTGTCTGAGATGCTGGCCGATGTGTTTTGGGCGCGCTTGCATCGCCAAGTCCCAAGGTTCGAGCAGCTGATCATTGAAACCACTGGCCTAGCCGACCCACACCCCGTGCTCGAGGCCTTGCGCACCGATCCCTTGTTGTCTAAACGCTACCGTTTGGGCGGCGTGATCACCACACTCAACGCCAGCGTGGGGCTGGACCTGTTGACGACCTCCCGCCAAGCCCAAGCCCAAGTGCAAGCGGCCCATGTGGTGGTGCTGACCAAAATGGACTTGGTGGCTGATCACGCGCTGAGCGCTTTACGTCAGCGCCTTTGCCAGCTCAACCCGCTGGCGACCTTTGCCACCTCGGCGCATGCGAATTTTTCGGCCCAGCAGTTGCTGGCCCTCTTGCCCTCAACGCCCAGCGCCCATCCCCCGCTTGTCAACCCCAGCCCAGTGCAGGGCCAGCCCCATGCGCACAGCGTCTTCATCCCGATGCACCAGGCCTTGCAGGCACCGCGCTTGTTGGCTTGGCTGGCGCTGGGTTTGGCGCAGTTTGGAGCCGACATCTTGCGCATCAAAGGCCATGTCCAGTTGGTCGACAGCGGCTACAGCGCGCTGCAGTGGTCTTTGGGAGACAGCCAACCCGAGCTGTCTCCTGCTTCACAGCAGCCTGGGCGCAGCGACTTGCCTCCCGCAGGGTTGACCTTCATCACCCGCGCCCCTTTGTCCGCGTCTTGCCAAGCCTGGCTGGCCCAATGGGCGAGGGCGTTGGATCTTTAGCGCCCTTGAAGGGGGCGTGCCGCAAAATCTCTCACCAACACACAACCGCAAAGGAAAGACACCATGACCGATCGTTTGAACCAAGCCGTGGCCATCATCACCGGCGCGAGCCGAGGCATTGGGCGCTCGATCGCTCAAGCCTACGCCAAAGAGGGCGCCAGCCTGTGCTTGGTGGCGCGCAACCCCGCCTTGCTGGAAGAGACAGTGGCCGAATTGGACTTGCCTGCCGAGCGTGTCATGACCGTCGCCTTGGATGTGACCCAGCGAGAGGCTTGCTTTGCCGCCGTGAGTCAGGTGCATGCGCGATTTGGCCATGTCGACATCTTGGTCAACAACGCTGGGGTGTACCGAGCCAAATCCTTTTTGGACTACACGGCGCAAGATTTCCAAGACCTGTTGGATGTCAATTTGTTTGGCGTCATCCACTTCACCCAAGCCTGCTTGCCCCAGATGCAGCAGCGTAAACACGGCCGCATTGTCAACATCGCCTCGACCGCAGGCAAGTGGGGCTCACGCAATCAGAGTGCTTACAACATCAGCAAACATGCCGTCGTTGGCTTGACCCGGTGCGTCGCTTTGGAGGCCAGCCCCTTTGGGGTGACCGTCAACGCCATTTGTCCTGGCTTTGTGCAGACCGACATGCTGGAGGAGCTCAAAGCGCAAGTCGCGCTCAGCTCTGGCGCGTCGGCCGAGGAGTTTGTCAAAGCGGCCCTGGCCCGTGTCCCTTTGGGACGGATGATGACCCCACAAGAGATTGCTGGCATGGCGGTGTACCTGGGCTCACAAGAGTCCAGCGGCATGACTGGACAGTCGATTCACATTGATGGCGGCATGGTCTTTTGAGCTAGATCAAGCCATCTCCAAGTAGGCGCAAAAAGTTTCTCCCAGGTACTTGTTAATCTAAATGAAAGTGGTTATCATTTGGGCGCACACAAACACTCGAACACGTAACCCTGGACTGCTCCACCATGTCACAAGCTCTGCTGATTTGTTTTCGTGAGGGCCTCGAAGCCTTCTTGGTTATTGCCATCGCCACTTTGTATTTGCGCAAAGCCAACAACTTTGGTTTGTTGTCTGCCGTGCGTTGGGGCCTGGGTGTCTCGGTGCTGGGGTGTGCGGTGCTGGGGGTGGTGCTGTCGCAGATTGGCGCCATGTCCTCCGTATGGGCCGGTGTGATGGCCTTGGTGGCAGCCGCTGCTGTCACGTGGTGTGTGGTGCACATGAGCCAAGCTGGCAAAGGCATGGGCAAGCAAATTACGAACCGCTTGGATGAGGTCTCTGCCTTGCACGGCGCCAAGGCGTGGTGGTCGATTTTTGCCTTCACTGTCTTCATGGTCAGCCGGGAGGGCATTGAGACGGCTACCATGATCGCTTCTTTGGCGGCCAATGCCGAAGCAAGCGACATGACGTGGGGCGCCTTGGTGGGGGTGGCCCTGGCCGCTGGCGTGAGTTGGATGTGGGTCAAGTTCGGCCACAAGGTCAACCTCGGTCGTTTCTTTCGTGTCACGTCCTGGTTCATGATGGTCTTTGCCGTTCAGTTGGTGGTCTATGCCTTGCACGAGTTCACCGAAGCGGGCGTGGTGCCGGGTTTAGACAACGCCTTGTGGCATGAGTTGACCGAAGACATTGCCGAAGGCTGGATTGCCCAAGTCCTGTCTATTGCCCTGGTGGTCATCCCCACCGCGTGGCTCATCGGTGCGCATCTGTCCGACCAACGCACGCTCAAACACCGCTCCATGGTTTGAGTTGCGGCGCTGAGTCAGCGCCAGTTCTTCACCCTTTGCCTTTTGTTTTGAAGGCCGTACATCACGGTTCAGGATGAAACTCGCCTTTAGTTTGTTGTCATGCTTGGTTTGCTTTGCCTTGACCGCCTGCGGTGGTGGTTCAACAAGCGCAGCCTCGCCGATGAGTGCGGCTGCTTTGTTGGGGCAAGACATCTTCAAAGACACCCGCTTGTCAGGCTCGGGGCGCCTGTCATGCGCGAGCTGCCACGATCCCGAGCGGGGTCATGCCTCTCCCTTTGACACACCGGTGGCATTGGGGGGGGTCAACTTGGATATG